>DATMJE010000169.1:0-42499 GCA_035553995.1 Usitatibacter sp. | reverse complement strand
AACGACCACCGTGGATGCGATCGACTGCGGGCTCGAACCACTGCCGATCAATGCTCCACGGCCGTCGCAGGAGGAAGGGCCCGATTCCTTCACGGACCGTGAAAGCCGCCGAGGCCTCGAAAATGGGCGGGGCCGTCCGCTGATCCGTGTCTGAGCGTGCACGAGTGAACGATGAGCTTCATCGCTCACGAGGCGCCGCGAGTTGGGCAGCGGCCGCCATATTTCGACTTCCGAGGGCACCACGAGCGACATCGAGTGGCGTAAGCGGCGACGGTCTGCGAAGGAATCGGTCGCTTCCCCAAACGGTGCCGGACCTACTGCGGAACGATGCCCGACCTACTGCCGGCCCATGAGGTGGAAGACCTGCATGCGGCCCTTCCCCTTGATCTCCACCTCGTGCGCTTCATCGAAGCGGAAGCGGTTGTGCAGCCGCCGGTACGTCATGAGGTCGACCTGGATGGCGCCCGAGTAGGCGTCGGCGGCCATGCGGAAGGCGACGTTCACCGTGTCGCCCCACATGTCGTAGATGAACTTCTTCTTGCCGATCACGCCCGCCACGACCGGGCCCGTGCCGATGCCGATGCGCAGCTCGACGCGCTCGCCGCTGCGCCGCCGGTACTCCGCCATGCGCGCCTGCATGTCGAGCGCCATGCCGGCCACCGCTTCCGCGTAGTGGACCTGTGCGCCGGTGTCCAGGCCGGCGGAGGCCATGTACGCGTCGCCGATGGTCTTGATCTTCTCCACGCCGTGGCTGTCGGCGATGTCGTCGAAGATCGAGAAGATGTCGTTCAGGATCTGCACCGTCTCCACCGGCGAGAGCTCCTCGGTCATGCGCGTGAAGCCCACGATGTCGGCGAACATCACCGTCACGTCCGCGTGGCCCTGCGCGATGTTGACCTCGTTGCGCTTGAGGCGCTCGGCGATCGCGGGCGGCAGGATGTTCAGCAGCAGCCGGTCGCTGCGGTCGCGCTCGCGGCGCACTTCCTCGTGCGTGGCGTCGACCAGGTCGCGCAGCTTGTTCTTCTCCGCCGAGAAGTACCAGAGCAGCGCGTAGATCATCACCGAGATGGCGGTGAAGTTGAGCACGAAGAACACCGACACCGTGTGCAGGTCCACCCGCTGGCCGGACCCCGAGAGCAGGAAATCGAACACGCCCGCCATGACGGTCATGAAGAGCCAGCCGAAGAACCACGGCAGCGATTCCTTGTTGCCGAGCACGGTCACGGCGCCCACCGGCGCCATGAGGCCCCACAGGCTCACGCCGGAGGAGTCGACGAAGTTGCCGATGGACCACTGCATGGCGAAGGGCACGAAGAGGATCATGCCGAGCTGCGCGTAGGCGAAGGCGTGCAGCCGCCCGAAGCGGTAGTACAGGAAGACGGTGATCGCCGAAACCGCCTGGAAGACCAGGGGGATGGCGGTGGAGTACGAGTACCCCATGCTCCAGTAGATGGCGAGCCAGAGCGCGGCGGCGCACATCATGAAGCCGGTGGTGAGCATGAGCATGTCGCCGGAGAGCTTCTGCTCGGGCGAGAGGCCGGCCCCCGCTGTTCCGGACGGGCGCGGCAGCATCGGCGGCCGGATGCGCACCGGCACGCCGCCAGAAGAATCCTCGGGCATGCGTGGGACCATTCCGATTCTTGTTTTGGTGCAACGAGCCGCCGGAATTATCGCATGGAAGGCCGCTTGCGCTGTGCGACGGCGCACACAAACGGCTAGAATTTCCCATTGTCCACGTAATTCCGAGGCATCCCCATGTCGATGGCAGACCGCGACGGCTTCATCTGGTACGACGGCAAGCTCGTGCCCTGGCGCGAAGCCAACACCCACGTCCTCACCCACTCGCTGCATTACGGGCTGGCGGTATTCGAGGGCGTGCGCGCCTACAAGACCGAATCCCTCGGCACCGCCATCTTCCGCGTGCAGGAGCACACCCGGCGCTTCTTCAACTCGGCCAAGATCTACATGATGGAGATCCCCTACGCGGCCGAGCAGCTCGTCGAAGCGCAGCGCGAGGTGGTGCGCGCCAACAACCTCGATAGCTGCTACCTGCGGCCCATCGCCTTCTACGGCTCGGAAAAGATGGGTGTTTCGCCGGTCGGGGCCAAGGTGCACGTCGCCATCGCCGCGTGGCCGTGGGGCGCCTACCTGGGCGAGGATGGGTTGAAGAAGGGCATCCGCGTGAAGACTTCCTCGTACGCGCGGCATCACGTGAACGTGACGATGGCGCGCGCCAAGGTCGCCACCACGTACGCCAACTCGATCCTCGCCAACCTCGAGGCCACCCAGCACGGCTACGACGAGGGCCTGCTGCTGGATACCGACGGCTTCGTGGCCGAGGGCGCCGGCGAGAACATCTTCATCGTGAAGGACGGGCGCGTGTACACGCCGGAGCTCACCACGGCGCTGGACGGCATCACCTGGCGCTCGGTGCAGTCGATCTGCGCCGATCTCGGCATCGCCGTCGAGAAGACGCGCCTCACGCGCGACGACATCTACATCTGCGACGAGGCCTTCTTCACCGGCACCGCGGCGGAAGTCACCCCCATCCGCGAGCTCGATCGCCGCAGCATCGGCACCGGGTCGCGCGGCCCCGTCACGGAGCGCATCCAGTCGGCGTTCTTCGACATCGTCAACGGCCGCAACCGCAAATACCATCACTGGCTCACGCCCGTCCATACCGAACATGTCGCTGCCGTCCGAGCTTAACCAGAAGTTCGTCGAGGTCACCGCGGCGGATCTCCCGCTGCATTGCCCGCTGCCTTCGCAGAAGCTGTGGAACACGCACCCGCGTGTCTACCTGCCCATCGAGATGACGAAGCAGGCGCGCTGCCCTTACTGCGGCACGCTCTACAAGCTGACGGGGCCGGTGACCTCCGGTCACTAGGCCCGGACACCGAGAAAGAGCCTGCCCCGGCGATCATCAAGCCGGGGGGGATCCAATTTAAATGCGCACCCTCGTCGTTTCTCCCTCGTGGATCGGCGATGCGGTGCTCTCCCATCCGCTGCTCGGGCGCGTGAAGGCGCGCGATCCGCAGGGCACCATCGACGTGCTGGCCCCACCGTGGGCGCTCGCGGTCTTCCGCCGCATGCCCGAGGTGCACGGGGCGATTGCCAATCCCTTCGGCCATGGCGACCTGCGCCTCGCCGGGCGGCGGCGTTTCGCGAAGTCGCTCGCGCCTTACGACCGCGCGATCGTGCTCCCCAACAGCTTCAAGTCCGCGCTCATCCCGTGGCATGCGGGCATCGGCGTGCGCACCGGCTGGCGCGGCGAGATGCGCTACGGCTTGCTGAACGACCTGCGGCGGCTGGACGAGGAGGCCCTGCCGCTCATCGTCGAACGCTATGCGGCGCTCGCGCAGCCCGCGGGCGAGCCGCTGCAGCGGCCCGTGCCACCGCCGCGGCTCGAGGTCGATGCCGCGGCCCGGGAGGCGACGCTCGCGCGCCACGGGCTTGCCCTCGACACTCCCGTCGCGGCGTTCGCGCCCGGCGCCGAGTACGGGCCGGCGAAGCGCTGGCCCGCGCGTCATTTCGCCGGGCTCGCGCGCACGCTGCACGCGCAGGGCTGGCAGGTGTGGCTGCTGGGGTCGGGCAAGGACCAGCCCATAACGGCTGAAGTGCAGGCGCTCTCGGGCAACGTGTGCCGCGACCTCGCCGGCCGCACGTCGCTCGACGAGGCGATCGACCTGCTGTCGCTCGCGGCACGCGTCGTCACCAACGACTCCGGCCTCATGCACATCGCCGCCGCGCTCGACCGCCCCATGGCGGCGATCTTCGGCTCGTCGAGTCCCGCCTTCACGCCGCCGCTTTCGGGCAGGGCGCGCGTGATCTCGCTGCGGCTGTCGTGCAGCCCGTGCTTCGCGCGCGTCTGCCCCCTCGGCCACACCAACTGCCTCGAGACGCTGCTGCCGGAGCAGGTGTCGGCGGCGTTCGATGAGCGCCTGGAATAAGAGCGCCATGGGCTACGACCCCGAAGGCGTGGCGCAAACCATGCCGTGGCGCTGGATCGCGCTGGAGAGCGCCGTCCTCTTCGTCCTCTGCAGCTTCCTCTTCTACTGGTCGATCGCGACCGATCCCGGGCCGTTCGAAGGCGACACCCTCTTCCATTACAAGATGGCGCGCCTGGTCCTGGAACGCGGCCCGTGGATCTCGATCGACAACCTGCCGTACACCGTGCTCGGCACGCACGGAACGGACCATTACTGGTTCTTCCACGTGCTCGTCTCGCCGTTCACGCTGCTCGGCGACGACGTGAAGGACATCCTGCTCGCGTGCGCGCTGGTGGGCGCCCTCGTGCCCGCCGTGTACCTGCCGCTGCTGCGCTGCAACCGCGTGCCGTGGGCCCCGATCGTGGCGCTGCTCATGGCGAGCGCGAGCAGCCTGCTGCCGGCGCGGCTGATCGAGCTGCGCGGGCAGAACTTCGCGTTGCCGATGCTGATCGCCGTCATGTTCGCCCTGCTCGGCCGGCGCCGCTGGCTCGCGGGCATCGGCACGTTCGTCTTCATGCAGGGCTACCAGGCGGCGGTGCTGCTGGCGATGTTCTGCTTCGTGATCGTCGTGGCACAGCGCTACCGCGAGGGCAGCGCGGACTGGAAAGGCGTGCTCGCCGTGGTCTACGGCGGCGCGCTCGGGCTCCTGCTGAGCCCCTGGTTCCCCGAGAACGTGCGCTACCTCATCTTCACCACGTTCTTCAAGGTCGCGCACGCGGAGTACGACATGCCCGGCATCCTGGGCACCGAATGGCTGCGGCCCGGATGGGCGCACATCGCGAGGGAATCCTGGCCGGCGCACGTGGTGTTCTTCGGCTCGCTCGCAGCGGCGGCGTGGCTGACATGGCGGCGGCGCGTGCGCTGGTCGACCGCCGCGATCACGAGCGTCGCCGTCACCCTCGCATTCCTCGCGATGTACCGGGGCGTGGCCTGGCGCATGGGCGAGTACTACGTCCCGTTCGCGATACTGTCCGCCGGTTTGATCTGGCGCGATGCGGGGCCCCTCGCCCGGGCCGCGGGCCGTGCAGGGATGCCGCACGCGCCGGCCCTGGCTCTCGCGGCGGTGATGGCCGTGAGCCTGCGGCAGGGACTGTCCTTCGCCTCGGACGTCATCGTGAAGCCCGTCACGCAATACCAGGCGATGATGCGATACGTGGATTCACACGATGCGAAGCCGATGGTATTCAACAGCTCCTGGTCCGACTACATGGTGCTCTTCTACCATTCGCGCAACGCGAATTTCGTCGCCGGAATGGACGGCCACTACCTGCTGTACGGCGATCCGCAGCGATTCAAGCTCTGGTACAACATCGGCAATGGCGCCATGCACGGATCCCCGAATATCGCTGCCACCATCCACGAGCGCTTCGCGGCGCGCTGGGCCGTGGTGGCGCGCGGCCATGTGGGGCTCGCCGCCGACCTCGCCCGCGACCGCGACGCGCGCCTCGTGGCACTCGACGACTATGGCTGGCTCTTCGAGCTCAAGGGCGATGGGCAGCCCTGGCCCGCTACCTGACCTGGCCGAAACCTCCCCGACGATCGGCAATCCAATCGACATGAAACGACTATCCTCCCTCCTCGCCGTTGCCCTGGTGGCCGCCCTGCCCGCCGCCGCCCAAGCCCCCGACTGGAAGAAGGCGGACATCGAATGGCGCCAGCACGCCGAGCAGAGCCTGCGCAAGGACAACGGCTGGCTCACGCTCGCCGGGCGCTATCCGATGAAGGAAGGCACCAACACCTTCGGCACCGGCCAGGGCAACGACATCGTCTTCCCGCCGGGCCTCGGGCCCGAGCGCATGGGCACGATCGAGGTCGAGCCCGGGCGCGTCACGGTGAAGCTCGCGCCCGGCGTGACCATGGAGCAGGACGGCATCCCGATGACCGGGAAGGTCATGGGCACCGACACCGAGAACCGGGACTGGGTGCAGCTCGGGCGCGCGTCGTTCCACGTGATCGAGCGCGAAGGCCACTACATCCTGCGCCTCGCCGACAGGGAGAGCGAGGTGCGCAAGCGCTTCCAGGGGCGCGTCTGGTACGACGTGAAGGATGCCTACCGCGTGAAGGCGAAGTACGTGCCCTACGAGCCGGTGCGCAAGCTCTCCATCGTGAACGTGATCGACGAAGTCTCCGAAGAGCCCTCGCCGGGCTACATCGAGTTCACGGTGAACGGTGTCACGCAGCGCCTCGACGCCGTGGGCGATGACGAGGGCCTCTTCTTCGTGCTCCGCGATGCCACCGCCGGCAAGACGACCTACCAGCCGGGCCGCTTCCTCTACGTCGAGAAGAAGCCGCAGCCGGGCGAGACCTTCATGCTGGACCTGAATCGCATCTACAACCCGCCGTGCGCGTTCAGCGAGTACACCACGTGCCCGCTGCCGCCGAAGCAGAACATCCTCAAGGCGAAGATCGAGGCCGGCGAGAAATACCCGCCGAAGCGCGCGGGCTGATCGTGCGCGTGCGCCCGATCCTGGTCGCCCTCCTGGCCGCGTGCGCCGCGGGCAACGCGGCCGCGCTCGACGAGGCGCAATGGCCGCCACCGGGCGACGTCGCGGCGCGCATGCACGAGCTGCAGCAGGCGATCATCAGCCCGGGGGCGAGCATGGCCCAGCGCGAGCGCGCACGCGAGGAGCTCGCGGACCTGCTGCGCAGTCCCGCGGGACAGGGGCGCGGCACCGGCCGGGACCAGGGCCCGCAACAGCCGGCGCGCGCGGCGATCCAGCCCTTCCCCAGCGTGGTGAAGCCCGCCGAGCGCGTGCCCACGCCCGTGCCTCCCAGCGAGGTGGCGCATGTGGAGATCGTCGAGCCGCCGAAGGCGGTCACCATCGTTCCGTCGACAGGCCAGGCCGTAAGGCCGACGCCGAACGACTTCGCCATCGACAGCCACGGCCGCGTGTTGCACCCCGTGCCGGGCGGCTATCTCGACCCGCGCACCGGCGTGGTCACGCCAAGGTAGCCGCTAGAACACCACCACCTGGCGAATCGCCTTGCCTTCGCGCAGGCGCTCGAAGCCCTCGTTGATCTCCGCCAGCGGGAGGCGATGCGTGAGCAGGCGATCGACCGGCATGCGTCCCTGGCGATAGAGCGCCACGAAGCGCGGCAGGTCGCGCGAAGGCACGCACGTGCCGATGTAGCTGCCCTTCACGGTGCGCTCCTCCGCGACGAGATGCGTTTGCGGTATCGCGAAGGTCGCGGTCGGATGCGGCAAGCCCGCGGTGACCGTCATGCCGCCGCGGCGCGTGATGCGGTATGCAAGCTCCATCGCCTTCACCGAGCCCGCGAACTCGAACGCGAACTCGACGCCGCCGCCGGTCGCGTTGCGGATGGCTTCGATCGCGTCGGGCATCGCCGCGTCGAACGCGTCGGTCGCGCCGATGCGCAGGGCGAAGTCGCGCTTGTCGGCCGCGAGGTCGATGGCGACGATGCGGCTCGCACCGGCGGCGACCGCGCCCAGCACCGCCGCGAGACCCACGCCGCCCAGCCCGATCACCGCGACCGTGGCGCCCATCGGCACGCGCGCCGTGTTGACGACGGCGCCCACGCCCGTCAGCACCGCGCAGCCGAAGAGCGCCGCCTCCTCGAGCGGCACCTCGCGGTCGATCTTCACCAGCGAGTGGCGCGAGACCACGGCGTGGTCGGCGAACGAGGAGCAGCCCATGTGGTGGTGCACGCGATCGGCGCCGCGATGCAGCCGGTATTGCCCGCCGAAGAGCGATCCCGCGCCGTTCGCGGCGGCGCCCGGCTCGCACAGCGCCGGACGGCCTTCCGCGCAGGGAGCGCAGTGGCCGCAGCTCGGCACGAACACGAGCACGACGTGATCGCCGGGCTGCAGGTCCGCGACGCCCTCGCCGCATTGCTCGACCACGCCCGCCGCTTCGTGGCCGAGCAGCATCGGCGTGGGCCGCGGCCGGTCGCCGTTGATGACGGACAGATCGGAATGGCACAGCCCCGCCGCGGCGATGCGCACCAGGACCTCGCCGCGCTGCGGCGGCGCCAGCTCGATCTCGCCGACCACCAGCGGCCGGCTCTGCGTGTAAGGCGGCTGCGCACCCATGGCTTCGAGCACGGCTCCCCGGATCTTCATCGTCCCCCCATGCGTTCGAGGTCCTGCGGTGTGTCGATGTCGACGAAGATGCCCGCGTCGTCGGTGACGATGGCGCGGATCGCGTCGGGATGGCGGGCGAGCACCTCGCGCGCGCCCACGTCGCCTCGAAGCGCGAGCAGCTCGCCGCGCAGCGACGAGGCGAAGCCTACCGGATGCCCGCGCCGGCCGTGCGCATCGCAGGGCAACGCGACGGCCGCGCCGGCGAGCAACGCATCGCGCACCGCCCGGATGGTCCCGGCACGCACTGCCGGCATGTCACCCAGGGCCACGATCCAGCCGTCGGCGCGTTCCGTGGCCTCGATCGCCGCGACCAGCGACCCCGCCATGCCGAGCGCGGTGCGATCGGTCTCGAGCACCTCGCAGCCGAGCGGCTCCAGCGCCGCACGCAAGGTCTCGCGTCCGAGGGGAATCACCGCGAGCGCATTGCCCGCAGCCTCGATCAAGTGGCGCGCCGCCTGAACCACGATGGGCTCCGCGCCCGCGAGCAGCTTGTCCGCGCCGAAGCGGCTCGCGCGGCCCCCGCAGAGCAGCACGCCACGGATGTCCGGCGGCATGGGCGCCTCAATCCGCCTTCGCCCCCGCGACCTTCACCGCGCGCTGGTAACGCTCGCGGTCCGCGGCGAGCTGCTGCTCGAAGGCGTGCGGCCCGAGGCCGACAGGGTCGATGCCGAGCACGTGCAGCCGCTCGGCGAACGCGGGATCCTTGAGCAGGTCGCTCACGTCCGCCGCGATCTTGTTGGCGATCGCAGGCGGCATGCCGGAGGGTCCCCAGATGCCGATGCTGGGTGCGAAGTCGAAGCCGGGAATGGTGGTCTCGGCGATCGTGGCCACATCGGGCGCGAGCGACGAGCGCTCCTTCGAGTTGACGGCGATGAGCTTCAACTTGCCTTCCTTCGCGAAGCCCGCGAGCGACGGGAACGCGGAGAACACCGCCGACACCTGCCCCGCGACGACCGCGGGGACCGATTGGCTGGTGCCCTTGAAGGGGACGTGCAGCACGTCGATGCCCAGCGCCGACTTGATCGACTCGAACGTGAGGTGGTGGATGCTGCCGACGCCCGAGGAGCCATACGAGAGCGTCCCGGGCTTCGCCTTCGCCAGCGCCACGAACTCCTGGAAGTTGTTCGCGGGCAGCGACGGCTGGACCGCGAGGAAGAGCGGTGCGCGCGCAATCAGCGAGATGCTGGTGAAGTCCTTCTGCGGGTCGTACGGCAGCTTGCTGTAGATGAACGGGTTGATCACGAACATCGAGATGTCGCTGATCATGAGCGTGTAGCCGTCCGGCGCGGCGGAGATCAGCGCCTGCGCGGAGACGACGCCATTGCCGCCGGGTTTGTTTTCGACGACGACGGCCTGCCCCCACTTTTCCGAGAGCTTCTGTCCCACGACGCGCGCGACGGTATCGGGCAGTCCGCCGGGCGAATAAGGCACCAGCACCTTCACCGGCTGGCGCGGATACGCGCTCGCCTGTGCGAACGCCTGCGCGGCGAGGCCGAGCGCGGGCGCGAGCAGGCAGCCCGCAAGGATGCGGAACGTCTTCTTCATGGATCCTCCCCCGTCTTGCGGCGTGGCGAGAGTCTACGCGCGCTTGCGCTCGGCCTCGCTCGCGGCCTTCTCCAGCACGATGCCGTTGCGTGAAGCGATGAGGTCCGCGAGGATCGACACCGCGATCTCGGGCGGCGTGCGCGAGCCGATCGAGATGCCGACGGGACCCCGCAGTCTCGCGACCTGCGACGGCGTGAGGTCGAAATCGGCGAGGCGCTTGCGGCGCTCCGCGCTCGTGCGCGCCGAGCCCACGGCACCCACGTAGAACGCCTCGCTCTTCAACGCTTCGAGCAGCGCCATGTCGTCGAGCTTGGGATCGTGCGAGACGGTGAGGATCACGCTGTGGCCGTCGGGACGGAAGGCGAGCACGGCGTCGTCCGGCATGCCGTCGATCCACTGCGCGCCCGGAACGCGCCACGCGGCCTTGTACTCCTCGCGCGGGTCGCAGACGAACACCTGGTAGTCGACGGTGGCCGCGACTTCCGCGAGGTAGTGCGCGATCTCCGAGCCGCCGATGATCAGCATCCGCCAGCGCGGGCCGTGGACGCTCTTCAGGACCGTGGCGGTGCGCTCGCATTCGTCGCGCGCGGTGGCGGGCTCGAGCTTCCAGTCGCCGGTCGCGAGATCCACCTCGCGCGCGACGATGCGTCCCGCCGCGATCTGCGCCAGCAGCGACTCGATCTCCGCGATCGTGGCCTCGGGCTCGATCAGCACCTCGACCTCGCCGCCGCACGGCAGGCCGAATTGGCGCGCCTCTTCGGCCGTGACGCCGTAGGCCGCGAAGCCGGGCTTGCGGCCGCGATACTCCTCGCGCCGCGCCACCAGGTCGTCCTCGATGCAGCCGCCCGAAACCGAGCCCACCAGGATGCCGTCGTCGCGGATCGCCGCGAGCGACCCCGGCGGACGCGGGCTGGCCCCGAAGGTTTGCGCCACGGTGAGCAGCCACACGCGCCGGCCTTCCCGCTTCCAGTCGCGCGCGCGTTCCAGGACATCCAGGTCGAGGCTCTGCATGAGCCGATGATAAATAAAAAATGGGGACGTACCCCATTTCCCGCATGGAGGAACGCTACTGCGGATGGAGCCCGAATACGTCGGCGAGAGCCCTGCGGTACTGGTCGAGCCCGATGCCGGAAAGGTTGTGGTGCCCGGCGCCCTCGACGCGAACGAAGCGCTTGGGCTCGTGGGCCGCGGCGAAGAGGCGCTCGCCCATCTGGAACGGCACGACCGAATCGCGCGTGCCGTGCACGACGATGACCGGCATGCGCACCTGCGGCAGCTTGGCGAGCGCATCGAAGTTCTGCGTGAGGATGAGGCCCACCGGGAGGAAGCCCCACGGCGACTGGTCGATCATGTCGCGCACGGAGGTGAACGTGGCCTCGAGCACGAGTCCGTCAGCCTCGGGGTGGCGGCGCGCGAGCTCCGTGGCGATGGCCCCACCGAGCGAATGCCCGACGATGAAGCGCCTTCGCCCGGGTGCCAGGCGCGCCAGCTCGTCCCACGCGGCCTCGGCATCTTCGTAGGCATAAGCCTCGCTGGGTGCCACGTCCGTGCTCTTGCCGAAGCCGCGATAGTCGACCGCGAGGACCGAGAAGCCGAGCTGGCGCCAGCGCTCGATGCGGGTCACGCTGCCGGTGAGGTTCCAGCGCGCGCCGTGCAGGTACAACACCGCGGGCGCGTGCGGATCCTCCACCGGAAGCCACCAGCCGTGGACGCGCTGCCCCTCGGCGCCGACCGCGATGTCGCGTTCCTGGAAGCCGCGCGCAGTGGGCTCGTAGCCCCACCACGTTTCCTTCGACGGGCGGAAGATGAGCTCGCCCTGCTTCCCGGAGAGCCAGGCGCAGCCGCCGACGAGGGCCACGCCGAGCACGAAGGCGAGGACCTTCGCTACTTGATGGCCGAAATGGCGGGCAGGTGCGGGAGCTGGTGCTCCGCTTCGGAATCCACGACGACGAAGGCGGCGAAGAGGACGACCACGATCACGGCGATCACTTCCGCCACCGGGTTGCCCACGATCTTCAGCACCGTCTTCTGCCACTGGTGAACGCCCAACCTCAGATCCATGATTCCTCCAGAAACCCCTGCCCGAGGCTAGCTCCGCGGGTCACAGGCATAAGTTGGAGTTTATCGATGCAATTTCAATGCCGTCAGGTGTTGCGGACCCCTTCGAGCGGTAGGACTCGTGCGCGTTTGCCTGTGAGCGCGAAGAGCGCGTTCGCGACCGCGGGCGCGATCGGCGGCGTGGCGGGCTCGCCAACGCCTGTCGGTTTCTCGCCACCGGGCACGAGGTGCACCTCGACGCGCGGCATCTCGTCCATGCGTAACACGCGGTAATCGTGGAAGTTCGACTGCTCCACGCGCCCATCCTTGAACGTGATGCGGCTGTAGAGCGCGGCACCGAGGCCGAACGCGATGGCGCCCTGGACCTGCGCCTCGACCGTCATCGGGTTCACCACGAGGCCGCAATCGAACGCGGAAACGACGCGATGCACGCGCACCCGGTCGCCATCCAGCGACACTTCCGCCACGTGCGCGCACACGCTGCCGAAGGATTCGTGCACCGCAATGCCGCGCGCATGGCCCTGCGGTGGTGCGGAACCCCACCCGGATTCCTTCGCTGCGAGGTCGAGCACGCGCAGCACGCGGGGCTGCTTCGCGAGCATCGCGCGACGGAACGCGACCGGATCCTGCTTCGCCGCGGCGGCCAGCTCGTCCATCATCGTCTCCATCACGAACGCGCTGTGCGAATGCCCGACCGAGCGCCACCACAGCACCGGCACGCCCACGTTCACGGTGTGGAGCATGACCTGCATGTTCGGGATGTCGTACGGCGTGTCCGCGACGCCCTCGGTGGACGTGGGATCGATGCCGTCCTTCATCATCATCGGCTCGAACGCGGTCCCGGAGATGATCGAGGGGCCGACGATCGCGTGGTGCCACGCGACGAGCTTGCCCTGCGCATCGAGGCCCGCCTCCACGCGGTGCACGTACATCGGCCGGTAGTAGCCGCCGCGGATGTCGTCCTCGCGCGTCCACACGGTCTTCACCGGCACCTTCGCCTGCCGTGCGATCTCGCACGCCTCCACAACGTAGTCGGAAGCGGGATTCGCGCGCCGGCCGAAGCCGCCGCCGGCGAGCATCGTGTTGAGGCGCACCTGCTCGGGCTTGAGCCCCAGCACCTTCGCCGCGGCCATCTGGTCCACGCCCTGGAATTGCGAGCCGACCCAGAGCTCCGCGCCATCGGGCTTCACTTCCACCGTGCAGTTGAGCGGCTCCATCGCCGCGTGGGCGAGGAACGGCAGCTCGTATTCGGCGACGATGGTGCGCGCGGCACCCTTCAGGGCCTCCGCATCGCCTGCCTTCTTCGCGATCTTTCCGGGCGTCTTCGCGGTCTCGCGGAAACGCTCGCCGAGCTCGGTCGTGGAAAGGCCCGCGTTGGGACCGAGGTCCCAGTCGACCTGCAGCGCGTCGCGCCCCTGCTTCGCGGCCCAGAAGCTTTTCGCGACGACGGCGACACCGTTGGGCAACTCGACCACGTGCGTGACACCGGGAACCGCCTTCACCTTGTCGGCGTTGAAGCCTTTCATCTTCGCGCCGAACACCGGCGCATGCGAGACCACCGCGGTGTGCAGGTTCGGGCGTTGCACGTCGAGGCCGAAGGTGGCGCGCCCGCTCGACTTCTCCGCGGAGTCGAGGCGGCGCGTGGGCTTGCCGATGAGCCTGAACTGCTTCGGGTCCTTGAGCGCGGGCTTCTCGGGCACCGGCAGCTTCGCGGCCGCTTCGGCGAGCTGTCCGTACGTCGCATGCTTGCCGCCGGGGCCGAGGATGGAGCCGCGTTCGGCGCGCACCTGTGCCACCGGGACCTTCCACTGGTCGGCCGCCGCCTGCATGAGCATCATGCGGGCCTGCGCGCCGGCGGTGCGCAGCTGGTCGTACGAGTTCCAGACGCTCGACGAGCCGCCCGTCATCTGCATGCCGAACGCGGTGTGGGCGTATTCCGGCGCGGCAGGCGCGAGCTCCGCACGCACCTTGCTCCAGTCGCATTCGAGCTCCTCGGCCACCAGCATCGCGAGCGACGTGGTGACGCCCTGGCCGAACTCGAGGTGCTTCACCACGACGGTCACGGTGTTGTCCTTGCCGATGCGCAGGAACGCGTTCGGCGGGATCGGCTTCTTTTCCGCGGCCTGCGCGCGTGCGAGGCGCCCCACGCCTTCGGGCAGCCACAGCGGGATCACGAGCGCGCCGGCGACGGCGGCGGAGACCTGCATGAACTTGCGGCGGGAAATCGTCATGGCCGCTCCCCTCATGCTTTCTTCAGGCTGGAAGCCGCGCGATGGATCGCCTCGCGGATGCGCAGGTAGGTGCCGCAGCGGCAGATGTTGCCCTTCATGGCCGCATCGATGTCGGCGTCGCTGGGCGCGTGGTTCTTCGCCAGCAGCGCGACCGCCGACATGATCTGCCCCGACTGGCAGTAGCCGCATTGCACGACGTCGCGATCGATCCACGCGGCCTTCACGGCACGCGCGGTGGCATCGCGCTCGAGCCCTTCGATGGTGGTCACGCGCTTGCCCTCGACCGACGCAGCCGGCGTCACGCACGAGCGCACGGCCTCGCCGTTCACGTGCACGGTGCAGGCGCCGCATTGCGCCATGCCGCAGCCGAACTTGGTGCCGGTGAGCTGGAGCTGGTCGCGCAGGACCCACAGCAGGGGAGTGTCCGGGGAGGCGCGGAAATCGACGATATCGCCATTGACGAGGAATCGGGGCATGGGGGGAAGCGCGAAAATTACGGGGGGTTAATTATGCGCTTTGGTATGATGCCCGCGCCTGCCCGAATGACCTCATGAAGCGACGAAGCAAGCTCTTCCCCACGCCCGACGATGCCGCGACCGCGTTCTACGACGCGTTCGAGCGCGCGGACCTCGCTGCCATGATGGCCGTGTGGGCCGATCGCGACGAGATCGTCTGCGTCCATCCCCACGGCGCGCGCCTGGTCGGCCTCGATGCGGTGCGCGAAAGCTGGGGGCAGATCTTCTCCGGCGGCGGGCGCGTGCGCGTGGTGACGGCCGATGCCTGCAAGTTCGAGGGCCAGACCGTGGCGATCCAGTCGGTGGTGGAGATGGTCTCCGCCCCCGGGCAGGAGGAAGACGCCGCAGCGGTCGCCGCGACGAACGTTTTCGAGCTCACCGACGATGGCTGGCGCCTGGTGATCCACCATGCGAGCCCGCTGCCCGAGGCCGGCACCTCCGAGGAAGAGGAAGACGAGCCCTCCCAGGCGCACGTCCTCCATTGACCGGCACCGCCGCGGGCGGGCAATGACCGCGGATCGATGCAGATGAACGCAGATGCTCGCAGGGCCAGGTGGCGTTGCGTCCTGCTGCTGTGTGCGCTGCTTGCCCTCGGCACGACGCACGCGGCCGATCCCCGCAAGGTGATCCGGATCGCGGTCACCAGCGCCGAGCGCGGCTTCGACTGCGCGCGCGAGTCCGACGAGTTCACCGGCGAGCTGTGCGACAACATCTTCGACGCGCTGCTGCAGTACGACCACCTGGCGCGTCCCATTCGCCTGCAACCGCGTGCCGCGGTGGCGCTTCCCGAGGTAGCGGATGACGGCCGTACCTACACCCTGCACGTGCAGCCGGGCATCTACTTCACGCCCGATCCCGCCTTCGAGGGCCGGCAGCGCGAGCTGGTCGCGGCCGATTATGTCTATAGCCTGAAACGCCTCATCGACCCGAAGGTGCGGGCGCAGTGGGCGTTCCTCCTCGAAGGCAAGCTCGTGGGGGGCGACGAGCTCGCGGCCGAGGCGAAGAAGACCGGGCGTTTCGACTACGACCGCCCGCTCCCGGGGCTGGAGGCCGTCGACCGCTACACGCTGCGCATCCGCCTCAAGGAGCCCGACTACAACCTGCCCTACATCCTCACCATGCCGGCGACGGCCGCGATGGCTCGCGAGGTGGTCGAACGCTATGGCGAAGGTGTCGCCGAGCATCCCGTGGGCACGGGACCCTTCCGGCTCGGAGCGTGGCGGCGTTCCGCACGGGTGGTGCTCGAAGCGAATCCCGGTTATCGCGAGAATTACTTCACGACCGCAGGCGGCGAAGACGAGCGCGACGCCGCCATCGCGCGCCACCTCGAAGGCAAGCGGCTGCCGCTCGTGGGCCGGGTGCAGATCGACGTGATCGAGGAGCACCAGCCGCGCTGGCTCGCCTTCCTCGACAACGAGCACGATTACCTGCGCCCGCTGCCGGTCGAGTTCCTGGATGTCGCGATGCCGGGCGGGCAGCTCGCGCCGAACCTCGCGCGGCGCGGCATCAGCGTGCGCCCCGACGAGATCGCGTGGATCACCTACACGACGTTCAACATGCGCGACCCCATCGTCGGCGGCTACACGCCCGAGAAAATCGCGCTGCGGCGCGCGATCTGCCTCGGCTACCCGGTCGGGGAAGAGATCGCCACCATCTACAAGAACCAGGCGATCAAGGTCGACTCCCCGATTGCGCCCGGCATGGCGGGATACACGCCCGAGACCAGTCCCACGCTCGTCTACGATCCGGCGCGCGCCAAGGCGCTGCTCGACATGTACGGCTACGTCGACCGCGACGGCGACGGCTTCCGCGAGATGCCCGACGGCTCGCCGCTCGTGATCGACCAGGCCTCGACGCCCGAGCAGCGCTCGCGGCAGCGCAACGAGCTGTGGCGGCGGGCGATGGAAGCGATCGGCATCCGCATGACGTTCGACAAGGTGGAGAAGCTGCCGGACCTGCGGCGCCAGGCGCAGCTCGGCCGGGTGCAGTCGTTCACCTACGGATGGATCGCGGACTATCCCGACGGCGAGAACTTCCTGCAGCTCTTCTGGAGCAAGTCGATCGGCGGCGCCAACTACTCGCTCTTCAGCCTGCCGGAGTACGACGCTCTTTACGAGAAGGTGAAGGTGATGCCCGACTCGCCCGAGCGCACCGAGCTCTACCGCCGCATGGTGCGCATCCTCTGGGTGTACGCGCCGTGGCGCGTGAATTCCCTCATGCGCAACGCGATCCTCATCCACCCGTGGGTCATCGGCTACAAGAAGCATCCCTTCGCGCACGAGCCCTGGCGCTACGTGGACATCGATCTGGATCGCCTGCCGACGCAGTAACATCGAGCCATGGCCGTCCTGAGCCCCCCGCCCTCCGCCTCGCGCCCGCAACGCGTGCTCGAGGCGTTCCTCGCCGTGGCCCTGGTGCTGCTGCTCGCCTGGCAGCTCGCGTACTGGACGTGGCAATTCGCAGCCCCGCCTTCGCGCGTGGCGTCGGGCGAGTCGCAATCCGACGTGGATCTCGCCGCCATCGGCCGCCTCTTCGGTGCCGCGGCGCCATCGTCGACTGCTGCGGCCTCGCGCGGGGGATTGCACCTGAAGGGCGTCATCGCCCCCACGCCCGGTGTCGCGGCGTCGGCGATCTTCTCCACCGGCACCGGCCGCGACATCGCGGTGTTCCTCGGGCGCGAGGTGCAGCCCGGCGTGAAGCTCACCGAGGTGCACCCCACATACGTGGTGCTCTCGCACAACGGTGTCGACGAGCGCATCGACCTCGAGGCCTGGCATGGTGCGCCGGCGGGCGCGCGCCCCGGCGCACGCACCACGGGTTTCCACCTGAACGTGGCCCGGTCAGGCGCCACCACGTACAGCCTCTCGCGCAAGGAGCTCGACGACGCGCTGCGCGATCCCAACCAGCTCAACTACCTCGGCTCCATCGGCATTCCGCCCGGAGGCGGCGTGCGCATGGAATCGGCGCCCGCGGGGAGCCTCGCCGCGAAGCTCGGGCTGCAGCCGGGCGACGTGATCAGGAGCATCAACGGCCAGCCGGTGGCCTCTCCGGGCGACCTCGCGCGCCTCTGGCAACAGTTCGCCACCACCTCGCTGGTGCAGGCCGACGTGCAGCGCGGGACCAGCACCGTGCACCTCAGCTACCAGATCCAGTGAGATGGCCGGGCCGATGTAGACTGTTTGCTGAAACCGGCCGCATGAGCCGGGTCCATCGCAAAACGATACGAGGAGACAGCAGATGATGAAAGCCACATGGTGGGCCGCGCTCGCGCTGGCCACGGTCGCCACTGGCGCGGTCGCGGCCGACGTGACGCTCAAGGCGTCGCACCAGTTCCCCGGCGGCAAGGGCGACGTGCGCGACGACATGGTCCAGATGATCGCGAAGGAAGCCAGGGCCGCCAACGTGGGCCTCGAGGTCCAGGTCTACCCGGGCGCCTCGCTCTTCAAGCCGAACGACCAGTGGAACGCGATCGTCAACGGCCAGCTCGACATCACGCTGTTCCCGCTCGACTACGCGAGCGGCAAGGTCCCCGCCTTCAGCGCGACGCTCATGCCCGGCCTCATCCGCAGCCAGGAGCGCGCCAAGCGCGTGAGCCAGTCGCAGTTCATGAAGGACATCCACGCCGAGATCGAGAAGCACGGCGGCATCGTGCTGTCCGATGCGTGGTTCGCGGGCGGCGTGGCGGCCAAGGGCGGCTGCATCGTCCATCCCAACGACCTCAAGGGCAAGAAGCTGCGCGCGGCCGGCCCCACCTTCGCCAACATGTGGGAAGAGGCCGGGGCCAGCATCGTGAGCCCGCCCTCCAACGAGATCTACAACGCGTTCCAGAGCGGCGTCGTGAACGCCACCGACACCAGCCTCGGCACCTTCGCCTCCATGCGCCTCTACGAGGTGACGGATTGCCTCACCGCGCCGGGCAACAACGCGCTCTGGTTCATGTACGAGCCGGTGATCATGTCGAAGAAGACCTTCGCG
Source organism: Usitatibacter sp. (assembly GCA_035553995.1). GTDB lineage: Bacteria > Pseudomonadota > Gammaproteobacteria > Burkholderiales > Usitatibacteraceae > Usitatibacter. The sequence continues at coordinate 24,084 of DATMJE010000169.1, read as the reverse complement.
CGCCTCGACAAGAAGCAGCAGGATGCGCTCCTCGCCGCCGGCCGCAAGGCGCAGGCTTTCTACGAGGGCAAGGCCGACGCCGTGAACGAGGAAGCCATCAAGGCCTTCCGCGACCACAACCGGAAGGTCGTCGAGCTCAGCGATTCCGACTACCAGGCCTGGCTCGACATGGCGCGCAAGAGCAGCTACGCGCGCTTCGCGAAGGAAGTGCCGAACGGGCAGAAGCTGATCGACGAGGCGCTCGCCGTCAAGTAAGCCCGCCCCGCCCTTGCGAGCCTACATCCACCTGATGCGCCGGCTGTCCACGACAGCCGGCGTCGTCTCCGCGCTGCTCATCGCCGTCGCGGTGCTCGTGATCTGCGACATGGTGATCGAGCGCTACATCTTCAACCTGACCACGATCTGGCAGATCGACGTGGTCACCTACAGCATCGTGGCGGCCACCTTCGTCGGCAGCTCGTACGTGCTGATGGAACGCCGCCACATCAACGTGGACATCGTGCCGCTGCAGATCGGCGACCGCGGACGCTACTGGCTGGCGCTTGCCACCATGGCGCTGTCGCTCGCGTTCGTCGTCGTGCTCTGGGTGCTCACGACCAAGTTCTGGTACGAGGCCTTCAGCGAGAACTGGCGCTCCAACACGGTGTGGCGCGCGCGGCTGTGGATTCCGTACCTCTCGATGCCCATCGGCCTGGGACTGCTCATGCTCCAGTACATCGCGGAAATCGGCGGCATCGTGACCGGCGAGACGGCGCCCTTCGGCATCTGGCCGAAGAGGAACGCGGCATGAGCCCCACCACCCAGGGGCTCCTCGTCTTCGTCGTGACCATCGGGCTGCTGTTCTCGGGCGTGCCGGTCGCGTTCGGCCTCGGCGCCATCTCGATCGTGTTCCTGCTGCTCTTCCAGGGATTCGACGCCCTGCGGGTGGTGGCCGAGACATTCTGGTCGGGCCTGGACGAGTTCACGCTGGTGTCGATCCCCATGTTCGTCATGATGGGCGCGGCCATCGGCTCCTCGCCCGCGGGCAAGGACCTCTACGAGGCGCTGGACCGCTGGCTCTACCGCGTGCCCGGCGGGCTCGCCATCTCCAACATCGGCGCGTGCGCGATCTTCGCCGCCCTCACCGGCTCCTCGCCCGCCTGCTGTGCGGCCATCGGCAAGATGGGCATTCCCGAGATGCGCCGGCGCGGCTATCCCGACGACGTCGCCTGCGGCTCCATCTGCGCGGGCGGCACGCTCGGCATCCTGATACCACCGTCGATCACCTTCATCCTCTACGGCATCGCGACCGAGACCTCGATCGGGCGATTGTTCCTGGCCGGGGTCATGCCGGGGCTGCTCCTCACGGGGCTCTTCATCGCGTGGACGCTCTTCATCATCTGGAAGCGCGGCTTCCGCACCCACGCGCCGGAATTCCGCTACTCGTGGAAGGAGAAGTTCGCGTCGGTGCCGAAGGTCTTCCCGTTCATCGCCATCATCGTGGGCGTGATGTACGTGCTCTACGGCGGTGTCGCCACGCCCTCGGAAGGGGCGGGCGTGGGCGCGGCGCTCTGCGTGCTCGCGGCGGTCGTCATCTACCGCATGTGGGCGCCCTCGATGTGGTGGGAGATCCTGCGCGACACGATGCGCGAGTCGGTGATGATCCTCATGATCATCGCCGCGGCGGTGCTCTTCGGCTACATGCTCACCTCGCTCTACCTCACGCAGACGCTCGCCACCGCGATCGCCGAGCTGCACGTGAACCGCTGGGTGCTGATGGGCATCATCAACGTGTTCCTGCTGGTGTGCGGCTTCTTCATCCCGCCCGCGGCGATCATCCTCATGACGAGCCCGATCCTCATGCCGATCATCACCGCCGCGGGCTTCGATCCGGTCTGGTTCGGCGTGATCCTCACGATCAACATGGAAGTGGGCCTCATCCACCCGCCCGTGGGCCTCAACATCTACATCGTCCAGTCCATTGCGCCGGACGTGCCCGTGACCACGGTGATGTGGGGCAGCGTCCCGTACGTGCTGTGCATGTTCCTGTGCATCGTGATCCTCTGTATCTTCCCCGAGATCGCGACCTGGCTGCCGGACACTTTGATGGGCCCGGTGCACAAGTAGGCCGGTTGCTGGTGTACACTGGCCCACAGGCAAAACGCCTGATAAATCAAAGCCGAAGCACGCGATTGTGAAGATTTTGCGAAGTTTCCTCGCCGCGCTGGCGCTGGCGGCCTGGCTGCCCGCGCCCGCCGCGGACGCCCCGCCTGCCGCACCCGCCTCCGCAGCACCGCGAACCGCCCCGGAAGACGAGAAGATCACCGTCAACTTCGTCAACGCCGACATCCAGTCGGTGATCAAGACGGTCGGCGAGCACACCGGGCGCAACTTCATCCTCGATCCGCGAGTGACCGGCACGGTGAACATCGTCTCGGACAAGCCGGTCTCGAAGGACCTCCTCTACCAGATCCTCCTGTCCACGCTGCGCGTGCAGGGCTACGCCGCGATCGAGGGCGACGGCTTCACCAAGATCGTGCCCGAGGCCGAAGCCAAGACCAACGCCGGGCCCGTGGGCTCCCAGGCCGCGCGGGTGGCGGGCGACCGGATCGTCACGCAGGTCTTCATGCTGCAGCACGAATCGGCGGTGCAGCTCGTGCCGGTGCTGCGCCCGCTGGTCACCGCCAACAACTTCATCGCCGCCTATCCCGGCAACAACGCGATCGTCATCACGGACTACGCCGGGAACGTCCGGCGCATCCAGCGCATCATCGAATCCATCGACAGCGCTCCCGCGACCGACGTGCAGATCGTGCGCCTCCAGAACGCCTCGGCGATCGACATCGCGCAGATGCTGCAGCGCGTGGTCCCCGAGATGACCGCCCCGGCGACGGCCCCCGGCACGCCGCCCAAGGCCGCGGTCGCCGTGGATACGCGCACCAACGCGCTGCTGGTGCGCGCCGACAACGCGCAGGTGATGGCGCGCATCAAGACGCTGGCACTCGGCCTCGACGGCCCCGGCGCGGGCAACGGCAACATCTACACGGTGTTCCTGCGTAACGCGGAGGCGCAGCGCATCGCCGAGACCCTGCGCGGGCTGCTCTCCGGCAGCGAGTCCAGCCGCACCACCACGACGGCCACGACGCCCGCGGGCAACACCACGACGCAGACCACCGCGTCGACCACGCTCGGCGGCGGGCCCCCCGGTGGCGGCGGCAGCTCCACGAACTTCGCGGCACCCCCGCCGAACTCGATCATCCAGGCATATCCGCCCACCAACTCGATCATCATCACGGCGCCCGAGCCGGTGTACCGCGCGCTCAGGACCGTGATCGACACGCTCGACCAGCGCCGCCTGCAGGTGTATGTCGAGGCCCTGATCGTCGAGGTGAGCACCGGCAAGGCGGCGGAATTCGGCGTGCAGTGGAATGCCGGCCGCGACATCGGCAACGGCCAGACCGCCTTCGCCGGCACCAACTTCAGCACCACCCCCGGCACGAACATCCTCAACCTCGCCACCGGCGCCGCGCTCGCGGGCATCGGCACGGGCCTGAACCTGGGCATCATTCGCGGCGCCATCACGATCCCCGGCCTGAACGACGCCAACGGCAACCCCATCCAGATCCCGAACCTGCAGCTCCTCGCGCGCGCGCTCGAGGGCGATTCGGGGGCCAACGTGCTGTCGACGCCGAACGTGCTCACCCTCGACAACGAGGAAGCGAAGATCGTCGTGGGACAGAACGTGCCGTTCATCACCGGCACCTTCACGCCCGTCTCCGGCAGCGCCACCAACCCCTTCCAGACCATCGAGCGCAAGGACATCGGCCTCACGCTGCGCGTGACGCCCCAGGTGTCGGAAGCGGGCGCGGTGAAGCTGCGCATCTACCAGGAAGTCTCGAGCGTCACGCGCGACAAGGCGCTGGTGCAGTCCTCGGACATCATCACCAACAAGCGCTCGCTCGAATCCACCGTGCTGGTGGACGACGGCCAGATCGTGGTGCTGGGCGGCCTCATCCAGGACGACCAGGAAGCCAACGTCGACAAGATCCCGCTGCTGGGCGACATCCCCTACTTGGGCGCGCTCTTCAAGTACGAGTCGCGCACCCACAAGCGCACCAACCTGATGGTGTTCCTGCGCCCGGTGATCCTCAAGGACGAGAAGCAGGCTGCCTCGATCACCGCGGACCGCTACGAGTTCATCCGCAACGTGCAGCGCTCCATGAACCTGCCGTCCAACGTGCTGCTGCCGCCGGCCGCGGCCAAGCAGCTCGTGCCCTTCGAGGACGCGGGCCACGAGCCCCTCGGCAAATGACCGCTCCCCTGCCCCGCACCGTGAATCCCCAGGAGCTCGATCCGCAAGTCGTGCGGCTGCTGCCCTACCCGTTCGCCAAGTCGAAGGGCGTGCTGGCCGCGCGCGCCGTGGGCAGCGCGCTCGAAGTGTGGATCCGGCCCTACCCGCAGGCTTCGACCCTCGCGGAAGTGCGGCGCATGGCGGGCAAGCCGCTGCGCGAGGTGCTGCTGACCGCGGAGGAGTTCGAGCATTGCCTGGCGCTCGCATACACGCGCGAGCCCTCGGCGGCGGAGACCATCGTCGACGACCTCGGCGAATCGGTGGATCTCGCCAAGCTCACCGAGCAGCTTCCCGAAGTCGCCGACCTGCTCGAGACCGAGAACGACGCGCCGATCATCCGGCTCATCAACGCGTTGCTCACCCAGGCGGTGCGCGAGGGCGCCTCCGACATCCACCTCGAGATCTTCGAGTCGCGCGCGTTGGTGCGCTTCCGTGTCGACGGCGCCTTGCGCGACGTGGTCGAGCCGCGCCGCGGGCTGCACCCCGCGATGGTCTCGCGCATCAAGGTCATGGCTTCCCTCGACATCGCCGAGAAGCGCCTGCCGCAGGATGGCCGCATCGCGTTGCGCGTCGCGGGCCGTGCGATCGACGTGCGCGTCTCCACCATCCCCACCAACAGCGGCGAGCGCGTGGTGCTGCGCCTGCTCGACAAGCAGGCCGGCCGCCTCACGCTGGATGCGCTGGGCATGGGCCCCGCCACGCGCGACACGATCGACCACCTGATCCACGCGCCGCACGGCATCTTCCTCGTGACCGGCCCCACGGGCTCGGGCAAGACCACGACGCTCTATTCCGCGCTCTCGCGCCTCGACCGCAAGACGCGCAACATCCTCACCGTCGAGGACCCGATCGAGTACGAGCTGGACGGCGTCGGCCAGACGCAGGTCAACCCGCGCATCGAGATGACCTTCGCACGCGCGCTGCGCGCGATCCTGCGGCAGGACCCGGACGTGGTGATGATCGGCGAGATCCGCGACCTCGAGACCGCCCAGATCGCGGTGCAGGCGTCCCTCACCGGCCACCTCGTGCTCGCGACGCTGCACACCAACGATGCGCCGGGTGCGGTGACGCGGCTGATCGACATGGGCATCGAGCCCTACCTCCTCGCCTCCACTCTGAACGGCGTGCTGGCGCAGCGCCTCGTGCGCCGCCTGTGCGAGCAATGCCGCGCGCCCTACGAGCCGGATGCGGCCGAGCGTTCGGTGTTCGGCCGGGCAGATGGATCGTTGCCCCAACAAGTTGGGGACCCCCGCCCCGAGCGGCTCTATCGCGCGGCGGGCTGCGGCGCCTGCAATTTTTCCGGCTATCGCGGCCGCACCGGGATCTACGAGCTGCTGGTCACGGACGATGCGCTGCGCCATCTCGTCCACGACCATGTCGCGGAAAGCGAGCTGCGCGAGCACGCCGTTTCCGGCGGCATGATCCGCCTGCGCGACGACGGGCTGCGCTGGGTGCGCGAGGGCGTCACTTCGCTGGACGAGGTGCTCCGCGTTACGCGGACGTAAGCCAAACACAAACCCAAAACCAAAAGCGGAACACGGAGACCACGGAGAAGTCACGGAGAGCACGGAGAAAACCATTCATGGTGGAAAGCGTGCACAACGCAACCATTCCGACCGCGCCACGAATCGATTTTTTGGCTTTCTCCACGCTGTTAGTGCCTTCTCCGTGGTCTCCGTGCCTTCTCCGCGCTCTCCGTGTTTTGCTTTAATCACGAAAGCGCAGCGTTAAATGCCGGGCTTCAGGTACCACGCCTATAACGTCGAGGGAAAGCTGCATCGCGGCGTGCTCGAAGCCGACAGCGCGCGCCAGGCCCGCGCGTTGCTGCGCGAGCAGGGCCTTACGCCGCACCGCGTCGACGTCATCGCGGCGAACGATCCGGGCGGCGCGCGCAGGCGGCCCATGTCGCTGTCGCACACGGAGCTCACGCAGCTCACGCGCGGGCTCGCCACCCTGATGGAGGCCGGGCTCACCATCGAGCAGGCGTTCAACGCGTTGATCGAGCAGGCGGAGAGCGAGCGGCTGCGCCAGGTGCTGGCGGCGCTGCGCGGCGAGGTGCTCGCCGGCAACACCATCGCCAAGGCGCTCGCCTCGTTCCCCAACACCTTCTCGGAGCTCTTCCGCACGCTGGTGGCCGCGGGCGAGACCTCGGGCCAGCTTTCCCGCGTGCTGCTGCGCCTGGCCGACTACCTCGAGGACCGGCAGCAGATGCGCGCGAAGATCGCCCTGGCGCTCGTCTACCCGGCGATCGTGCTCGCCGTGGCGTTGATCGTGGTGGGCGCGCTGCTGGTCTACGTGCTGCCGCAGGTGATCCAGGTCTTCCAGCACGCGCACCAGCAGTTGCCGTGGCTCACGCGCGCGCTGATCGCGCTGTCCGTCTTCCTGCAGGCGACCTGGATCGGCTGGGTGGTGGCATTCGCGCTGGCCGCGATCGTGCTGCGCATCGCGCTGAAGCGCCCGGCCTCGCGCGCGGCGATCCATCGGTCGCTGTGGCGCGCGCCGATGGTGGGACGCATCCTGCGGCACCTCGACGCGGCGCGCCTCGCCTCCACGCTCTCGATCCTCGTCGGCAGCCGCGTGCCCATCCTCCAGGCGCTCGACGCGGGCACCGGCGTCATGACGCTGGTGCCGATGCGCGAAGCCCTCGCCACGGCCGCGCGCGGCGTGCGCGAGGGCATGGGCCTGTCGCGGGCGCTGGGCGCCACGGGCGCGTTCCCCCCGGTGATGGTGCACCTCATCGCGAGCGGGGAAGCGAGCGGGCGCATGGACGAGTCGCTGGAGCGCGCCGCGCGCCAGCAGCAGAACGACATCGCCACGCGGCTCGCGGCCTTCGCGGCGCTGTTCGAGCCCGCGATGATCCTCTTCATGGGCGGCGTCGTCCTCACGATCGTGCTCGCGATCCTGCTGCCGATCTTCCAGCTGAACCAGCTCGTCGGGCGATAATCGCAGCACCCCCCTCACGGAATCCCGCAATGGCGACCTCCCGCCCCCTGCAGCGTGCTTTCACCCTCATCGAAGTGCTCGTGGTCGTGGCGATCCTCGGCATCCTCGCGGCGATCGTCGTGCCGCGCCTCATGGATCGCCCGGACGAGGCGAAGCGCGTGGCGGCGAAGGCCGACGTCGGCGCCATCGTCCAGGCGCTCAAGCTCTACCGGCTCGACAACGGCTTCTACCCCTCCACGGACCAGGGCCTCATGGCGCTGGTGCAGCGCCCGACGACCAACCCCGTTCCTCCCAACTGGAAGCAGGGCGGCTACCTCGAGCGCCTGCCGCGCGATCCGTGGGGCAGCGACTACCAGTACCTGGCCCCTGGCGTCCACGGCGAGATCGACGTGTTCAGCCTCGGCGCCGACCGCGCACGCGGCGGAGAAGGCAGTGGTGCGGACATTGGCAATTGGGATTGAGGCCCCGGTCCGCGCGCCGGGGCGGCCCCGCCCTGCGCAACGCGGGGCCGGCTTCACCCTGATCGAGGTGCTGGTCGTGGTCGCGATCGTGGGCGTCGTGGTCGCCGTGGCTGCGGTGAACCTCATCCCGAGCGACACGCAAGTCGCACGCCGCGAGATTTCGCACGTGGCACTGCTGATGGAGCACGCTCGCGATGCCGCGTGGTTCGGCGGCCGCCCGATGGCGGTCACGCTGGGCGAGGGGCGGCTGCGCGAATGGAAGCTCGCGGGCCGGAGCTGGTCGCCGGGCACGGACGAGCCGCTCGCGCCCGGCCTGCGCCTGGACACGCTGTACGTGGATGGCCAGATGATGGATCCGCGCGAACGCCTGCTCTTCCTTCCCGACGGGCTCGGCGTGCCGTTTCGCGTGGCCCTCGAGGTGCGCGGCCAGCACTGGGCCATCGAGGGCGATGCGGCGGGCGCCGTGAGCGTGGTCGCCCCATGAAGGGCTTCACGCTGATCGAGATCCTCATCGCGCTGGCGATCCTCGCCGTGGCGCTCGCGGCCACCACGCGCGCGGCGAGCCTCGCGACCGACAACGCGCTGGAGACCCGCCAGCGGGTGCTCGCGACGTGGGCCGCGCAGAACCAGGTCGCCGAGCTGCACGCGCGGCGCCAGTTTCCCTCGACCGGCATCACGCACCTGGCGACCGAGGAGGCCGGCATCGCGCTCGCGATCGAGCAGAACGTGAGCGGCACGCCCAATCCGGCCATCCGGCGCGTCGATCTCGCCGTCTCCACCGCCCGCAACCCGGAGCGCGTGCTCGCGCGAATCATCGCCTATGTCTCGCAGTAGGCGCGGCTTCACCCTCATCGAGCTGCTGGTGGCGCTCGCGATCTTCGCGCTGATGAGCGCCTTCGCCTATCGCGCGCTCGACGTGATGCTGCAAAGCCGCCAGGCGCTCGAGCACGAGTCGCGCAAGTGGCGCGACGTGACGCTCTTCGTCGGCCGCATGGAGCGGGATCTCGCGGCCGTGCTCGCGCAGCGGCGCTCGATCGGCGCCTCGGGCACGCCGCTCGCACCCGTCTCGTCGGTGCTCGACGCGGGGGCAGCCTCGACCGGCCTCGCGCTCACGCGCTCCGGCAGCCCCCTGCAGGAAAACGCGCTCGCGGCGCCGCAACGCGTCGGCTATCGCCTCGTGGACGGCCGCGTCGACCGCCTCATGTGGAGCGGCGTGGACATCGCGCCGCGCGACGAGCCCGCCGCCGTGCCGGTGCTGCGCGACGTGCGCGCGCTCGAGTTCCGCTTCCTCGATCCGGGCGGCGAGTGGCGTCCCACGTGGGGCCTGCCCGGGAGCGCGGATGCGGCACCGGCCGCGGTGGAGATGCGCCTCGAGCTCGCGAGCGGCGAGCGCATCGTGCGCCTCGTGGACCTGCCGCCGCGGGCGGCGCCGTGAGGCGCGAGTCGGGTGTCGCGGCCATCACCGCGATCCTCATCGTCGCGGTCGCCGCGAGCGCTGCCGCGGTGATGCTCGCACAGCAGTCGGCGATGCTCGACCAGTCGATGCTCGTCGCCGGGCGCGCGCAGGCCGATCTCTACGCGCAGGCGGGCCTCGACTGGGCACGCGGCGTGCTGCTCGAGGACGCGCGCAACACCCGGTCCGACACGCTGAAGGAACCGTGGGCGCAGCCGATCGCGGGCCTGCCGGTCGAGCGTGCGGTGGTCGCCGGCGACATCGCCGACGAGCAGGGCAAGTTCAACCTGAACAACCTCGTGGACACGACGCGCCGCAGCGAACCCGACATGCGCGCATTCGGCCGCCTGCTCGCCTCCGTCGGCCTCTCCCCGGAGCTCGCCGATGCGGTCCTCGACTGGGTCGACCCCGATACCGACCTCTCCGGCAATGGCGGCGCCGAGGATCCGTATTACCTGGCCCTCCCGCGCCCCTACCGCGCGCCGAACGGGCCGATGACGCAGGTGGAGGAGCTCTACCGTATCCGCGGCTTCGACAGCGCGGCGGTCGCGAAGCTCAAGCCCTACGTGACCGCGCTGCCCACGCGCACGCTGCTCAACGTGAACACGGCGAGCGACCTGGTGCTCGCGGCCGTGCTCGACGTCCCGCGCGACAAGGCTGCGGAGCTGGTGGCGTTGCGCGACAAGGAACCCTTCGCGAACGTGCAGGATTTCGGCGAGCGCGCGCGCAAGGCCGGGCTCACCAACGTGCCCGGCACGCTCTCCGCGGCGAGCGACTTCTTTTCCGTGCGCGTGCAGGTGGCGCAGGACGACGTGCAGCTCGCGATCGAGGCACTGGTGCAGCGCCAGTCGCAGCCGCGCGTGGGCACCTTCGTCGTCTGGCGCCGCTCGCGCTACTGAGGCGCGCCCCGATGAAGCTGCGCGTCTTCCTGCCCGCGACCGATCGTGCCGTCCCCGGAATGGCGTTCCCGTGGACGCTCTTCGACAACCGCGGCAACGTGGCGCGCGAGGGCGCCGATCCGGTGGAGGAGATGCCGCGCGCCGCCGCGGTCGAGGCGGTGCTGCCCGCCGAGCGCGTGCTCTTCGCGCGCCTGCGCCTGCCGCGGGTGAACGCCGCCACCATCCGGGAGCTGCTGCCGTACGCGGTCGAGGATCGCCTCCTCGCCGACCCGAACCAGGTTCATGCCGTGGCGGGCCCGACGCTCGCGAGCGGCGAGACGATCGTGGCAGTCGTCGATCGCGAATGGCTGCGCGGCATGCTCGCCGCACTCGCACGCGGCGGCGTGGCCGCGCGCAGCGCCTGGTGCGAAAGCGAGCTCGCGCGCGGCGAGCGCGGCGAATGGCACCTCGCCTGGGGACGCGAGCGCGGCATGCTGGTGGACGACGAAGGCGTCGCGGCGACCTTCGACGTGGGCGATGGCGTGCCGCTCGCGCTTCGCATCGCGCTGGACGAGTCCACCGCGCGCGGCGATCGCCCCGAGCGGCTGGTGGTGCACGGCGAGGGCGGCGCCGCGGTCGATTGCGAGCGCTGGACCGCCGACACGGGCGTGCCCTGCGCACCCGGCGAGCCGTGGGAAGCGCGGCGCAGCCTGCCGCGGCGGCGCGGCATCGAGCTCCTCGAAGGCGAGCTCGCGGCCGCGGGCGCGATGGCGTGGCGGCTGCCGCGACAGGCGGCGGCGCTGGCACTCGTCGTGCTCGTGCTGCAGCTCGTATTCACGGCGGTCGACGAATGGCGGCTGCGGCGCGAGTACCGCGATCTCGACGCCGAGCGCGAGGCCGTTTTCCGCGAGGCGTTTCCCGAGGCGCGCGTCGTGGTCGACCCCGAGCTGCAGATGACGCGCAACGTGGCCGATCTCAAGCGCTCGCGCGGGCTCGCGGCCGGTGACGACTTCCTCGTGCAGCTCACGCACGCGGCGCGCACGTCGCAGCCGGGCGCCGTGCACCGCGTCGACTTCGCCAACGGCCGGGTCACCCTGCAATGAGCGCGCTCGCGGATTACTGGCGCTCGCGCCCCGGACCCGAGCGGCGCATCTGGGGAATGCTGATGCTGCTGGTCGCGGGCGCCATCCTCGTCGCCTTCGTGTGGCTGCCGCTCGAGCGCTCGCGTGCGCGCCTCGCGGCCGACATTCCATCGGTGCGCGCCTCGATCGACTCGATGCGGCTCCAGGCCGCCGAAGCGAAGCGGCTGCGTGCATTGCCGCCCGCCGCCACGACGCAAGCCCCGCTCTCGTCGCTCACCGCGGGCACGGCGACCGGCCTGCAGGTGAGCACGCTCGATCCGAAGCGCGTGCGTGCCTCCGCTCCCGATGTCGCGTTCAACACGCTCATCGAATGGATCATCGCCGCGCAGGCGAGCCACGGCGTGCACGTGGAGACCGCCCACCTGGAGCGCCTCGCCGCGCCCGGCCGCGTCAAGGCCGAGCTCGTGCTGGCGCGCCCCTGACGTGCGCGCCGCCCCGCTCGTGCTGCTCGGCATCGTGGCCTATGCCGCCTTCGCCGTCGCGACGATGCCCGCGCGCTTCGCCGCGGCGCAGCTCGAGGACCGCGCGCGCAACGTGGTGCATGTGGCCGACGCGAGCGGCACCGTCTGGCACGGTGCAGCGCGTGCGCAGGTGGATGCGGGCGGCGTGAGCGTCGTGCTCGACAACGTGGCCTGGCGCTGGCTGCCCGCGGAGCTCCTGTCGGGAAGGATGGCCTTCGCGATCGACGCCCGCGCGGGCGAAGCGCAGGTGAACGGGACCCTCGCCCGCAGCGTGAGCCTGTGGCATGCGAGCGGCAGCGCCGATGCGCCGGCCGCGTTCGCCGCGACAGCTTATCCGCTGCTGGGCACGTTCCGTCCGGAAGGTCGCATCACCGCGCGCACCGACGGCATCGCATGGAACGATCGCGAGGCCCGCGGCGAGGCCGTGGCCGAATGGCGCGCGGCTTCCGTCGCGTTTTCCGACGTGCGCCCGCTGGGCTCGTACCGCGTGAAGCTGCAGGCCGAAGGCGCGGCGACGAAGCTCGATGCCAGCACCCTCGAAGGCCCGTTGCGCATCGCGGGCCAGGGCACCGTGACGCCGCCGGGCGCGGTCACGTTCAACGGCGAGGCGCGCGCGGAAGGACCCAACGCGCGAGCGCTCGAGCCGCTCCTCGACATGCTGGGGCCGAAGCGCGCCGACGGCGCGCATACGCTCCAGTGGCGAACGCGTTGAAGCCGCCGCCGTACGTTCCGCCCCGCTGGCTTCGCAACCCGCACCTGCAGACGGTGTACGGCTCCATCGTCGCGGTGGCTCCCCATCCGCGCATGAGGCGCGAGCGCTGGGAGACGCCCGACGGCGATTTCGTCGACGTGGATTTCCTCGACGGTCCCGCGGGCTCGCCGTGGGTGCAGGTCTTCCACGGGCTCGAAGGCTCCTCGCACTCGCCGTACGCGCGCATGCTGATGGCCCACGCGGAACGCCGCGGCTGGCGCGGCGCGGTGCTCAACTTCCGCGGCTGCAGCGGCGAGCTGAACCGGCTGCCGCGCGCCTACCACTCCGGCGACAGCGACGAGGCCGAATGGGTGCTGCGACGCGTGAAGGCGCTGGCGGGCGCGAGCCCCGTCTACGCCGTGGGCATCTCGCTGGGCGGCAACGTGCTCGCGAAATGGCTGGGTGAACGCGGCGAGGCCGCGCGCGCGGTGGTCGAATCCGCCGCGGCCGTGTCCGCGCCGCTGGACCTGGTCGCCGCCGCCGATGCGCTCGAGCGCGGGCTCACGCGCATGTACGCCCACCATTTCCTCGCGAGCCTCAAGCGCCACGCGCTGGGCAAGCTCGCGCGCTTCCCGGGGCTCTTCGAAGCCCATGCCGTGCGCCGCTCGGCGACGCTGCGGCAATTCGACGACGTGGTGACCGCCCCGCTGCACGGCTTCCGCGACGCGGAGGATTATTATCGGCGTGCGAGCGCCAAGCCGCTGCTGTCGGGCATCGCGGTGCCCACGCTGGTGCTGAACGCGCGCGACGATCCCTTCCTGCCCGCGGGTGCGCTGCCGACGGAACGGGAGGTCGCCTCCGTGGTCAAGCTAGAATTCCCGTCCCGGGGCGGCCATGTCGGCTTCGTCACCGGGCCATTCCCCGGCCACATCGAGTGGCTGCCCCGCAGGCTGCTGCATTTCTTCGAATACCGAGAATGAACGCCACCACTGCCATCGCTCCCGAGATCTTCAAGGCCTACGACATCCGCGGCATCGTCGACAAGACGCTCACGGAGGGCGCCGCCGAGCTGATCGGCCGCGCGCTCGCGACCACCGGGGCGCGCAAGGGCATGCGCCGCTTCGTGATCGGCCGCGACGGCCGGCTTTCGGGGCCGAAGCTTTCGGCAGCGCTCGCACGCGGCCTCAACGCCGCGGGCGCCGACGTGATCGACATCGGCGTCGTGGCCACACCCATGGTCTATTTCGGCACCCACCACTTTTCCACCGGCAGCGGCGTGATGGTCACGGGCAGCCACAACCCGCCCGAGTACAACGGCCTGAAGATGATGATCGCCGGCGAGACCCTCGCGGCCGAATCCATCCAGGACCTGCTGCGCGTGGTGCAGAAGGGCGAGTTCTCGCAGGGACAGGGCAAGATCGAGAAGCAGGACGTGCGCGAGGCCTACCTGCAGCGCATCGTCTCCGACGTGAAGATGGCGCGCCCCATGACCATCGCGGTGGACTGCGGTAACGGCTCGCCGGGCGCCTTCGCTCCGGAGCTCTACCGGCGCATGGGCTGCAAGGTGATCGAGCTCTTCTGCGACGTGGACGGGACCTTCCCGAACCACCATCCCGATCCTTCCAAGCCCGAGAACCTCGAGGACCTGATCGCGAAGCTGAAGGGCAGCGATGCCGAGGTGGGCTTCGCCTTCGACGGCGACGGCGACCGGCTGGGCGTGGTCACGAAGCACGGCGGCATCGTCTATCCCGACCGCCAGCTCATGCTCTTCGCGGCCGAAGTGCTGTCGCGCAACCCGGGCGCGGAAGTGATCTTCGACGTGAAGTGCACGCGCAATCTCTTTCCGTGGATCCGCCAGCACGGCGGCAGGCCCCTGCTGTGGAAGACGGGCCACTCGCTGATCAAGTCGAAGCTGCGCGAGACCGGCGCGCCGCTCGCGGGCGAGATGAGCGGCCACGTGTTCTTCAAGGACCGCTGGTACGGCTTCGACGACGGCCTCTATGCCGGCGCGCGCATGCTGGAGCTGCTGTCGCGCGTGAGCGATCCGTCGAAGACGCTCGAGTCGCTGCCGGATTCGATCTCCACGCCCGAGCTCAACATGAAGCTCGAGCGCGAGGGCGACAACCACAAGCTGATCGAGAAGCTGCAGAAGCAGGCGAAGTTCGAGGGCGCGACCGAGGTCATCACCATCGACGGCCTGCGCGTGGAGTATCCCGACGGCTTCGGGCTCATGCGCGCCTCGAACACCACGCCCGTGCTGGTCCTGCGCTTCGAGGGCGACAGCCGCGAGGCGCTCGACCGCATCCAGCGCGACTTCAAGCGCGTGCTGCTGGAAGCGAAGCCGGACGCGAGCGTTCCCTACTAGCCCTCGCCCGCAGCTACCCTTAGCGCTCGTCTTCCTTTGGCGGCTGCTTTGCGCGGCGCTTCGCGCGCGGCGCGTTCGGCGTTTCGCGCTCGGCGGGCGCTTCGCGTGCCGCGGCAGGCGCCTCGCGCGCCGCGGCCTCCATCGCCTCCTTGCCCTGCTGCATGATCTCCTGGCTGGCTGCGGCCATGTCCTTGCCGGCCTGCGCCATCATGTTCCACGCCCACATGGCGGGATTCACGCCCTGCGCTTCCTCGGTCTCCATCGCCGCGCGCACCTTCTCGCCGCCCTTCACGAGCGAGCGCTGGTACTCGAGCGAGCGGATCGAGAGCTGCAGCATCGAGAGGTTGGCCTTGAGCCAATGCTCGACCGTTTCCAGCTCCGCGATCTTCTTCTCGATCTCCTTCGGATCGAGCACCGGGAACATGAGCGACTGCAGCGGAAAAGCGGAGGGGTTCACCATCTTCTGCCACAGCTCGAACATCTCCTGCGGGGTGACCGGCTTGGTCATGGGGTGCCTCGTCGGGTGAGGCGGTCATTGTGCCCGCAACGTCGACGTGGTGTGGAAGGAACGATGGTGGCGGCCGCGTCGACCGTGCGCAGCACGGTTTCACGAACTATGGGGTGCGTACAGAACGAAAAAAAAGCCCCGGCAGGGCCGGGGCTCAGAGCTGAGGAGAGATGTCCCCGGATCGAGACATCACCCTGGTCGGGAGCCTCGCGCGGGCAAGGCTCGATCCAACCGATTCCATTCTCGGCAAGGACACGCGCTGTGTCATCCACCAGATAGTGGAGGCCTGCGTGATCCTTTCAGGCGTGGCGCGCGATGAACTCCTGGATGCGCGGATAGATCATCTCGCGGTACTTGCGCCCGCTGAAGATGCCGTAGTGGCCGACGCCCTTCGCCACGAAGTGCTGCTTGTGCTTTTCCGGGATGCCGCGGCACAGGCCCTGCGCCGCCTGCGTCTGGCCGTCGCCGGAAATGTCGTCGAGCTCGCCCTCGATGGTGAAAAGGGCGCTGTCGCGAATGAGCTCGGGACGCACGCGCTCGCCCGCCACCACCAGCTCGCCGCGAGGCAGCGAGTGCTTGTGGAAGACGCGGTCGACCGTGTCGAGGTAGTACTCGGCGGGCAGGTCCATCACCGCGTTGTACTCGTCGTAGAAGCGGCGATGCGAATCGGCGCTGTCGCCATCGCCCTTCACGAGGTGCTGGTAATACTGCAGGTGCGATTCGACGTGCCGCTCGGGATTCATCGCGATGAAGCCCGCGAACTGCATGAAGCCGGGATAGACGCGGCGCATGAAGCCGGGATAGCGCATCGGCACGCGCTGGATCACCTTCGCCTCGAACCACGACAGGGGCCGCGTCTTGGCGAAGTCGTTCACGGCGGTCGGGTTGCGGCGCGTGTCGATGGGACCGCCCATCATCGTGAGCGAGCGCGGGGTTTTCTCGCCAGCGGCGGCCATGAGCGACACCGCGGCCAGCACCGGCACCGTCGGCTGGCACACCGAGATGGAATGGCAGTCGCCGTCGAAGAAGTTGATGAACTCGCGCACGTACGCGACGTAGTCGTCGAAATGGAAGGGGCCGACCGCGATCGGGATCTCCTTCGAATCGATCCAGTCGGTGATGTACACGTCGTGGTCGGGCAGCATCGTGCGCACGGTATCGCGCAGGAGTGTGGCGAAGTGCCCCGACAACGGCGCGAAGAGGATCACGCGCGGCTGCTTCGGGCCGCCCACCTTGGAGAAATGCAGCAGGCGGCAGAACGGCTTCTCGAGCACGTACGTCTCGATGACGGGATACTCCTGCTCGCCCACGGTCACGGAATGGATGCCGAATTCGGGCCGTTCGTATCGCTGCGTGAGACGCGTCATCAGGTCGAACGCGGCGGCGACGTTGCGGCTGCCCGGCAGGTACGAAAGCGGGCTGGTGGGATGGCCGTAAAGCTCGTTGGCGGCCTGGGCGAAGAGCCGCCAGGGCTCGAGCGCCGAGCGTTGCCAATCGAAGAACTGGTAGAGCATCGCTTCCACGGTCAACCCTCTGTGCTTATTGGTTGTTGCAATGCATCATAGTGTAATCGGTTTTGCTTCCTTTTTTATTTTCAAGGCACTGCGAGAAGTCAAGGAGAATGCGCGAGGCATTCTGATAAGCTCTTTGGCTCACTCACGGATTCCGACACGGATGCCGCAGGACAAGCTGGCCGGGCGGGACACGCCCCTTTTTCCGCCGCTGGAGCCTTACGCGAGCGGGATGCTCGAGCTGGATGCGCCGCACCGGATGTATTTCGAGCAGTCCGGAAACCCGCGTGGTGTCGCCGTGGTGTTCCTCCACGGCGGGCCGGGCGCCGGGGCGAGCGCGGTGCACCGCCAGTTCTTCGATCCGGCCTTCTACCGCATCGTCGTGTACGACCAGCGGGGCGCCGGCCGCTCCACGCCGCTGGGCTGCCTCGAGGAAAACACCACGCCGCGCCTGGTGGAAGACCTCGAGCGCCTGCGCCGCCACCTGGGCATCGAGCGCTGGCTGGTCTTCGGCGGCTCCTGGGGATCCACGCTCGCCATCGCCTATGCGGAGCACCACCCGGAGCGCTGCCTCGGGCTCGTGCTGCGCGGCATCTTCCTCTGCCGGCATACCGAGATCGACTGGTTCCTGTACGGCCTGCGCGCGATCTTCCCGGAGGCGTGGCGTGCGTTCGCGCACTTCGTGCCGGAGGGCGAGCGCTCCGACCTGCTCGAGGCCTACCACCGGCGCCTCGTGCATCCGGATCCCGCGGTGCACATGCCCGCGGCGCGCTCCTGGAGCGTGTACGAAGGCTCGTGCTCGACGCTGCTGCCGAACCCCGCGCTGGTCGCCGATTTCGCCTCGGACCGCGTGGCGCTGGGGCTGGCGCGCATCGAGGCGCATTACTTCCGTAACGACATCTTCCTGCCAAGCGATTTCCTGCTCGCGAACGCGGCGCGCCTGAAGCCGATTCCCGGCGTGATCGTGCAGGGCCGCTACGACATCGTCTGCCCCACCATCTCGGCCGACGACCTGCACGCCGCCTGGCCCGAGGCCGAATACCACGTGGTGGGCGATGCGGGGCACTCGGCCTTCGAGCCGGGCATCCGCAGCCGCCTCGTCGCGGCAACCGAGGCCTTCAAGAGCCGCTTGTAGCGCGCTCGCGCGCCGTGCCGTCGGGGGCACGGTCGTTGACCGCGGTGAGCTCGTCGATATCGCGCAGGAAGCCGCGGAGCCGCCAGGCGAGATGGCCGCGCTGCTCCGGCGTGAAGGTGGCGCTCAGGTCGGCCAGCATGGTGCTCACCTGCCGCTCGCGCTGCCGCAGCTTTTCACGGTAGGCGGCGGGCCGCCAGCCCTCGGTGTCGATGAACAGGCGCCGCAGCGACGCCACCATCGCGTCTTGCGGGACATGCGAGCGCACCAGCCGCAGCACCTCGGACTCGCGGTAGCGGCGGTCGGCGAGCCGGTCCTTCGAGAAATCCTCGAACGCCAGCACGCGCTGCAGCACCAGCTCCTTCTGCTCGCCGGAAAGGTCCCCGACCCAGCTTTCGAGATGCTCGACGAACTTCGCCGCCTCCTTGCGGCGCCGCTCCTCGAGGCGCGACTTGCCGGCCTCGCGCCGGTACTTGCGGTCGTCCTCGTCGAGCTTGTCCTGCAGGCTCTGGACCTGATCGGCGTCCAGCTGCGAGAGCAGCTCCGCCGCATCGGGCAGCACGTATTCGAGCGTGCGGTGGTAGTAGCCGCGCACGTCGTCGTGCATGTGCTCGACGTCCGCCTCGGAGAACGGCGCATCGGCGCGCTCGAGCGCGAAGCGCAGGAAGGCGCGATATTGCGGCAGCTCGCGCTGGCGATGCCGGTCCAGCGCCTTGCGCAGCCGCTGGCGCACCCATTCCTTCTGCCCGCCGGAGAGGTCCACGTAGTCGCCCACGACCCACGTGAGCATCGGCGCCGCATTGTCGTACGCGAGCGCCGCGTTGGTGTAGGCGAGGCGCGTGAACGTGCAGGCCGCAAGCAGTAGCGCGGCGGCGAGGACGGCGAGGTAGCGGGCGATACGGTCTTTCACCAGGGAATGGGTTTGCGGTCGCGGAAGAACTGGCCGGTCGGACCGCTCGAGGGTAACAGCGACAGCCATACCGCGGTATCGGCGGCTTCCTCGACGTTGCGCGGCGCATCCGGCCCGCCCATGTCCGTTCTGACCCAGCCCGGACTCATCGAGTTCACCAGGATGCCGGTGCCCTTGAGCTCCGCGGCGAGCGTGAGCGTGAGCGCGTTGAGCGCCGCCTTCGAGACGCGGTAGGCGGGGCTCCCCGCGGTCATCTGGCTCATCTGCCCGAGGCCGCTCGACATGTTCACGATGCGGCCGTAGCGCAGCTTCTTCATGTGCGGCACGACTTCCCGGCACATGCGCACCGCGCCGAAGAGGTTGGTCTCGAAGGTCTGGCGCCAGAGCGACGTGGGCGTGTCCTCCACCGTCGCGGTGGACGCCTCGGGAAAGACCCCGGCATTGTTCACCAGGATCGACGGCATGCCATGCTGCTTCACCACGTGGTCGACGAAGAGGCGCACCGTGCGCGTGTCGTTCACGTCGAGCGGATAGGCGCTCGCATTGCCGCCGTCCTTCGACAGCGCGGCGACGGTGCGCTCGCATTGCGCGGGATCCCGCACTCCCGCGACGACGTGCACGTCTTCCTTCACCAGCAATCGCGCGATCGCGTGGCCGATGCCGCGGTTGGCGCCGGTCACGATCGCGATCTTCTTCGCAGGCATTCGATTCCTTCCGGGGGGGACGGCGTCTCGGCGCGCCGCTAACGGCTGTTATGATAAGGCAGCCGCCTCGAATTCCCCCGCGACATGCCCAGGCTCCTGCGCGCCGTGCGCCTCGACGACTCCGACGACCAGGTGTTCCGCGCATGCGGCGCGGCGCGCGAAGGCGAATGGGTGACCACGGGCGGCTTCGCCGTGTGCGACTTCGAGAACGCGCCGCGCTGCGATCCGCCCTGCCACTGCCAGTCTTCCTTCCTCGCGCTCGCCTCGCGCGCACGCTGCACGATCGCGGAAGTGGTCGAGGTGAGCGATGCCGGGCTGCAGGAGCAGGTGGAGGCGCTCGCGTGGCACCTCGTGAAGTCGTGGAACGCGCCTTCGTGGGACGCAGCCCATGCGCTGGCGGAGGAAGAGGTGCGCCACGCGGCCGAAGTCTGCGAGACGCTTGCGCCCGGCGTGTGGATCACCGTGCAGCGCGAGCGACGTGCCGGCGATGGCGCGCTGGAAGAGCAGTACGCGGTGTACGATCGCCTCCTCATCGGCTCCCATCGCGCGTGACATGCTGAAGATCTGGGGACGGCTCTCCTCGGTGAACGTGCAGAAGGTCGTGTGGTGCTGCGACGAGCTCGGCCTCGCGTACGAGCGCGTCGATGCCGGCGGCAAGTTCGGCATCAACGACACGCCCGAATACCTGGCGAAGAATCCCAACGGCCTCGTGCCCACGGTCGAGGAGGATGGCTTCGTGCTCTACGAGTCCAACGCGATCGTGCGCTGGCTCTCGGCGCGCGATGCCGGGGCGCGCCTCTGGCCCCGTGGCGAACGCGAGCGCGCGGACGTCGACCGCTGGATGGAGTGGCAGTCCACCTCGTACACGCCGGCCATGACGGCGATCTTCTGGCAGCTCATCCGCACGCCCGAGGCCCGGCGCGATGCGAAGGCGATCGAGGCCTCGCGCGAGAAGAGCGAGCGGCTCTCCGGCATCCTCGATGCGCACCTCGCCGGGCGCCGGTATCTTGCGGGCGAACGATTCAGCGCGGCGGACATCGTCGTGGGATGCGCCGTGCACCGCTGGCTCAACCTGCCCGTCGCGCGCGACTCGCGGCCGAACCTCGAGCGCTATTACCGCGAGCTCAAGGCACGCCCCGCATCGCGGCAGGTCACGGAGCAGTCGCTGACCTAGGCGTTGCCTAAGGCTCGCGGGCCGGCGCCACGATGCGCTGGAACGTCACCAGCATCCCCGCCGTCGCGCCCCAGATGAAGCGGTCGCCGAAGGGCATCGCCCAGTACTGGCGCATCCGTCCCTTGAAGAAGGCGCTCTCGTAGCGGTGGTTGCGCGGATCGAGCAGGAAGGCGAGCGGCACCTCGAAGACGTCCGCGACCTCGTGCGGATCGGGCCGATGCGCGAGCGGCGGCTTCGCCCACCCGACCACTGGCGTCACGCGAAAGCCCGTGGACGTGTGGTATTCGGGCATGCAGCCGAGGATTTCCACCGCCGCGGGATCGAGGCCGATCTCTTCCTCGGCCTCGCGCAACGCCGTGTGCACGGGCGTGGGATCTCCGGGATCGCAACGGCCGCCGGGGAAGCTCACCTGGCCCGCATGGTCTGCGAGGTGGGCGGTGCGCTGCGTGAAGACGACGCTGGGATCGGCGTGATCGACCACCAGCAACAGCACCGCCGCCGCCTTGAGCGGCGCCTGCGCGATCTGCAGCTGGCGCTCGCGCTCGTCGGCGGTGAGCAGCTCCTCCAGCGGCGGGTGATGTGCCAGGTTGTGAACGATGCTCTCCCGTGACGGCAGGGCCGCGATGCGGGGGAAGGCGAGGTCGTTCATCACGATGAGTATAGGGAGGATATGATGCGCGGGCGATGATCCTCTACGACTTCTTTCGATCCTCGGCGGCCTACCGGGTTCGGATCGCGCTCAGCCTGAAGGGCCTCGAAGCCGAGCGCCGTTTCGTGCACCTGCGCCGCGGCGAGCAACGCGCCCCGGCGTACCTGGAGCTGAACCCCCAGGGCCTGGTGCCCATGCTCGTCGTTGGCGGGCGACGCCTCACGCAATCGATCGCCATCATCGAGTACCTCGAGGAGCGCCATCCGCTGCCGCCCCTGTTGCCGCAGGGCGACGAGGATCGCGCCTTCGTGCGTGCCGTGGCCCTCGCGATCGCGTGCGACATCCATCCGCTCGACAACACGCGCGTGCTCAAATACCTCGAGCACACGCTGGGCCTGGATGCCGAGGCGCGCGATGCATGGTATCGCCACTGGATCGACGAAGGCTTCCGCGCGATCGAGACGCTGCTCACGACGCGCTCCGCGGGCCCGTTCTGCGTCGGCGAGACGCCCACGCTGGCGGACATCTGCCTGGTGCCGCAGGTCGCGAACGCCAATCGCTTCAAGATGGACCTCTCGCCCTATCCGCGCATCCGTGCCATCAACGCCGCCTGCCTCCAGCTCGCCGCGTTCGACCGCGCCCGCCCCGACAAGCAGCCCGACGCCGAGTAGCCCGCTTTCCGCTATGCGGAAAATCGGGACGGACCCGATTTTGGCGGGAACCTTTGGCGGCGGCCGGCGCAATAGGGTTGACCGCCGTCGACATGACCATGCCCCCTGTGGATACGAAAGCCGAGCTGGCCCTCCTCGCGCGAATGCAGCGGGGAGACGAATCGGCCTTCGTGGCGCTGTACCGGACGCATCGCGACGCGGTGTACCGGTTCGCGCTCCTGTACGCCGGCTCGCCCGCGATCGCCGCGGATGTTACCCAGGACACCTTCGTGCACCTCATGACGCAGAACCGGCAGTTCGATCCCACCCGCGGCAGCATCGGCGCCTGGCTGTGCGGCGTGGCGCGCAACATGGCGCGCCGGCAATGCGGCGTGCGCGAAGACGCGACCGACCCGGGAGAGCTCCAGGACGACGCGCGTGCACACGATTCGCAGGTGGACCCCCAGTCGCCGCTCGATCGGCTGCTCCGCGGTGAGCTCGCCGAGCATGTCCGGCGCGCCGTGGCGGGCATCGCACCGCACTATCGCGACGTCCTCATCCTGTGCGAGGTGGCGGACCTCTCGTACGCGGAGGCGGCGCAGGTGTGCGGCATCGATATCGGCACCGTGCGCTCGCGCCTTTCGCGCGCCCGCACCCAGCTCGCGCAACGCCTCGCGCCGTACGCGCCCTCCGCACGCGGCGTGAAGGAGGTCCAGTCATGACGCACGATGTCCTCGAAGACGGCCTCGCCGCGTTGCGCCGCGACATCGCCGAAGTGCACGCACCGGCAGCGCTGGAAGGTGCCCTCGTCGCGCGCTTCCGCCAGCAGCATCGCAGGTTCCCGCGGCCGGATTTCTGGTGGCTCCCCCCGCTCGCGCTCGCTGCCACGCTCGCCATCGCGAGCTGGATGGTGCGCATGCCCCATGGCGCGCAGCAGCCGGCAGTCGGATCCGCAACGGCCGCGGCCGAGCCGGATCCGGGACCGTTCCTCGCGTTGCGCCCGATCGAGCGCATCGCCCTCGAACCCGGCATGACCGTCGTCGAGACCGAGTTTCCGCGCGCGCTGCTCGCCGACTGGGGCCTGCCCGTCGCGCCCGACCACGCGGGCGAGCCGGTGCGCGCCGAGATGCTCTATTCCGCGGATGGCGAGCCCGTGGCCGTCCGCCTCATCAACTGACTCCTCCAGGAAACGCCATGAAACGCACCGTCGTCGCAGCGCTCGTCGCGAGCGCGCTGGCAACCCCCGCCGCCCGCTCCGAGGATGTCGCCTTTCCGAATATCCAGGAGCTGCTCGCGGAAGCGGACGTGGCAAAGACGCAGGCCGACGCGTGGAAGCGCTGGGCCGACGATTTCTCGCGCGAGATGCGCACCTCCATGAACGCGATGTTCGCCGGCCGCATGGCCACGCCGCGATTGGTGAAGGGCGCGCCGTACAGCGCCCGCGTGATCACCGAGACGAACCAGCCGCTCGCCGACGGCAACCTCATCACCCATCGCAACGAGGGTGCGATCTACCGCGACGGCGACGGACGCACGCGGCAGGAAACGATCACCGACGGGGAGCAGAAATCCGTCGTCATCAACGACCCGGTCGCCGGGAAGAAGTACGTGCTGCTGCCGGACCTGAAGCGCGCCATCGAGACGACGGCGCACACGATGAAGGAAGGCAGGATGGGCGACGCGCAGGGCGTGACCCTCCACGGCAACACCATGCGCCACGAGAACGGCAGGACGACCGTCGACGGCCATGACGTGCGCCGCGCCGGCGACAGCGTGATCATCGGCGGCAAGGACATGCAGGTGGAGGCCAAGCCCGGGGCCCATGTCACCGTGCGCCGCATCGAAGGCCGCGACGCGAAGGATGGCCTCGCGCGCGACGAGGTGCGCGTGCAGGTGGTGCGCATCGGCGACAACGAGGTCGTGATCCCGACGCCGCCCACGCCGCCGACACCGCCCGTGCCGCCCGCCCCGCCGGTCCTCGGTGTTGCACTTCTGATACCTCTCGCGCCGTCGGTGCCGCCCAGCGGCGTCGCGCCCTTGCCGCCGATCCCGCCGTTGCCGCCGATACCGGGTGTGCACACCATGCGCTTCGAGGGCATGGGCAAGCTCGGCAAGGGTGCCA
>DATMJE010000168.1:0-15640 GCA_035553995.1 Usitatibacter sp. | reverse complement strand
TGCGGCGTCGCCACGCACCTTGATCACGTACGTGCGCCGGCTGGGAAACTTGGTTTCGGACTTCAGGGTCATTGCCTGCCCTCGCGGATGCGGATGGAAGCCAGCGTACGGGCGCGCCACTCGCAAGTCGGCAGCGAAAGGTCCACGTTCGGTCTCGATTGCGGCTCGGCGCGTCCGCGGCGCGAGGGCCGCGCGTATGATCGGCAGATCGCTGGCCCTCGAGGATTCGATGACGCAAGCCACGAGGCCACCGCCCGCTGCCACCGCCGGCAAGGCGGTGTGCACGCGCTTCGGCCAATTCGAGCTGGACGAGGAAAACGCCACGCTCACCCGCGATGGCCAGTCGATCGCGTTGCCGCCTACGCCCTTCGCCGTGTTGTGCGCTCTCGTGCGCCGGCAAGGCGACCTCGTCACGAAGAACGCGCTGCTGGACGAGGTCTGGGGCCACCGCTTCGTGACCGAATCGGTGCTGAAGACCGTCATCGGCAAGCTGCGCACCGCGCTGCAGGACGACGCGCGGCAACCGCGCTTCATCGAGACGGTGTCGCGCCGCGGCTACCGCTTCATCGCGCCCATCGCCGCGTCCGCCGCCGAACGGGCGCAGCCGGCATCACGCGCGCCCGTGGCGGACGACGCCGCCTTCATCGGCCGCGACCAGCAGCTAAGCCAGCTGCATGCCGCGTGGGAGCGGGCGCGCGCGGGGCAACGGTCGATCGTCTGGCTCGCGGGCCAGCCGGGCATCGGCAAGACCACGTTGATGCAACGTTTCACCGCGAGCCTGGGCGATGCCGCGTGGGTGCGCGGCCAGTGCGTGGAGCAATACGGCTCCGTCGAGCCGTACCTGCCCGTGCTCGAGGCGTTGGGCCCTTTGTGCCGGCGCGATCCTTCGATCGTGCCGCTGCTGCGCTCTGTGGCGCCCACGTGGCTGCTGCAGCTGCCGTGGTTGCTGGCCCCCGAAGAGCGCGACGCATTGCGCCGCGAGCTCTCCGGCGTCGGGCCCGAGCGCATGTTGCGCGAGATGGGCGAGCTCCTCGATCGCTACACCGCGGATCGGGCGCTCCTGCTCGTCACCGAGGACCTGCACTGGAGCGACCGCGCGACCCTGCAGCTGCTCAACTACATCGCGCGGCGCCCGGGCGCCTCGCGCTTCATGTGGCTCGCGACCTTCCGCCTGTCGGAGGTGGTGGCGCTCGACCATCCCCTCAATCCGCTGCGCCGCGAGCTGCGGCTGCATCGCCTGTGCGAGGAGATCGTGCTCGATCCCTTCTCCGAAAGCGAGGTCGAGCGCTACGTCTCGCAGCGGGCGCCCGCCATCGCGGCGGACGAAGCGTTCATTCGCGCGCTGCACGAGCGCACGGACGGCGTGCCGCTCTTCGTCGCGCATATCCTCGGCGACCTCCTGCATGCCTCGAGCGCGCCCGGCACCCACGTCTCCGCCGCCGGGCAGATCGCGGGAATGGCGGTCCCGGAAAACCTGGCGGCGATCATCGACCACTATCTCGACAAGCTCTCCTCCGGGCACCGCGATCTGCTCGCGGTAGCCGCGGTCTGCGGCATCGACTTTCACGCGGACATCGTGGCCGACGTACTGGAGAGCGATGTCGCCTCGGTCTCGGGCAGTTGCGACGCGCTCGTGCGCGAGCATCTATGGCTCGTGCCGCACCGCGCGCAGGATGGCCACGAAGCCGCCGACCCCGCCTATTCGTTCAAGCACGCGCTCTACCACCAGATCGTGTACGAGCGCACCGCGGCCGTCGCGCGCAAGCAGCTGCATCGCAAGGTGGGGCTTGCGCTCGAACGCCGCCGCGCGGCCGGTGTGTCGGTCACCGCCGCCGAGCTCGCCATGCACTTCGACCGCGGGCGCGAGCCCATCGCGGCCCTGCACTACTACGCCGAGGCGGCCGAGGCGGCGCTGCTGAATTTCAGCCCCGCCGAAGGCATGACGCTCGCCGAACGCGGCCTCGAGCTCATCGCGCAGGCACCGCAATCCGCCGACCGCGACGCGCTCGAGATGACGCTCGCCATCCTGCACGGCGCGTCGGCCGCCCACCTTCTGGGCGTCGGCGCCGATGCGACCAAGGCGGCCTACGAGCGCGCCCATGCGCTGCTCTGCGCCCTGCCCCACCACCGGCTGCGCGGCGTGCTGCTCCACGGACTGGCGCTTGCGCTTTTCGTGCGCGCCGACTATGCCGAGGCCTCCGCGCTCGGGCACCGTTGCGCCGGGCTCGCGGCCGAAAGATCGGATCCCGTCCTGTTGCTGGGCGCCTGCACCGTGCATGCGCAGCTCGACATGCTGCAGGGCCGGCCTGTCGAAGGGCGCGAATGGGCGGAGCGCGGGCTGGGTGTCATCGCCTCGCTCGATGTGTCCCGCGAGGAGAGCTACGCCCCGCAGGTCACCCTGCTCGGCCTTCTCGCCATTCACCTGCTGCACCTGGGTCTCGTGGACACCGCGCGCAACACGGTGCGGCGCGCGCGGGCCTGTGCCGACGATTGGGGCCAACCGATGACCCAATCCATCGCGATGTGGTGGGATGCGCTCATCGAGGTCCGCCTGGGTGATGACGCGCGGGTCGCGGGATTGGCGAGCGCGATGGAGCAGCTCGTCGAGAAGCATGCGTTCGCCCAGGGCCGTGCCGCATGCCGATGGTTCCACGGATGGGCCCGCGCCCGCGCCGGAGAACCAAGGCAAGGCTACGCGCTCATCATGGACGCCTACGAGGAGAACACGCGGCTCGGCATGCGCACGGGCTCGAGCGAGGTCCTCGGCTACGCGAGCGAAGCGCTGCTGCTCGCGGGCGACCTCGACGGCGCCCAGGCGCGGCTCGAGCAGGCCCTGGAAGTCACGCGCACGATCGAGGAGCGCGTGTACCTGCCGCAGCTGTTCGGGCTCGAAGCGGCGATCGCGCACGCGCGTGGAAACGAAGCCGGGGCAGAAGCGGCGCTGCGCCGCGCGCTCGAAGAGGCGCGCACGCAGCAGGCGCGCTGGCTGGAGCTGGCCGCGCTGACCCGGCTTTGCGGAGGCAAGCGGGCGACGCGTAAAGACCGGCAGGCGCTCGCGAAATTGATCGACGAGCTGCCCGAAGCGGCGGACAGCGGGCAGGTTGCGAAAGCGCGCACGTTGCTCGCGAAAGCCTGAGCGCGTTCGAAGCGCTCAAGGGGCCTGTTCCCGGATCACGTGGGCGGGTGCGAGCGCGACGCGCTCCCCCGGTCGCGCCGCGAAGGAGAGCGCCTCCGAAAAGGAATGCAGCACGATCTCCACGTGCCCCCGCACGTCGCGTTCGTCGGCAACGCGGGCGTGGATGCCATCCGGCGGCTTGATCGCGGCGATCGTCGCATGGGGCAGCCTGCAGCGCAGCGATTTGCACGTCTCGCGCCACTCGGGCAGCGCAGCCTCGGCGGGGTAAGTGACCAGCACGAGCGAGACGAGCGCCGCCTTCGCGCCCTCCGGGTCGGGCGCCTCCGGGTGCATGACGACGCTGCGCGCGTCGATGTGCGCGTGGCGCAGCATGCGTACCACAAGCTCGATGAGCAGCTCGTCGTGCTCGTTCGCAACCCCGGCGCACAGCACGACCGATCGCGCCGGCACGTCGAGCGAGCCCTGCCACGGACCCAGGCGCGCTTCGCGCATCCTCCGAAGCTGCGTGCCGACGCTCGCCTCGACGAGCGATGAGCGGCTGCGCTGGCTGCGGGAGCCGCGCAGCGTCTCGACCAGGCTCACCAGCAACGCGCGCACGCTCCGGTCCTGGCGCCGGTCGATGCGCCCGGCGCGCATGTCGACGCTGCCGATCGCGAGCGCCGGCAACAGCACGTCGTCGCAATAGCGCGCGAGCCCGTGACGCCGCACGTAGGCGCGCGCGTCGTCGAGCACGTCCTGCGATTCGCCCGCGAGCGCCCGCTGGTAGAGCAGGAACGCACGCGTCGAGCCCGGCGATTCGCCCAGCATGATGGCGAGCGGTGCGAGCGCCTGCACGTGGCGACCGGCCACGACGAGGCACAACGTGAGCGGCGCGGACACGATGAGGCCCACCGGCCCCCAGAGCGCGCCCCAGAAGAGCGCCGCGACGATGATGCCGAAGGGCGCGATGCCCATCGTGTGGCCATAGACCTTCGGCTCGATCACGTTGGCGAGGACCGCGTCGAGCGAGATGAGCGTCGCGACGCTCCACAGCGCAAGTGACCATCCCGGCTCGACGGCGGCGGCGAACGCGGCCACGACGGCAATGGCGGCGGGAACACCCACGTAGGGAACGAAGCGCAGCGCGCCCACGAGCGCGCCCCACAACACCGCGTGAGGCACCCCGATCGATGCGAGCACGATGGAGGACGCGGCGGCGAAGGCCATGTTCACCACGGCGAGCGAGGCGAAGAACCGGGACACACCCTCATCGGTATCGGCCAGGGCCTGCATCGTGTGCGCGGCCTCGCTCTCGCCGGTGAGGCGGACCACGCGCTCCCGGATCGAGTCGCGCGCGAGCAGCATGAAGAGCAGCAGCACGAGCACGATCACGGCCTCCCCGGCCGGTCCCCACACCAGCGTGAAGAGGCGCGACAACGTGGCGCCCGTCGCGGGATGCGATGGGAGCTCGACGAACGCGCTCACCTGGTCCAGCTTCGATGCGATGGCAGCGCGATACTGCGGCAGCTCGCGCACGACCTCGGCAAGTTGCGTGGCGATGATGGCGCCCACGGCCAGGACGCATGCGGCGACCAGGCCCACGGAGACGAATGCCGCGGCGGCGTGCGGCAGGCCGAGCCGGCGCATGCGGCGCACGAGCGGCGCGAGCGTGAGGGTGAGGATGCCCGCCACGGCGAGCGGCTCGAGGACCGGTCGCCCGAAATGAAGCAGCGCCACGGCGCACACCGCCGGAACGATCCATCCCGCCCTGACAGCGCCTGCGCGCCGGATATCGCGATCCATTTGTAACCTCCGGCACGCATGGTGAATGCGCCGCGCGGCGGAGTCGTCAGCGAAACGTCGCGATTTTGTCCGGATCGCGCCGCCGACGCTCGTTACCTGCAACGAAGTGCGCGCACTTGCGGTGCGACCGGCCGAAAAGGGTCAGAACGGCTGGCGCGTAATCACCCGGCGTTCCCCAAGCCCGAAGACCGTCGACGACAGCACGGCCTGGTCGTTCGCGATGAACGCGAGCGAGGCCGTCCCCACCTTTGTGCGAACGACCTGCGAGGGATCGAACGGCACGGATGCGCTCGGGCCGCGCGTGGTGTACACGTCTCCCGCGGCCGTCGGCACGCCCCCGACGACCACGACTTTCGCGTCCGGCATCACGACCCAGAGCGGCCGTCCGGCAGCGTCGTACGCAAACCACGTCGCGAACACGTTGTCGCCCTGGTGATTGATCGCGATGCCCCAGCCCGATTCGGCGGCGTTCCACCAGAGATCGGCGTAGCTTTCCTGCACGGCGGGCAATGCGACCGATGGGCCGAAAAGCTGGCGCTCGACGCGCTTGCTGCCGGAAATGCCGGAGGCTAGCTGGTACGAGAAGACGGCCCGGTTTTCGCTGTCGAACGATATCTGCGCGGTGCCGACCTTGCGCCGGGTCACGGTCGACGGATCGAAAGCGCTGCCGAAGTACCTGGATGCGGTCGTCTCGTACAGATCTCCGGAGAACGTGCGATCGGACCACGTGCCGCCCGGGATGACGCGCCAGACCGGATTGCCCGCCTCGTCATACGTGTACCAGGTCACGAAGGTCTGCGTGCTCGCACGATGCGTGATCGTGATGCCCCAGCCCGATTCGGCGGGGTTCCACCACAGATCGGACGCCAGGGCCAGGGCACCATCGTTGAGGTCCAGCTCGCGCAGCGTGTTGAAGTACGGCCCCACCGCGAATCGGCGGCCGCTGCGCAATACGACGCCCGCCACGTTGGCGTTCACGGACGTGTACACGGACGGCTCGACCTTGGCCCAGCCGAGACCGGCGTCGCGCGTTTCGTACGCGCCGAAGAATGCCGTGAACAAGTAGGCGCGGCCCTTCTGCGCTCCGTCCGCGAACAGGCGACCACCGGGAAGGAGCGTGACGTTCCAGCTTGCGCCGCCATCGCGCGTCGAGTAGACGGAAGTGGAGAAACTGTCCGCCGGGTTCGCAACGAAATACGCAATGGCCGAATCGAATCGATCCAGTGCCAGCGCCGCTCCGAGGAGCGATTGCGGGATCCCCGGCACGGAAACCGTCGTCCACGTCGTCCCCTGGTCGAGGCTGCGCTGGAAACCGTTCCTGCCCAACGCGAACACGAGCTTCGGGTCGACAGGCGATGGATACGCGCGCTGGAAATCCTGCGGCGCGCCGATGTCCTGCCAGCTTGCGCCGGCGTCGGTCGATCGCTGCAGCGTTGCCGTCTTGAAGGCGCACTCGTTGAAATCGCAATTGAGGTCGACCTGGCCGAGGGTGCGATAGATCACGTTCGGGTCCGCCGATATCGCCACTCCAAAAGCCTGGCGATCCGATGCAATCGGGTCACCACGCGCGGACCAGGTGATGCCGCCGTCGGTCGTGCGATGCAGTGTCCTGTCCTGGGCGCCGTACGCATACCAGAGCCGCGAATCCCGCGGCGCGATCGCCACGTCCTGCGCGCCTTGACCTTCCACGGTGAACGATTGCCAGGCGACGCCGCCGTCGAACGAGCGCATCAGGCCGCCACCGTAGGGAAACGAAATCAGCGTAGAGCCGTCGGGGCCGCCCGAGACGATCTTGTCGTACGCGCCTTGCTCGGGGTGCGATTTCCAGCGGGAGAACTGCTCGCTGAACTTCGAATACGGGGAATCGGCCGCGACGGCCGAGGCCGTGCCCAGGAGGCAAAGCGCGGCGGCGAGGAAGCTGCCGAGCATCCAATCATTGCGTTGCACGTCAAGCATTCCCAACCTGAATGACCGGCACAGGCGCCGGTACCAAGGTAATTTCTCGCGGCAATTTTACAGGAGCGTCCTGCCGTTCACGCAGGAATTGCCATCCGTCGACCGCCGCTCCTAATCGCGTGTCGGCGTCCACCTACCGGCGCGTAAGCGGCGTCGGATTCTCGGTTCCAAGGCGCAACTTCACGGGTCTGCTCCGTGCCCAACCTGCATCGACAAAATGCACTGAACCTGGAGGTTCCATGAACCACTTCGGTATCGCATTCGGCGTCATCACGGCAACGGTGATCGGCGGCGCGCTGGTGCTCAACCACAATCTCAAGGACACGCCGAAGACGGCGTCGCCCGCGACGCGACACGCGGTGGTCGCGGATGCGCGCGGCCCGGCCACGAGCGATTCGGCTCCTCCCGTCGCCAACACTGCGGCAACGGAAGCCGACAACAGCGTCGCCACATCGCAAGCGCCCAGCCGCAGCGCCGCGACCGAATCGACGCCCACGGCGGACATTGCGCCCCCTGTGAAAACCACGCCCACGGCGAAGACTGCGTCGAAGAGCAACGCGAGCACCAGCACCTCGAGCCGCTCCACTCGCGCGTCCGCGTCGCGTTCGTCGGCCGCGACTTCGGGTGTCGATGCGAAAACGCAAGGCTCAGCCGGCACGAGCATCGCGCCTTCCGTGGATGTGCAGCCGTCGTCGAGCGCGGACGCGAGCACGAGTGCGTCGAGCTCGACGCCTCCGATGCCTTCGACGCCCAGCCCGGATGCCGGCGCCACAGGTGCTGTGGCCGCTGTGCCGCCCCCGCCGATGCCGGCAGTGTCGTCCACGCCGGCCGACGCCCCGAGCCAACCGTCCACCGCTGCGGCGAGCGAGAGCACGACGCCGTCTTCCGAGGCCGGCCCGACCGCCAACCGCGCCGACTAAACTCGCTCCACGTCGCTACCGGAAACGCCACCTTCGCGGTGGCGTTTTCATTTGACACCATGCCCTCGCCCCGGATCAGGGCTAAGATAAGCGTCCCCCTACCCGAGAATGCCCCACCATGGCTAAGCAAGCAGAGCGTCGCGCTCGCCTGTATCACCTTCGCCCGGACACGATCAAGAAGCTCGATGCACTCGCCGTCCTCTTCGGCGGCCATAACATCGCTGTCGAAAGCGCGATCTCGGCCACCTATGAGGCCGCCGGCAATGCGCTGAAGAAGATGAAGGTGAAGAGGGTCAAGGTGCCGGCGTAATCGCGGGCCTCACGGCTGGCTGCTTTCGGGGTCCGCCAACGCTGATGACCGATCGAAATACGCGCTGTGGCCGCAAGCGTCCTCGTTGATGCCGGATTCGTACGCCCGGACCCACGTTCGTCTTGCTGTGGCCTTTGTGCTACTCGGGCCCATGGCCGCATACGCCGCCGGCGCCCCCGTGCCGCGCCCGCCGTGCGACAGCGATCCGGTTCCCGCATACGGTCAAGCGAACGACCCCGCGATTGAAACCTGGTCCGGGCTCGAATGGGCAGCGCCCGCGTGCCTCGCGTGGAGCGACGCACGCTACAAGTTCGTCATCGCGATCGCCGGGCGCATCGAGGCAGGCGACACCGAGGCCGTGCGAAGCCGTCTGGGCGCGGTGTCGACGAGCCGCGGCTTGCTCTATTGGTCCGTGACGGACGGC
The DNA here is from genome assembly GCA_035553995.1 of Usitatibacter sp. Lineage (GTDB taxonomy): Bacteria > Pseudomonadota > Gammaproteobacteria > Burkholderiales > Usitatibacteraceae > Usitatibacter. The sequence continues at coordinate 7,112 of DATMJE010000168.1, read as the reverse complement.
GCCTGGCGAGTGCTGATCAAGGATGCCTCGGCCCTCTCGAGTGCGCAGGGAGGCCGGCGCGATGACTTCGCGCCCGCGGAGCTGCGCGAGGGTGCGACACTCCACTTCATGGAGCAGGACAACCGCTCCGATGAGCCGGTCACGTACGCCATGCACGTCCTCGAGTCGGGACCCGGCCGCATCGTTGTCGAGACGGAGAACGTCACGCCGATCAAGGCGCTCCTCGCGACGCTGTTTCCGCCGGGGACGCTGCGGAGCGCATATATCGCGACGCGCATCGACGCGCACACGTGGGGCTTCTATGCGATCTCGGCTGCGAGCGAGCACGCGAGCGGACTCGTATCGCTCGCCAGGCGTTCGTACGAGAATCGCGCGCGTGCGCTCTTCGCGCACTTCGCAGGGATCACGATGGCTCATGACGAGCCGCAGCGGTAACGCACGCCCAGGCGAGTGCAGCGCCGACGGCTTCGTCGATCTCGGCCTGCGCAGTCCCCTCACCGAGGCCCCCGCAGGACTTGGCCAGCGCGTCGGGATGGAGTCGTTTCGATACTGAACCCGGGCCTTGCGGTCATCGCGGACGTCCCGGAAATAGTCAAATATATTTGACAATTAGCCCCATTGGGAATATCCTGAATCAATGCCCTTCAACGCTGGTATCGCCGCCTTGGGCGCAAACATTCGCGCCCGTCGGCAAGAACTCGGGCTTACTCAATCGCGATTGGCAGCGATGACGGATCTGTCTCGAGCCAGTATCAATGCTCTCGAGGCTGGGACAACAGACTTGGGTTTGGCAAAGGTCCTGCGAATCGCACACGTACTTGGGATGAATTTAAGTCTGGAAAGGCAGATCGCTTCGCGGGGTAAGTGGCTCAAAACCGCAGCCGCATCTGCGAGCGTCAGTTACCGCACTCCACTCCCTGCTGCTGTCATCGCACATGCTGCGAAAACGGGTGAAGTGGCGCCCGAATACCTACCCCATGTCGCTACTTTGCTCGAGGAGGGGTCGCCGACTCTCCTGGCAAAGGCATTGAACGACGTATTCCCCCAAGGTGTGCCGAAATCTGCCTGGAACAACCTCGCCAGGATCGGCAGGGCAACACTTTCGTCTCGTCGCTACCTCTAGGTGGAAGCCTGGGAAGTCCTGCTGCCTCGCGCCCTCGAGATTCTCGACGCCGTGGGTCCGGATACATTCTGGACGATGGGGGGCGGGACGGTGCTCATGTTTCGCCACAACCACAGGGCGAGCAAGGATGTGGATATCTTCTTTCGCGATCCTCAGCCGCTCGGGTATGTAAATCCACGTTTAGGTGGCACTGCAGAGCGAATGACTTCGCAATACGAGGAATCGAGCGGCCACGTCAAACTCTACTTCAAGGAAGGCGAAATAGACTTTGTTGCCTGCCCTCTCCTCACGTCTCCTGGCTTCATTACGGAGTCCGTACTCGGCCACACGATGCGGCTGGAATCGGATGTGGAAATCGTCGCGAAGAAAATGTGGCATCGCGGGCATGAAGCCAAGGCGCGGGATCTGTTCGATCTCAGTCTCGTGATCGAGACATGTCCGCAGGAGCTAACGCAGGCGGCCGAATACCTGCTACGCCATCGGAACGCCTTTCTCGGAGCCCTCCGCACGCGGCGCTCTATCGTGAAAGCGCAATTCGAAAGCATCGACGCGCGCGACTATCGGCCGGGGTTCGAAGACTGTGTTGACCGCGTATCGGCTTTTCTGAACGCGCTTGGCGATCCATCCGGGAGACATGTCCCGGCACCAGGGTGATTCATACCGGAATCCGCGCTTCGACCGTCTACAACGACCGTGCTCGCAGCATCAATGCGACAGGTCGGAGGCGCGCCGCCTGAGCCCGTGAAATTCCCGCGCCTGCTCGCGCGGCAGCGATAGGCCAAGGATGTATTGCGCGAGCGTGCGCGCCCGCTCGACCGGCAGGTTGAAGCCGAACCAGCCGAGCCCCTCATGCCGTACCCAGAAGCGGGTGAGGCCATCGCGCATCACGGCCACCTGCACGCGCGGATCGCCACCGGCCCTTCCTGCGGCCGGGTCGCACTCACGCGCCGCATCGCCGGGCGTTGCCGGCACGGCCGGGAGCATTTGCGCGCGCAGGGCCGAAAGCTTCGCGATCAGCCCTTCGATCTCGTCGGCGCAGTAGGAACCGTGGATGTCGACCGTCGCGGCAAGGTTGTCTTCGGAAACGCGCATAACACCTCCGTTCGTCTGCGATGGACAGTATGCACCGCGGGAGAGTTGCAGCCCCGGGGGCGGACCCAGCCCTCGAGGCACATCCAGGCCGCCGGCGGATGGGGCCACTCGGCCGCCGTCACCCGCCGGTCGTCTGCATGTCATTGTCGATCAGAAGCATCTGGCCGGAGATGGACTTTGCCGCGTCCGACGCGAGGAATACGGCGAGCGCCGCGATGTCCCTCGGATCGACGAACCGCTTGATCGATTGGGCCGCCAATGCCTCCCGGCGGATCTCATCGAGCGGCTTGTGCGTCGCCTGGGCACGTCCCTCGAATACTTTTTCGATGCGCGCCCCGCCCACGGCCCCCGGAAGGATCGCGTTGGCGCGAATTCCAGACGGGCCCAGCTCGATGGCGAGGGTCTTCGTGAGGCCGATCAGGCCCCATTTGGCCGTGCAGTACGGGCTGCGATTCGCGTAGCCGAAGCGGCCGGCGACGGACGACATGACGATGATGACGCCCGCTTCGGATTTCTTCAGGTGCGGGATGGCGAGACGCGTGACATTGAACGTGCCGGTGAGGTCTACCTGCATCACCTTCTCCCAGGCGTCGGGGTCCAGCTCGGCAACCGGTGCGGTCGGGCCCGAGATGCCGGCATTGTTCACGAGCACGTCGAGCCCGCCGAGCGCATCGACGGAATCGGCGACCATGCGCTCGATGTCCTGCCGCTTGGAGACATCGCACACCTTCGTGATGAGCCCCGGAATGTCGCTGGCGGCCTGTTCGAGCGCCGCCTCGTCGATGTCGCAGACGCAGACTTTCGCTCCGTTGGCGGCAAAGGCCTTCGCGATCTCCTTGCCGATGCCGGACGCTCCGGCGGTCACCAATACGCGCTGTTCCATGGGACCTCTCACTTGTCGTCGGATTTCGGAAGCGGGTCCTCCACGACGCGAGCCCGCGCAATCGGAAGTTGCAGGTGGTAACGGATGGCCGCCATGCGAAGCACGAAGCACACGGACGCGCCGACGAAGGCGGTGACGGCCGAAGGCAGGCCAGCCAGCTCGCCACCGATCACCACGATAGCCCCGGCGAGCGCCGCGACGGCGTAAAGGTCGGCGCGCAGCACCGACGGCACTTCGGCGAGCAGGATGTCGCGCGCCACCCCGCCGCCGATGCCCGTGAGCATTCCCAGCAACGCCGCCATGACGGGACTCAGCCCGTGGGCGAGCGCCTTTTGCGTCCCCGACACCGCGAAGAGCGCGAGGCCCAGCGCGTCGAACACCTGCACCGGGTTGCGCACACGGGCGATGGCCGGATACCAGCGAAAGGTGACCACGCCCGCGAGCAACGCGGTGGCGAGATAGCGCCAGTCGCTGAGCGCCGCCGGCGGGATCGCGCCGATCAGCACATCGCGTGCGATTCCTCCCGCGGTGGCCGCGCAGAACGAAAGCACGAGAACGCCGAAGATGTCGAGCTCGCGCTTCACGCCTGCCGCCGCACCGCTCAGTGCGAAGACGAACGTGCCCACGATGTCGAGCACCGTCACGAGTACGGGGATGATCGAGCTTTCGACGATCGGGGCTATCGAGCCAGCCATGCGCGCGCGGCGACGACCATCGCCTCGATTCCCGCTTCGAGCGTCGGGTGCAACACGGGCGCGAACCGCGGATTGTGGTTGGTGGGAATGTCCTGGATATTTCCCGCCTCCCTGGCCTTCGCATAGACCTGCGGATCGGTGCCGCCGACGAACCAGAACACGGAGGGCACGTGCCACTCGGAACCGAACGAGCCGAAATCCTCGCTCGCCGACGTGGGTCCCGTGTGCTTCACGCGCTCCGCGGTGAAGTGGCTGCGGAACGCCTGCGCGACCCGGTCGCTCGCGGCCGGATCGTTGGTGGTGAGCGTGTAGCGGTCGAGCGGCGTGATCTCGGGAGGGCGCGGCGCACCGGACGCGGCCGCTTCCGCGTTCACGATGCGCTCGATGGCGGCCAGCACGCGCTTTCGCACACCCTCGTCGAACGTCCGCACGTTGAGCTTGATGATGGCTTCGTCGGGAATCACGTTCTCCTTCGTGCCCGCCTGCAGCGCGCCGATCGTGACCACGGCCGCATCGGTCGCGGCGATCTCGCGCGAAACGATCGTCTGCAGCCGCATCACCGTCGCGGCGGCCATGATGACCGGGTCGATGCTCGCCTGCGGCATCGAGCCGTGCGCGCCGCGACCGAAGAGCCGGATCTGCAGGCTGTCGGCCGCGGATGTCACGACGCCGCTGCGCCCGCCGATGTCCCCCGCGGCGCCGACCATCACGTGCTGGCCGAGCACCACCTCGGGCTTCGGGAAGCGCGCGAAGAGCCCGTCATCGATCATCGCCTGCGCGCCTTCGGCGGTCTCCTCCGCCGGCTGGAAAACCGCCATCGCCGTTCCCTTCCACGAATCGCGCGAGCGCGCGAGGATGGCGCTCGCTCCGGCGAGCCATGCGACGTGCATATCGTGCCCACACGCGTGCATCACCGGCACCGTGTTCCCTTCGCGGTCCTTCGCCTTCACCGCGCTCGCGTAAGGCAGGCCGGTGTCTTCCTCCACGGGAAGGGCATCCATGTCCGCACGCATCATGACGGTCGGACCGTCCCCGTTGCGGAGCAGCCCGACGACACCGGTCTTGCCCACGCCGGTCGTGACTTCGAAGCCCGCGGCGCGCAGGCGCTCGGCGGCGAGGCCGGCCGTTCGCGTCTCCTGCATCGACAACTCGGGATGCGAATGGATGTCCTTGTAGAGCGCTTCGATCTCCGGCAGGAGAGACGGAAGGCTTTCGAAGATACGCGTGGATGCATTCATGTCTTTTCTCCCGCGGAGGTCCTGCCCCTCTGAGCAACAACACGACGCAGCAGCAGAGCGCAACGGCGCCCAGGGATCGTGGGACATGGGCCCGTGATGACGACCGGGTGCATTGTCCATCTTTTCCGGGGTCGTATTTCTACTATCCGGGATGGCGGTACGCCTCGCCTGCGTGATCAAGGACGGCGCGAGACACCAGTGCCGTTGATACAATTTTGTCTTGCTGCCTATCCCCTTGGATGACCATGTATCGCCACATCGGCCTCCTTTCCCTCGCGCTCGGCCTTTGCGTCGGATTTCCGGCTTCCGCCCAGTTCACGCTGGTCCCGGAAGCGCCGCGAGTCAACGAGACGATTTATGTCCGCGCAACTCCGGGTAACGGTTGCGACACGCTGCGCACGCGGGATTTTGCAACGACCATGTCGAACAACCGCATCACGGTCGTCATGCGAGTCATCGTGGGCACCGTCTGTTTCGAACCCTCGCCGCCGCCTCAACCGGTCCACGTCGCGATAGGCCAGCTCCCCGCGGGCGACTACCAAATCGAGGTGCTTAGGCAGACGGACACGACGACGACCTCGCTCGGGACGCGCAGCTTCACGGTTCAAGCGCGAAAGCCGCTGGATCCCCTGGCCAACTACAGCGATCTATGGTGGAACCCGGAGCAGTCCGGCTGGGGGCTGAACATCGTCCAGCATCCGGACAACGCGATCTTCGCCACCTGGTTCGAATACGACGAGGATGGGCGGCCCGGCTGGTACGTCGTTCCGGATGGAGCGTGGTCTGCGGCGGACCAGAACAGGAACTTCGCGAATCATTTTTTCAATGGGCCCGTCTATCGCACGTCCGGACCAACCGGCGGAGCAGTGGATGCAGCCCAGGTGACGCGAACCCTGGTCGGCACGGCTGCGTTCCAGTTCTTCGAGTGGGACCGGATGAATGCCACGCTAACCATCAACGGACGCACCCGGCAGCTCACGCTCCAACGGCAGGCGTTCTGATCGAAGGACGGCTTCAGTGTCGCGGGCGCGAATGCGGCAGGGTAGTTAGCATGGAAAAGCAAGAGGCGCATCGAAGTCGTCCCCGATGCGGATCTTTCCCTTGAGCAGGCCCGGCTTGCGGACACGTGCAGGCTTCAAGAAAGGCACGAGCTTCGCCATCGGCTTTCCGGCCTTCGCGATAACGACTTCCGCGCCGTTCGCGACTCGAGCTTCGTATCGATGGCGGTCGGCTCGATTTGGGCGGGTGGCGTGCTACCCGCTGTGGTAACATTGCTCCTACGACGTTGCTACACCCCGCTAACCGCTGCAGGATGCCGCGTTCACCATCACGGCGGGATGCCCTGATCTGGCCACGGAGGGCCGTATGTCGACCAACCCGGAAACGAAATCTGCTGACGTGCGGCTGCGTTTGGAGCCCGGATTGAAAGAAGAGGCCGCAAGAGTCCTTGCGGATGCCGGACTGGAATTGAGCATTGCGATCCGGCTGTTTCTCAAGCAGGTTGTGGCTCATGGCGGCCTGCCGTTCGATGTCCGAAAGCCGAATGCCGCAACGATCGAGGCCATGAGGCAGGCTGAATCGATCGCGAGACCGCGCTTCAGCTCCGAAAAGGAGCTCTTCGATGGACTCGAAAAAGGTGCTTCGAGGAAGAAACGCAAACCTGCCGCGAAAAAGCGACTTCACAAAAGAGTTTGAGAAGGACTGGCGCGGCCTGCAGCATACCGGCATCAACCTCGCGGACATCAAGGGGCTGATGACGCTGCTTGTCGCGAACGAAGGTCCGCTTCCGCCTGAGTGGAAAGACCATCCTCTCAAGGGACCGTGGAGCCGCCCGCAAGCCTCAGTCGCCGCTCACCCGTTCCGCATCATCGAATGCCCCTTCCCCGCACCGCGATCGGCCGTGCGTGCGAGCTCCCGGTTGAGCTCGACCGGGTCCACCGGCTTGGCGAGGTGCACGTCGAACCCCGCGGCGAGCGCCTTGTCGCGGTCCTCGGCCGAGCCGTAACCGGTGAGCGCGATGAACCGCGTGTTGCGGAAGGCGGCGTCGTGCCTGAGCGTGCGCGCCACACCGTAGCCTGAGA
>DATMJE010000167.1:0-33764 GCA_035553995.1 Usitatibacter sp. | reverse complement strand
GCCCGGAGGCGGCTTGCAAAGGGACGACTACCCATTGGGTTCTTCTTCTTGGTGTCCTTACTGGCAGGCCTCGCAATCCGGGTTGTCGATCGAGCAGAACTTGCCGGCTGCTTCCGCCGCACCTTCGCCAGCACCGCCCGGTGACATCGCGGCCATTCCACCCGAGGCGGGAACGGCGTTGAGCTCGCCGCCCTTGCCCGTGGACTTCTCCGCCGACGTTGCCGCGAGCGTGCGCAGGTAGTACGTGGTCTTGAGGCCGCGCACCCACGCGAGCTTGTAGCACTCGTCCAGCTTCTTGCCCGAGGCGCCGCCCATGTAGATGTTGAGCGACTGCGCCTGGTCGATCCACTTCTGCCGCCGCGCGCCCGCTTCCACCAGCCACTTGGCATCCACCTCGAATGCGGTGGCGTAGAGGCTGCGCAGCTCCGGCGGCACGCGATCGATCTTGCCGATGGAACCGTCGAAGTGCTTGAGGTCGTTCACCATCACCGGGTCCCACAGCCCCATCTTCTTCAGGTCGCGCACGAGATACTCGTTCACGACGGTGAACTCGCCCGAGAGGTTCGACTTCACGAAGAGGTTCTGGTAGTTGGGCTCGATCGAGGCCGAGACGCCGATGATGTTGGAGATGGTCGCGGTCGGCGCGATGGCGACGCAATTGGAATTGCGCATGCCGTACTGCCTGATGCGCGCGCGCAATGCCTCCCAGTCCATCGTGGCCGTCATGTCCGCATCGACGAAGCCGCCGCGCTCTTCCTGCAGCAGCCGCAGCGAATCCTGCGGAAGAATGCCGCGGTCCCACAGCGAGCCGGCGAAAGTCGAGTAGCGTCCGCGCTCGGCGGCGAGCTCGGTCGACGCCCAGTAGGCGTAGTAGCACACCGCTTCCATGGACTTGTCGGCGAAGTCGACCGCTTCGTCGCTGGCGTACGCGAGGCGCAGCTCGTGCAGGCAATCCTGGAAGCCCATGATGCCGAGCCCCACCGGGCGATGCCGCGCGTTCGAATCGCGTGCCTTCTTCACCGCGTAGTAGTTGATGTCGATCACGTTGTCGAGCATGCGCATCGCGGTGGCGATGGTCTTCTTCAGCTTGTCGTGGTCGAGCTGGCCGTTCCTCACGTGGGCGAGGAGGTTCACGCTGCCGAGGTTGCAGACGGCGATCTCGCTCGCGTTCGTGTTCAGCGTGATCTCGGTGTTCCTGGTGATGAACCCGTTCACCGTCCACGCGTGCGTTTCGGAATCCACCGTGAGGCAGTACGCGTCCTCGTTCGGAAGCGGCGTGAGCCCCGTGAAGGTTGCGTGCAGCTTCTGCTCGTAGCCGTCCTTCCTGAGGTTCTCCTGGTAGCGCGTCGCCGCCTCCGAGCCGCGCGATGCGGCGAGCCCCGTGATTTCCTCGGCGATGCGGCAACCCTTGATCGACGTGATGAGCAGGCGATACAGCGGCTTCGACCAGTAGCTCTTCGTGCCGCCCTTGCCGTCGGGAAGCTCGTGCTCCTCGTGCCCGCGCATCTGGTTGATGGAGCTCTTCACGCCGAAGTTGGCCCAGAGGACCTGCAGCTCCTCGATGAACCTGCGGTCCACCGAGGCGAGCGCGAGCGTGGTCACCTCGCCGCTCGCGACGAGGTTCCCATCGGCCGCATACAGTCCACGCAGATACGCGGCGACGGTCTCGCGGTCGCCCTGCCAGACGAGCTGCGGGACGCGAAGCTTGTTCTCCTTCGTGAACCCATGGAGCTCGAACAAACGGCGCAGGGGAGCCGAAGAAAGCCGTGCCTTGCGCGCCCGCGCGTCGAACACGAATTCCGGCGTGTTGACCGAAGTCGTCTTGAGCACGGTGTTGCCCTCGAGCAGCAGGTGCACCGACTCGGTGGCTTCCCCGACCAGCTCGAAATCGTTTTCCCAGATATCGACGTGCACATTGCCCTTGCCGAACGTGCCATCGCCGGCAACGAGGCCCATCAAATAGCTCAAGTCGGGCATGTGGTCCGGACCCCAGAGGCCCTCGAGCTGCTGGATGAGCAGCTTGTCGCCCGCGACCAGGTGCTGCGCTTCCACCCAGCCCCGATCCCTCACCCACACCTTGTGGTCCGGCGTCACCTTGTGCGAATAGCCCTCTTCGGTCTCGATGCGGACCATCGGCGCGTTCGGGCGCGGCAGGAGCATCTCGGAAGCGTCATACACGCCGTCGAGGCCCACGACCTTGTTCCTGCCACCCAGATGGTAGAGCTCGCCGATGGTGAGCATTCCGCGATCGGTGACCACGCGCTGGTCGGCCGCGATGCAGCAGAGATTCGACGAGTGCACCACGCCCACGTGCTGCTGCGGCGAACGCACGTTGCACGCGTCCTTGAACGTGATCCACGGATGCCCCGTCTCGAAGAGCATCGTGAGCATCTTGCGCCACAGGGTCTGCGCCGGCACCTTCTTGTGGAGCTTGAGCTCGCCGCGCGCGGCCTTGCGCTCGTACTCGACGTAGGCCTCCTCGAACGCGTGGCCGAACTTGTCGTGCAGGTCCGGGCAGTCGGACGGCGAGAAGAGCGTCCAGTCGCCACCTTCCATCACCCGCTTCATGAAGAGGTCCGGCACCCAGTTGGCCGTGTTCATGTCGTGCGTGCGGCGGCGGTCGTCGCCCGTGTTCTTGCGCAGCTCGAGGAACTCCTCGATGTCGAGGTGCCAGGTCTCGAGGTAGCAGCAGACGGCGCCCTTCCTCTTGCCACCGTTGTGGGCGAGGCCGCCTGTCGTCATGTACGACTCGTCGCCCTCGACTTTGAGGTCGTAGACGAAGGGGTTGGGCGCGATGTCCTGGACTTCGGTCACGCGGGAGAAGAGCTTGCCCTCGATCTCGAGCCAGTTCTTCTTCGTGATCGGCTGGCAGCCCACCAGATCCGCGATTTCAGGAACCGCCGGAATGCGCAAGTCGAAGCACTTCGTCACGCCATTCAACTGCGCGATGGAGCCGTCTGCACGCGTGGCCGTATGCGTCGTATCGCGCTCCCGATACTGTCCGGCGGTGGGAACGCCCATGCGCAGGAGCTGGTAACGAAGCCCGTCCACCAGCGGCCGCGAGGAATTCGTGAAATAGATCTCCTTGCCGCGCGAAACGCCGCCATCGGTCTCGAGCAGGCCGCGAATGAGCTGCGCGGTGTGTGGTCTGGGAAGATGCGCGAAGCGGCGCGAGATGCGCTTGCAGCCGGCCTCGTCGTAGATGTCCCCGTACGCGAACGGAAGCGTGGCTTCTCCAGCTCCGGAAATGCGGCCCGTCGTCGCGTCCCGCACGACCCCATGGCCGAATGCCCAATGGACCTGCGCGTAGGTCTCGCCGCGGCCTGTCTCCCAGAAGTGAATGCCGCGCGCCGTGAGGTAATCCCGCACGAAGCCCAGATGCTCGTCCTTCCCGGGGTTGCCCGAGACGCCCCACTGCATGCCGTCCTTGGACAGGTGCCCATCGCCGAGGAGGATGCCGTAGAGCCTCGCATCATCCTCGCCAAGCCCGGCGACATGCACGACTTCGCTGGGAATAACTTGCGCGATATAGTCACCGGGGCGCAGCTCTCCTGCGTCGACCCACTCGGCCTTCACTTTGCCTTTGGCGAGCCAGTCGAACGTGCGCTCGTTCGCCTGCTCCATCGGTACGCCGCGAATCGCGAAGAACGGATGCCCCGCGGTGACCAGCAGCGGATCGATCGCATGCTTCACCTTCACCGCCACCATGCGATCGGTCTGGTTGTACGCGAAGCGGCGCTCGACCTCGCGATAGGTGCCGGACTTGCCGAGGACGAGATCGCCCGGCGCGATGTCCTTGATGGCCTTCAGGCCATTCGCCGTGTAGACGCCGGTGTGCGGAGCGAAGCACTGGTTGACGGCCACGGCGGTGTCGGAAACGACTTTGAGGAAAGGAACGACCCCCTGTGATTTCCCGTTGGTGCCCTTGATGTAGCTACCCAGCGCCCGCACCGGCGTCCAGTCATTGCCCAGTCCTCCCGCGAATTTGGAGAGCAGCGCGTTTTCCTTGATGGCCTCGTAGATGCCGTCGAGGTCGTCGGCCACCGTGGTGAGGTAGCACGACGAGAGCTGCGAGCGCTGCGTACCGGAGTTGAAAAGGGTCGGCGTCGAGGACATGAAGTCGAACGTCGACAGCACGTTGTAGAACTCGATCGCGCGCGCCTCGCGGTCGATCTCGTTCAACGCGAGACCCATGGACACGCGCATGAAGAACGCCTGCGGGAGCTCCACGCGGCGTTCCTGGATGTGGAGGAAGTAGCGGTCGTAGAGCGTTTGCAGGCCGAGGTAGTTGAACTGGAGGTCGCGCTCGGGACGCAGGGCGCAGCCCAGGCGCTCGAGGTCGTAGCCCGCGAGCCTCTCGTCGAGGAGCTGCGCCTTGATGCCCTTGCGGATGAAGCCGGGAAAATACTCGGCGTAGCGGGTGGACATCTCTTCCTGCGTCACCTCCTCGCCGATCACTTCGCGGCGGATGGTGTGCAGCAGCAGGCGGGCGGTCACGTACGTATAGCCCGGATCCTGCTCGATCAGCATGCGCGCGGCGAGGATCGCGCACTTGTGCACTTCCTCGAGCGGGACGCCGTCGTAGAGGTCGCGGAGCGTGGCATCGAGGATGCGCCGCGGTTCGACCTCGCCGCCGAGGTTTGCGCACGCGGAGGTGATGAGGGCCTCCAGCTTTGCCGTGTCGAGCGCGTGCTTCACGCCGTCGACGGTCACGCGGATCTGCGGCGCCTGGGTCGCCTGCTCGGCGCGCTTCGCCGCACGCTCGCGCGCGTGCTCCTCGCGGTACAGCACGTAGGCGCGCGCGATCTGGTGCTCGCCGGAGCGCATCAGGGCGAGCTCGACCTGGTCCTGCACGTCCTCGATGTGGAAGGTGCCGCCCGCGGGCTGGCGCCGGATGAGCTGCTGCACGACGGTCTGCGTGAGGACGCGCACCTTGTCGCGCACGCTGGCACTCGCCGCGGCGGTGTTGCCCGAGACGGCGAGGAAGGCCTTGGTCATCGCGACGGCGATCTTGTCGGGCTCGAAGCCCACGACCGCGCCGTTACGCCGGATGATCTTGTAGTCCGCGTATCTCTCCGCGGCGGGGCTCGCTTCCTCGCCGATGATCGGCGTGGCGGCGTGCGGGGCGGCGGGGAGGATATCGGATGACAAGCGCATGGATCGTCTCCTGGACTGTTTTGGTGGCCGGGGGATGGGCCCCGGGGATGTCGCTTCGGCAGGCTGTTGCGCGCCTGCTAACCATTGGATTCTTCGATCCCTTGGCGTGGACGGACCGTGTTTGCTCACAGGTTATCCACAGCACTCCCCACAAGATGTTGTGGCGTGGAAGCTCGTGGGCACAAACTGTAGTAAAGCCGCTCGCCCAAAGCAAGGAGGCTGGACACAAAATTTTTTGCGCTTGCGAATCAGGCCCTTGTTCGCCCTCGCAGCGCATTTTTTGGGCGGTAAACCGTGCCGTCAAGAATTGTCATTAAAAACCAATAGGTTGCAAGAGCGCCGCGAAAATCGGGACGTACCCCATTTCCCGTATAGCGGAACCCTGTCCCGCCATGAGAGAAATCGGGTCCGTCCCGATTTTCGGTATAGCGGAATGACGTTCCGCCATACGGGAAATAGGGTACGTCCCGATTTTCAGAGGGAGGCGCGGAAGCGCGGCCAGTCGAAGAAGGGACCGGGATCGGTCTTGCGGCCGGGGGCGATGTCGCTGTGGCCGGCGATGTCGAGCGGGCCGTAGCGCGCGAGCAGCGCGCGCGCGAGTGCCGCGAGCACGGCGTATTGCGGCTCGGCGAAGGGCACGTCGTCGGCCCCCTCGAGCTCGATGCCGATCGAGAAGTCGTTGCAGCGCTCGCGTCCCTGCCAGAGCGAGGCGCCGGCATGCCACGCGCGCAATTCACAGGGCACGTATTGCACGAGCTCGCCATCGCGGCGGATGAGGAAATGCGACGAGACGCGCATCGAGGCGATGGCGGCGAAATACGGATGCGCATCCGCCTCGAGCCGCCCCAGGAAGAGATCGTCGATCCACGGGCCGCCGAATTCGCCCGGCGGCAACGAGATGTTGTGGATCACGAGGAGCGAGATCGCCTCTCCTTCCGGACGCTCGTCGTAGTGCGGCGAGGGCACGTAACGCGCGCCTTCGCAGAGGCCCGCGATATCCACGTGAAAGGCGGCAGCCATCGCGGGGACCTGCGCCCCCGGCATCAGTCGATGCCGAGCCGGTCGAGGCGGTAGCGCAGCGACCGGAACGTGATGCCGAGCAGCTTGGCCGCCGCGGTCTTGTTGAAGCGCGTGGCCTCGAGCGCCTTGGTGATCGCCTCGCGCTCGACCTGGTCGAGGAACTCGTGCAGCGGCAGCCCGCGCGTGCCGACGGCGCCATCGAGCGACGCGGCCTTTTCCTTGGGCTGGCCCTGCGTGAGGTAGAGATCGCTCTCGTCGATGGTGTTGCCGCTGCACAGCGCGAGCGCCCGCTCGAGGATGTTCTCCAGCTCGCGCACGTTGCCGGGAAAGTCGTAGCGCCGCAGCGCGAGCATCGCCGCGTCGGTGATCGTGGGCGGCGCGTTGCCCGAAATGCGCGCGAGCCGCGACACCACCTCCTGCACCATGAGCGGGATGTCCTCGGGGATCTCGCGCAGCGACGGCATCTTGAGCTCGATCACGTTCAGCCGGTAGAAGAGGTCCTGGCGGAACTGGCCCGCCTCGACCTGCTCGGCGAGCGAGCGGTGCGTGGCCGAGATGATGCGCACGTCGATCGGCTCCTCCACCGTGTCGCCCACGCGGCGCACCTTCTTCTCCTGGATCACGCGCAGCAGCTTCACCTGCATCGCGAGCGGCAGGTCGCCCACCTCGTCGAGGAAGAGCGTGCCCTTCTGCGCCGCCTGCAGGTAGCCCATCTTGTCGCTGTCGGCACCGGTGAAGGCGCCCTTCTTGTAGCCGAAGAACTCGCTCTCCATCAGGTTCTCGGGAATCGCGCCGCAGTTCACCGCGATGAAGGCGCTGTCCGCGCGCGAGGAACCGAGGTGGATCAGGCGCGCGGCCACTTCCTTGCCGCTACCGGATTCGCCGGTGATGTAGACGGGCGCCTGCGAACGCGCGAGCTTGCCGATCATGTCGCGCGCGCGGTCGATGGCCGGGGATTCCCCGAGCAGGCGCGGCGTGCCGGGCTGCGGCGTCTCGCCGATGGATGCGCGCCGCTGCTGCACGGGGCGCGGCAGCTTGAGCGCGCTCATCACCAGCGGACGGAGCTGGTCGATCTTGATCGGCTTGGCGAGGTAGTCGAAGGCGCCCGCCTTCAACGCGGCCACCGCGTTCTCGGTCGAGCCGAAAGCGGTGATGACCGCGACCGGCGTGTTGCCATGGTTCTCGGCGATGTAGCGCAGCACCTCGAGGCCGTCGCCGTCGGGCAGCCGCATGTCGGTCAGCGTGAGGTCGTACGGCCGCGCCTGCAGCGCCTGCTTCGCCTCCTCGACGGTGGATGCGGAATCGGCGTCGACGCCCATGCGCGAGAGCGTGATCACCAGCAGCTCCCGGATGTCGGCCTCGTCGTCGACCACGAGCACGGACTTGCGATTCATCAAGCTCCCTTCACCGTGATGCGGAACTGCCCACCGCGGGGATTTTCCACGTATTCGATGCGCGCCGCGTTGCCCTCGCACAATTCGCGCGCGATATAGAGGCCGAGGCCCGTGCCCTGGGCCGCGGTCGTGAAGAACGGCTCGAAGAGGTGCGCCTGGTTCTTCGGTTCCACGCCGGGGCCGTCGTCGTGCACGTCGATCACGATCCTCCCCGGTGCCGCGGCGGGCCACACCACGATGCGCACGGAGCCCGGCTGCTTCTGGCTGTGCCGCCACGCATTGCGCACCAGGTTCCACAGCACCTGGTCGAGATGCTGGCGATCGAACAGGAAGGGCCGCGAGGTGCGGACCTCGATGTCGAGCACGCCGTTGGGCACCTTGTCCGTGAGGTAGAACTCGTTGGCGAAATTGTTGAGATAGGGGCCCGGCTCGATCGCCTCCGGGCTCGCACGGTCGCGGCGGTTGAGGTAGAGGATCTCCTGCACGATACGATCAAGCCGCAAGACGTTGTTGCGGATGATCTCCAGCAGCCGCCGCTCGCCCTCGCGCTTGCCGCTGTCCTCGTCGAGGAGGTCGGCCGCGTGGCCGATGGATGAGAGCGGGTTGCGGATCTCGTGCGCGATGGATGCCGTGAGCCGCCCGAGCGCCACGAGCTTCATGTGCTGGGCCTGCTGCCGCACGCGTCCCACATCCTCGATGAACACCACCGTGGGCGCCGGGTCTCCCGTGCCGATGGGCACGAAGTGCACCTGCAGCTCGCCGGTGACGCGCCCGCCGCGAAGCTGCATGTAGGTCGCATCCGAGCCCTTGCGCCATTCCGCCAGCAGCTTCGCGAGCTCCGCCGAGTAGTCGGCGAGATTCGGCCAGCGCGGCGCGGGCGGCAGCGCTCCCAGGAGCTGCACCGCGCGCGGGTTGCTCTGGCGAATGCGGCCCTGCGCATCCACGACCAGGAGGCCATCCTGCATGTCGCGGATCACGAGCTCGTTGATCTGCGAGAGGTTGGCGAGGTCGACCTTGCGCTCCTCGGCAATCTGCTCGCTGGTGCGCGCATAGCTCGCGAGCGCGGAAGCCGAGGCGGCCGTGGCGAAGAGCGCCATGCTGGTGATGCCCGCCTGCACCAGCTCCTGCATGCCGGCGTCGTTGTGCCAGATCTGGAACATCTGCTCGAGCAGCACCGCGGCCGCCGCCATGGCCGCGTGGAAATACACGAGCCGCCCGCGCGTGATGAGGCCGGCCGCGGCGAGCGACACCAGCAGCATCACGCCCAGGCCGCTCTTCACGCCGCCGCTCGCGTACATGAGCAGCACGATCGCCGCGATGTCGATCAGCACGCCGGTCGTGACCTGCACGGTGAGGTTGGGCTCGCGGAAGCGCGCCGGCACCATGAGCAGGAAGGAGGCGAAGATGTAAGCCGTGATCGCGGGCACGATCGCCTTCGGCGCGAGGCGCCCGAGCTGGAAGAGCTCGTTCAGGAAGATGAACGCGAGGCCCAGCAGCACCGAGAGCACCACGCGATAGGCGCAGAAGACCGCGAGGGTGCGCCAAGTGGCCTCGTCGGCCTCGACGATGAGCGGCTTGCCGAGAAGCATCCGCCGCTGGCGGGACCGGGTCCTTCCGGATGCCGCGATGCTCACGGCCTCAATGGCAGTGCGGGTTGCCAGCGCAGACCAGCCGGCCGCCATCGTCGCGCGCCTCGCTGCGCGGCATGTTCACGCCGCAACGCGCGCATTTCACCATGTCCTCCGCCTCCAGCGACCGGCCACGAGGAGCCTCGTCGCGCACCTGCGCGCGCATGAAACTGCGGAAAACCCACCACACCAGGGCGGCGAGGATGATCAGTGTGAGGACGCGGCCCACCTTGTGCTTCCGTTCGACGCGACTCGACCGAGTTTACGGCAAAGCGGCCCCCGCGCGCTGTGAACCCGTCGGCATCGGCACCTCGACTTCGAAGCGCACCCCGGCGCCCTCGGGCAGGTTCGAGGCGCGCACGTGGCCGCCGTGGAACTCGGTGATGAGGCGCACGATGTAGAGGCCGAGGCCCAGGTGCGCGCCCTCCGCACCGCCCCGGGACTGGTCCGGCGCACGCAGCGTGATCATGGAATCGAAGAGCTGCCCGAGCGTTTCTTCCGCGAGCGGCGGCCCGGCGTTCTCGACCGCGATGCGCGCCATGCGTGCGTCGCCGGTGAGCGCGATGCGGATGGCGGTCTCCGGCGGCGCGAAGTCGCTCGCGTTCTCGACCAGCTTGTCGAGAAGCTGCGCGAAGGCATCCGGCACGCCCTCGACCATCACCGCGCCTTCCGGACGCGAGAACTCGAAGCGCCGCTGCGGATAAGCCTGGCGGTACCCGTCCACGCATCCGGCAACGACCGCGGCGAGGTCGAAGCGCTCGCGCTCCGCGCTTTCCAGCATGCGCTCCAGCCGTGTCGCCTCCGAGAGCCGCGAGATGAGGCGCGCGAGGCGCTCCACGCCCTCCCCTGCGCGCTCGACGTAGATGCGCGCGTCATGGGGCAGCGGCTGCTGTTTCAGATTATCGAGCGACGAGCGAACCACCGCGACCGGCGTACGCAGCTCGTGCGAGAGCCGCCCGGCCATGGACTCGAGATAGGCGTTGTAGTCGCGCAGCCGTCCCAGCACGGCGCTCATCGTGCGCGAGAGGTCGCCGATCTCGTCGCGCGCGGGCGACGGCGTCACGGTGCCGCGCACGCGTCCCTGCGAGTCGATGGCGGATTCGGCCTGCGCATGCAGGCGGCGAATGCGGGTCGCGAGCCGGCTCGCGAACACGAGCAGGATCGCGAGCGCGCCGCCCACCACCGCCACGATCGCCGCGAGGAGCTGCTCGAGCGCGGATTGCTTGAGGAGCTGGATCGCATTGGTCGTCTGCTCCACGACCACGGTGCCCACGATGTCGTCCTTCACGAACACCGGTTGCGCGGCGGACACGATCGCGACCTGCGGATCGCGCGTGCCGCGCCATTGGACCGACGACACGCCGATCAGCGCGCGGTCGATCTGCGCACGCACGGGACGCGACTCGTCGCCGCGCTGCACGTGCGGCGTCGGCACGACCGTGGCGATGAGGCGGCGGAACCAGTTCATGCGCGAGACGGGCGTTGCATCGCTCAGGCTTCCCGAAAGCCCGCGCACGCGCGAGCGCCCGTCGATCACCCAGAGGCGCGAGCCGCGCTGGCCCATGATGCCGAGGAAGCTCTCGACCTCCTCCGAAGGCGCGTACGTGTCGCCGAGGCTCGCGGCGGCATCGGGATCGGATGCGGCGAAGAGCGCGATGATGCGCCGCCGCTCTTCGCCCGAGCGGCCGCCCTCCGTGCCGTCGGACGCGAAGAGCTGCGGGCGGTCGGACAACGCCGCGGCGACCGCGCGCGCCGTAGCGGCAATCGACTGCTCCTGCGACTGGCGCAGCGACGCCTCCATGCGCTCGATGAATTGCGCCGTGACCCACGGCACCGCGAGGAGCGCCAGCGCCACCAGCAGCAGGCGAAAGCGGATGCCGTGGAAGAAGCTCGCACGGCGCATCGGCGATTTCCTAGAAGTACCAGTGCACCGCGAGCGAGCCGAAATCCTGGGGCTTGCGTTGCTCGTCGAACTCGCGCGTGTCGCGCACCACCGAGAAAGTGAGCGACCCCGTGTGGAAGGTGTAGGCCACCCCGCCCGCGAGCCGCCCGACCTCGTGGCGCAGGTGGATGTCCTCGCCGCCGGGATCGTAGTTGGGTCCGATCATCTCGTTATAGCCGACGGCACGCGCGCTGGCACCTGCGAACACGCTCCAGCCGACATCGCCGCCCTCGGCGGGAAAGGGCGGTGTCGCGGCGAAGCGCATGACCTGGAAATCGATGTCGCGCGAGCCCGGCCCGAAGCGCAGCTCGCATCCCGCATGGACGAACCCGAGCCGCGATCCGAGGACGCCGCCGTAATGCAGCCGCAGCGGTCCCCAGGTCGATGAGCGCGCGGCGACGAGGCTCGCATCGAAGCGGTTGGGCTCGAGCTGGCGCGACCAGTCGACATCCTCCGCCGGAATGGCGCGATGCACGAACTCGGTCGTCTGGCGGCCGGCGGCGGCCGGTCCCTGCACCCCGAGGTCGATCTCGACGGTGCGGAACGAATCGGCATCGCGCAGGTGATGTGCGGCGTAGAGCGAGGCGCGCGCCGTGGGCGCACGATCCGCGATGCCCGGCTCCCAGTTGCGCTGCTCGGGCGTGTACACCTCGTGCACGAATCCCAGCTCGAGCTCGCCCTCGCCGTACTGCGCGACCCGGCCCAGCCGCACGCCGCTCGTGTACCAGCGATCGGTGACGAACACCACGTCGTTGTCGATCTGCAGGTACCAGCGCGCACCCTCGGCCGCCACGGCGCCCGTCGCCGCGAGCGTGGCCGCCAGCGCCGCTGCGGGCACCGCGCCCTTCAAGACGTGGCCATCCAGCGGTAGCCCATGCCATACACGGTCTCGATCGCGGCGAAGCCCGGATCGATCGCCTGGAACTTGCGGCGGATGCGCTTCACGTGCGACGTGATGGTGCCATCGTCGACCACCATCTCGGCATCGCGCATGAGCTGGTCGCGATCCTTCACATGGCCCGGATGGCGCGCCATCGAGTGCACCATCCAGAATTCGGTCACCGTGAGCGGCACGAGCTGGCCGTTCCAGGTGACGGTCATGCGATGCGCGTCGAGTGCGAGCGCGCCGCGATGCATCACTTCCTCCGCCGCCGGCGCCTGCTGCACCGCGTCCACGCGGCGGAAGAGCGCCGAGATGCGCGCCAGGAGGTGCGGGAGGCTCACATCCTTGGTGACGTAATCGTCGGCGCCCACGCGCAGGCCCGAGACCACGTCGAAATCGGAATCGCGCGCCGAGAGGAAGATGATCGGCAGGCGCGCGCTCGCGGCGCGAAGCTCCTGGCAGAGCGCGAAGCCGCCGTCGACTTCGGCGCCCAGCCCGATGTCGATGATCGCGAGCTCCGGCAGGCGGGCCGCGAGCGTGCGCGACGCGCTGGGCCGATCGCCGAAGGCCGCGACCTCGTAGCCCGCGCGCGTGAGCGCTTCGGCGTAATTCTGTCGAATCGTGGGATCGTCCTCGACGAGCGCGATGCGGCGAGCCATAGCGCGCCATTCTAACCGGCAGGAACCGGGGGTTGGGCGGCTGTCAGATTGCTGCCATCTTTCGTCGCCGCTTCGCCCGGATGCTGCCGCTGTTCGTGACCGGCCGGGGTGCGGAATGCCATTACCGCAACGACGCGGGCAGACAGGGAAGGGCAGAGATGGCAATCCGTACGGCGCACACGCGCGAGGCCTGGGTGGATTTCGTGGAGCTGGTGGCGAAGGCCTTCTTCGGCGGGCTGGCAGTGGCGGTCGTGATGGCGCTGGCGATCCTCGTGGTTTCGCCCGGGGCGGAGGCCCGAAGCGTTGGCGTCACCGATGCCGGAGGAAGTGAAGTGACCGAGTAAACCGCGACACGCGGTGCAATTCATGCTGCAGTGCAGCGCGCAAATTACCGGTCCCGGCCCCGGCGCGCAGCAACCTTTTCCACCCGGGCGTGTCTTTCCTGCCATGAGGAGGCTTGAGCGAACATCCCTCTTCGAGACGCCTGCAGGGTTCGATGAACCGCTCGAGATGCTGCTGGGGTGCCACCGCCGCATCGAGAAACAGCTCGAGACCTTGAAAAAGCTGCGCGCGCACATCGAAGCCCATGGCGTCGATGCGGAGGCTACGGCCGCCGCGCAGGCTGTGCTGCGGTATTTCGTGAAGGCGGCCGCCAATCACCTCGAAGACGAGGAGCAGGACCTCTTCCCCCTGCTCGAGCAGCGCATCAACGATCCCGGCGAGGCCAATCGCTTCCGGGCCTTCCGCGATTCGCTGGAATCCGACCATCGCATGCTCGAAAGCACCTGGGCGCGGCTGCGCAAGCCACTCGAAGCCATCGCGGAGGGGTTCACCCGTACCTTGCAACCCGCGGATGTGCAGGCGTTCGTGGACGTCTACGCCCACCACATCGTGGCGGAGGAATCGGTGCTGCAGGAGTTCGTCGACCGCTGGCTCGACGACCGCGACCGGCAGGTGCTCGGCCGCGCCATGGCATCACGGCGCGGCGTCCCGCAACAGCGCGCGCCCTGAGGCGCGCCGCCGGCCAGCTATCCCGGACCCATCCGCGTCTCTCCGGGCGGCGTGCGCGGCCGGCGGATCTCGTGCGGCTCGTCGCTGCCCGGCCACGGAATCTGGGCCGCGCGGATCACGCCGGATTCGGGAATCAGCTCCTCGTCCACCTCGCGCATCGACTCCGCGAGGATCGTGCCACCCTGCTCGGCGATGGCGTCGGCGGTGGCGTAATCCACCGAGCGGCGATCCCGCTTGAGGAGCGTGTCGAAGTAATCGAAGCGGTACACCCTCACCTTGGCCATGGTTTCCCCCGTTTTGGTGGTTGCGAACTAGAGCATCTGATCCCGCTGCGCGGGAAAGTTCGCGGCTGCGACTGGGAGGACTAAGGGCAAGGCGCGCGTGACTCCCTCGGGCGAGGGCGGTGCGCTTCTTGCCGGGCTTAAGGCGTGAGGCCCGCGAAAGCGGTCGGAGCGGGTTGCATCGTATCGATCGAGAACGCGGTTTCCGCGTAGCTCACGTGCTCCGTGCCCTGGACCATCATCTCGAGCGTACCGAGCGCGATCAGCGTGACGAGGGCATTGGCCAGGAACAACACCTGCGGCCGCGCCAGCCGGCGGGAAAGCGCCAGGAAAACCTGAGGCACGAAGCACTGCGGGGTTACGGCGTCAAGGCAAACGCTGGAGGTCATCGCGGTCCGGGGGCAGATCAGTGATAGAAAGATCTTGAGCGCAGCTTACCCGAGGGTCATCCATCATTCGATGGATGGGGAGTTGCACTTGTAAGGAAGCAGCCACAACGCGGCATGATCCCCTTGACCCATCGCAACGGGGGCCGGCCGCCTCCTCAGAACAGCATTCGCGGCAGCCAGAGCGAAAGCTCCGGGATGTAGGTCACGATCACGAGGAATACCAGCAGGACGCTGAGCCACGGCAAGGCGGCGGCCACCACCTCCATCACGGTCATGCCGGTGATGCCCGAGGTCACGAAGAGGTTGAGCCCCACGGGCGGGGTGACCATGCCGATCTCCATGTTGACGGTCACGATGATGCCGAGGTGCACCGGATCGATGCCGAGCCGCATGGCGATCGGGAAGAGGATCGGTGCCAGGATGAGGATGATGCCGGTGGGCTCCATGAAGTTGCCCGCGACGAGCAGCATCACGTTCACGATGATGAGGAATTGCCACGGCTCGACGCCCCAGCCCACGATCCGCGCCGCGAGGTCCTGGGGAATGCGCTCGGTGGTGAGCACGTAGGCAAAGAGCAGCGCATTGGCGATGATGAACATCAGCATCACCGTCACCTTGGCCGCGTCGACCAGCACCCCGGGCACCTTCGAAAGCGGCACGTCGCGATACACCACGATCGCGACGAAGAAGGCATAGACCGCCGACACCGCCGCGGCCTCCGTCGGCGTGAAGATGCCGCCGTAGATGCCGCCCAGCACGATCACGATGAGGAAGAGGCCCCAGATCGACTCGCGCGCCGCGATCGCGAGCTCGCCAAGCGTCGCGCGGGGCTGGCGCGGCAGGTCGATCATCCGCGCGCGCACGTAGATCGCGACCATCAGCATGCAGCCCAGCACGATGCCCGGGATCACGCCCGCCATGAAGAGCTGGCCCACCGAGGTTTCCGTGGCGGCGCCGTAGACCACCATCACGATCGAGGGCGGAATGAGGATGCCGAGCGTGCCCGCGTTGCAGATGACGCCCGCGGCCATCTGCCGGCTGTATCCCGCGCGCACCATGCCGCCGATCACGATCGAGCCCACCGCCGCGACCGTTGCCGGAGACGAGCCCGACACCGCCGCGAACAACATGCACGCGAGCACCGATGCGATCGCAAGTCCGCCGTGCAGGTGGCCCACGCAGGCGTTGGCGAAGCGGATCATGCGGCGCGCGACACCGCCCGTGGTGAGGAAGGCGCCCGCGAGGATGAAGAACGGGATCGCGAGGAGCGTGAACTGCTCGGACGTCTCGAAGAGCTTGAGCGCCACGGAGCCGAGGGAATCGCGGCCGACGGCGATGATGGCGATGACCGAGCTCAGGCCGAGGGACACCGCGATGGGCATGCCGATCGCCATGAAGACGAACAGCAGGATGAAGAGCAGCGCGGCGGTCATCGCGCGCCGCTCAGTCGCCGCGTTCCGGACCGCGTGATTGCCGGACCACGTCCGCGGCCTCGTCGGCGAGCGCGAGGCCTGCCTTGTCGCCGCGGACGATGCGCACGAACGCCTGGCCGAAGCGCAGCATCAGCAGCGCGAACGATACGAGCATGATCGCCCGCGGCGCCCATTGCGGGATCGGAAGATCCTCCATGTCGATCTGCAGCTCGTACATCTTGGAGACGTACTGCCAGGAGCCCGCGAGCAGGATCGCCGCGTAGGCGAAGCAGAGCGCCGCCGCCACGGCGCCCACGATGCGGGCGGCGCGCGGCTTGAGCGCGCGTACCAGCGCCTCCATGCCGATGTGGGACCCCACGCGCACGCCGTACGGAATGCCGAGGAAGATGAGCCCGGCAAAGAGGGTGGTGGTGAGCTCGAGCGCGGAGGTGAAGCTGTAGTTGAAGACGTAGCGCGCGATGACCTGCGCGAACGCCACCAGCGTCATCGCGGCGAGCAGTGCCGCGATGAGCGTTTCCTCGAGTCGCTCCAGCCAGCCCATGCCGGCCGTGCGCCTAGCCGTTCGCCTTGTGCGCCGCCTCGATGAGGTCCTTGCCGATGTCCGGCTCGAATCGCTTCCAGACCGGCTCCATGGCCTTCTTCCACCGCGCGAGATCGTCTTTCGAGAGCGCCTGGATCTTCGCCTTGCCGGCGTCGGCGATGCGCTTCTTGTCGCGCTCGTTGAACTGGTTGGCGATGCCGTTGCCGTACGCGGTGGCTTCGTCCATTGCCTCCTGCAGGCCCTTGCGGATGTCGGGCGGCAGGCCATCCCACCACTTGGCGTTGGTGATGACCATGTAGTCGACCACGCCATGGTTGGTCTCGGCGATGGTCTTCTGCACCTCGTAGAACTTCTGCGAGTACATGTTGGACCAGGTGTTCTCCTGGCCGTCGACCACACCGGTCTGCAGGGCCTGGTAGACCTCGCTGAACGCCATCTTCTGCGGGTTCGCGCCCAGCGCACGGAACTGCGCCTCGAGCACGTCCGATTGCTGGATGCGGAACTTGAGGCCCTTCACGTCTTCGGGGACGCGCAACTGCGGCTTGTCGCTCGACAGCTGCTTCATGCCGTTGTGCCAATAGCCCAGCCCCTTGATGCCCTTCGAGCGCATCGCGTCGAGCAAATCGCGGCCGGCCCTGCTTTGCTGGAAGCGATCGACGGCCTGGATGTTCTCGAACAGGAACGGCAGGTCGAACACCTGCAGCTTCTTCGTGTAGCGGTCGAACTTCGACAGCGACGGCGCGATGATCTGCACATCGCCCAGCAACAGCGCTTCCATCTCCTTGCCGTCGCCGAAGAGCTGCGAGTTCGGGAACACCTGCACCTCGACCTTGCCCGGCAGCTTCTTCTCGGCGAGCTCCTTGAACTTGAGCGCCGCCTGGCCCTTGGGCGTATTTTCCGCGACGACGTGGCTCAGCTTCACCACGAGCGGCGCCGCCGCAGCCGTGCCGGCCGCGGCAAGGAGGATGACCAGGACCAGCTCGAGCAGCCTGCGCATGTTTTCCCTCCTCAAGCCCCGGTGGGCTGGGGCGGTCACTATTGCACAAAAACAATGCGGTGGATCACCGGGGCCTGCGTACGTATTAATCCGTATTGCCCGCCCGGACGCCGCCACCTAGAGTGGATCGCATCCGGGGACCACGGGTAAGGCGAGCAACGGAGGAGGGTCCGGTTCCTGGGATTCCGGGGGTGCCTTTCGGCACCCCTTTTTCTTGCCGCGCGCGCATCACGGCTCCGGCGCTCCGGATCCCCGCACGACGAAGCGCACCAGCTCGGCGACATTGCGCGCATCGAGCTTTTCCATGATGCGCGCCTTGTGCACCTCCACCGTCCGCGGGCTGATGCCGAGTGCCGCGGCGATCTCCTTCGCGTGCAGTCCCTCCGCCACGCGGTCGAGCACTTCGCGCTCGCGCGCGGTGAGGCGGGCGAGCCGCGAGTGCTCGTCGCGGCGCGCTTCCTCGCCCTGCAGCCGCCGGTCTTCACGCTCGAAAGCGGCCTGCACGGCCTCGAGCAATTGCGCGGTCTCGAACGGCTTGGGAAGGAAATCGACCGCCTTCGCCTGGAAGGCCGCGCGCGCGCTGTCGATGTCGCCGTGCGCCGTGATGATCACGACCGGCATGCGCACGCCGCGCCGCTGCAGCTCGTGCTGCAGCTCGAGCCCGCTGCTGCCCGGCAGCTTCAGGTCGGCGACCACGCAGCCCGCCCACCCGGGCTCCAGCGCTGCCAGGAACGCCTCCGCATCGGCGAAGAGCGCGGTGCGATAGCCGTCGATGCCCAGGCGCAGCGACAGGGAATCGCGCACCGAGGGATCGTCGTCGATGATGTATACGGTCAGGCGCTCGGAAGGCATGGCAGGACGAGGCGAAATACGGCGTGTGGTCCGTCGGCGGCGTCGAGCGAGCCGCCGTGCGCTTCGGCGATGGCGCGGCTCACGGCAAGGCCCATTCCCATTCCCACCGCCTTGCCGGAAGCGAAGGGCTGGAAGAGCCGCGCCCGCATCGCCGCGGAGATCCCGGGACCATTATCGCTCACCGACAGCAGCATCATCTCGGAAGACTGCGCTTCGAGTGCCACGCGCACTACCGGGTCCGGCGTCTTCGACGCCTGCAGCGACTCGACGCTGTTCGCAAGCAGGTTGCGCAGCACCAGCTCGACCTGCACGCGGTCGATGTAGAGCGCCGGCAGGCCGGCGCCATCGCCGATCTCGAGCTTCACGGGTGCGGCGCGGATCACGTTCTCGCCGATGCGGCGGGCGGTGGCGAGGAGCTCGCTCGCCGCGACCGGCTCGAGCTGCGTCGTGCCGGAACGGAAGAGCTCGCGCAATCGCCGCGTGACCTCCCCCGTGCGCTTCACGTCCTGCAGCATCTTCTGCAGCACCTCGCGCGTGAGCGCCGGATCGCCGCCGGTATCGAGAAGCTTCTGCGCCGATTCGCCATAGGCCGCAAGGGCCGTGAGCGGCTGGTTCAGCTCGTGCGCGATCGCGCCCGCCATCTCGCCCGCGGCCGCGAGGCGCAGCGACTGGCGCAGGCGCTCGTCGGAAGCGCGCCGCTCGTCGAGGGTCACGCCGAGGAAGAGGCCGGTGATGGTGAACGCGGCAACCAGCGCCTGCAGCTCGAGGATCGGCAGTATCGTCGAGCGGCTCTCCATGCCGGCAAGCACGCCCACCTGCGCGATGGTGGCCGCGACGATGGCACCCGGCATGCCCCAGCGCAGCGACGTCCAGATGAGCGGGATGAAGAGCAGGTAGAAGAGGCGCGCCGCGTTCTCGCGGTACACCGCGAACATGGTCCACACCGTCGCCACCAGCATGGCGACCTGCAGCCACGCTTCGGGCGAGCGCACCATCGCGAGCAGCGTTTGGCGCCGCCCCGCATCCGCCGCGGCGAGCAGCAGCGGCGCGGTGACCACGATGCCGACCAGGTCGCCGATCCAGAAGCGCACCCAGCCGCGCAGGAAGCTCGTTCCCGCGAGCTGGTCGGTCGCCTGCAGCAGCGCCATGTAAGCCAGGCCCACCACGGCGGTGCCCAGCGCGACCACGACGGTGAAGATGGCGAGATCGTGCAACACGCGCAGCCCCGCGTCGCGAACCAGGCGCCGCAGCGCGACCGCGATGCCGGAATAGCCCAGCGCCAGCAACAGCGACCCGGCGATGGAGATCGCGTAACCGACCGGCGCGCCGCGAATGGCGAGGTCCGCGAGCACGATGGCGGCGAACACGGCGACGAAGTTCGCGCTGCCGCCGAGCATCACGAGGACCACGGCGAGCGCGGGCTGCGGGTTCCAGGGCGTGAAGTAGAAGGGCCCGAGCGGATAGATGTAGCTCGCCCAGTCGAGCGCCATGTAGGCCGGCACGAAGAGCGCGGCGTTGCGCAGCAGCGCAAGGCGGTCACGCCCGTGCAGGAGGCCGGATGGGATGAGCGGCATGTCCGTGGAGTTGCGTACGTACGCGCGCCAATGGCGACGGCGGCATCCCGCCATTATGGTGGAGACGACGCCCGCTGCGTCGCAGCCGTTTCGCGCAAACCCTCGCACCCCGTGGCCACTTCCGTTCCACGCTTCACGCTGGCCGCCGCTGCCGCAGCCCTGGTCGCGGCACTGCTGTGGATCCATGGGGCCGACAACAGCGGCCCGCGTGTGGCGCGTCCCGATCCGCCGCTTGCCCCCGAGACCACCGTGCAGGATGCGCCGGCGCATCCGATGCCGCCCGCGCCGATCCGTGCGCTGCCGCCGCTCGCGCAAAGCGATGCGGTGGTACGCGACGCCGTCGGCAACGTGGACGGGGCCGCCGCGCTGGCCGGGATGCTCGCCGCGGGCGACCTGGTGCGCCGCTTCGTGGGCACCATCGATCGCATCCCCAGCCATTCGCTCCCGCGGCACGTGCTTCCGATCGTGGTAGCCGTGGCGCCTTACGACGCGACGACCGAAGCCGCCGCGCACGTGCTCGAGCAAGCCGACTACGCCCGCTACGTGCGGATCGTGGATATCCTGGATGCCGTCGACATGCATGGCGCGGCCTCCGTGTACTGGCGGCTTTACCCCCTGCTGCAGCAGGCTTATGAGCAGCTCGGCGCGCACAAGGGCTACTTCAACGATCGCATGGTCGAGATCATCGATCACCTTCTCCAGACGCCTGCTCCCGGCGCTCCCATCGCCGTCGTGAACGCGGGCGGGCTGCTGCGCTTCGAGGATCCGCGCCTCGAGGCCTGCTCCGCGGGGCAGAAGGCACTCCTGCGCATGGGGCCGGCGAATGCCGCGCGCGTCGAGTCGAAGCTGCGGCAATTGCGCCAACTGCTCGTGCTGCGCGCGCCCACGCGCTAGGTTTCGAATCCCTTCGAGAAGGCCGTGCCCCCGCAATCGCCGCAGGCCGCGACCACCGTCGCGTGAAAAATGCGGCGGGTACGTCCGCAGTCCATGCATTGCAGCGTCCCCGCGCAGGTGGCTTCGCCCGCACGCCGCAATTCCGCACGCCCGGCCTCGCCCGCGAGGCGGTAGATGGCATCGCCCGAAAGGTGCAGTGCACCCACCACCTCGGCGAGGGCACCCGGATGGCGCGTGAGCTCGGCGATCGCCGCCACCTCCTCGCGCGTCCCCCTCACCAGCACGGAGGCGATGTGTCCCACGTCGCGGCATGCGCACGCACGCAGGCGATGCACCTCGCGCTCGGCGATGTGACCTTCGATGGCAAGCTCCGTCGCGGCAAGCTCCAGCGCGCTCCACAGGTCGCGAGCCCTGCGGCTGCGGCAAGCGCGAAAGCGGGCATGGAAACGCGCGGCGAGGCGATCGTAGGCCGGGTCGCCGCCGGGCGACGCGGCATTTTCCAACCGGATGCCCCGGTGCGCGCGCTCGATGCGCGGATACATCGCGGCGGATTCGCGCAACCCTGCCCTGCCCTCGAAAATCGACATTCCGCCTCCTCGATGCCCGTGGGTTGGAATGTCGCGCCGGCCCGCGAGTTGCGTGGACGATTGCGTACGTAAGTTCCCGACTCGGAAGCGATGCCGTCGCCGTGTAGGCTGTGTTCGTGCGCTGATTTTGCGTTCCCGCCGCCACGGTCGCGAGGCCGTGGCTGTTTTTTTTTTGCGGCAGCCCACGCGTGGCGGCAGCTTCGCGGCACGGTTCCTGCCCCGACGTCCCGATACGATTTCTCCTCGGGATCTCCACGAACCCTGCACGCGCGACAGGCTCCAACCGCCCTGATGAACGACGGGAGCAACGCATGCAAAAACGCGAGATCACGATCAGCAACCGGCTGGGCCTCCATGCCCGCGCGGCCGCGAAGCTCGTCACCCTGTGCACGAAATTCCAGTCGCGCGTGGAGCTCGTCGTCAACGGGCGACGCGCGAACGCACGCCAGTTCGTGGCGCTGATCATGCTTTCGGCGAGCCTCGGCGCGAGGGTGGCGATCGAGGTGAGCGGTCCCGACGAGCTCAAGGCGTTCACGGCGGTGACGCGGCTCATCAGCGACGGGTTCGGCGAAGCCTAGCTGTCGTCCGCGTTCGTCGCCGTCAATAAGCATGAAGCGAGGCTAGCGCGCGGGCTGCGAAGGAAAAAGCCCCGGAAGAAAACGCTCCGCGAGTGTGGCCGGCAACGCAAGCTTCAGCGGAGCGCGGCTGCTTTCGGCCTTGATCACGCCGCGATCGGCGAGCGCCGCGACGACACGGCGGGCAGTGCGTTCGCTGCCAGACACGATCGCTTGCACATCCCCTCGCGATATTTCACCGTTGTAGAGCAGCGCTTGCATGAGATCGCGCGCCCGCGCAGGCAAGCGCTTCGCCGCGGTTTCCTCCGCTGCCCACGCCAGGACCCGCGGCCGCAGCTCTTCAGGCTGCATGAGCTGCCGCATGAACACGATTTGATCGACGCACGCACCCAGGAAGAACTCCGTGAATTCGGCAAGCGCCGCTTCGCTGCGGGAGCCGCGGCCGTCGAGATCTCCACGGCGGGGTTCGTCACACGCGGCAAGATGACCGCGATACTCGTCCACACGGCGCGCAAGTCCCCGCGCAACGGACCAAAGTGCAGCGGTGTCCAGCGTCTGGAGGAACGTGGCGTGGGACAGGAGACGCGCCACCCGGCCATTGCCGTCGAGAAAAGGGTGGATCCACAGGAACCTGTGATGCGCGGCCGCCGCCGCCAGGATCGTCTCCGTCCGCCCAAGCGGTCCATACACTTCCTCGAAACGCTCGAGGAATCGCGGGATGGACAGCGCGCTGATGGGTACACGTCGACCGACTCTCACGTCCATTTCCCGGAACGTCCCGGGCACGACCTTGCTGCGGCGGTGCGTTTCGTCGTCTTCAACCCAAAGCATGTCCTCGGGAAGCTGCGAGCAGAATCTCCGATGCACCTCGCGCATGGAGCTCACCGCGACCGCGCGCGCCGAAAGGCCGCCTTCATCGATCCATCGCTGGACCGAGATGTGGGCGGCAGCCTCCACCTGCAAGCCGCGCTTCTTCGCGTCGGTGCTGTAGTTGCCGGCCAACGCGCGCTCGATGTCGACGGGATGGGTGTTGTGGCCCTCGATGAGGTTGCTGTAGTAGCAGTTCATCGCGCGCACCAGATCCGCGAGTGCAGCCACGATGCCGGGCGGCAACGAGTACCGGAATGCAGAGCTTTTCTCGGCGACCGTGAGCGCGAGATCGGTCAGCGCGGGTCGATGCGGCGAGGCCTGGGCGAGCAGGAGCGGCTCCATGAGGGAGGGGCTTTCGCCACGATCCCCGCGAGGTTTTTTGACCGCCGCTTTGGCCGGTTTCATGGCCGGATTGAATTCCGTATAAGATAATTATCTCAGTATCTTACACAGATAATCGCGAAAGCATGGCCGCACGTTTGGCCGGTTATTTGACCGGTTCCGCGTCGGCCTCCACCAAGATCGGATCCGGACAGCACGCGATAGCGTCGCCCCCCGGATGGGTCTACAGTAACCGCCGCGAACCCCCGGGAGGAGCGGCAATGGCGATCGACTTCACGGTCAATGGCAGGCCGGTCAGCGTCAAGGCGCCGGCCGAGACGAGGCTCCTCTGGGTGCTCCGCGAAGAGCTCAAGCTCACCGGCACCCGCTTCGGCTGCGGCGCGGGCCAGTGCGGCGCCTGCATGGTGCACATCGACGGCGAGCGCATGTTCTCGTGCCTCATGCCGGTCTCGGAAGTCGCCGGCCGCAAGGTCACGACCATCGAAGGCCTCTCGCCGGGACGGCTGAATGCATTGCAGCGCGCGTGGATCGCCGAAAGCGTGCCGCAGTGCGGCTATTGCCAGTCGGGCCAGCTCATGAGTGCGGCCGTGCTCCTCGCCACCAATCCGCATCCCACGCGCGAGCAGATCAAGGAGCACATGAACGCCCACATCTGCCGCTGCGGCACCTATCCGCGCATCGTGCGCGCGATCGAGCGCGCCGCGAAGGAGGCCTGACATGCTCACGATGACGCGGCGGCAGTTCATGGTGGGCGCGGCGGGCCTCACTTTCACGGTGCTCGCGAGGCCCGTCCTTTCCCTCGGCATCGACTCGAGGAAGATCAACGCGTGGGCGGCGATCGATCCCGACGGCACGGTCTACATCGTGAATCCCTCGGTGGAGATGGGTCAGGGATCCATGACGGCGGTGCCGCGCATCGTCGCGGACGAGATGGATGCGGACTGGAGCCGCGTCGTGATCGTTCCCGCGGCGCCGGACGACAAGATCTACGGCAATCCCGGCTTCCGCAACATGATGTACACCGCGGGATCGGCGACCGTCACCGGATACTGGGACACCGCGCGCATGTTCGGCGCGCAGGTGCGGCGCGTCATGATGATGAACGCCGCGAGCACCTGGAACGTGCCGCTCGCCGAGCTTACGACCGAGCCGGGCATGGTCGTGCACGCCGCCTCGGGACGAAAGATCGGCTACGGCGATATCGCGCGAGTGGTCGAGCTGCCGGCGGAAGCGCCCGCGATCAAGCCCGAGGAGCTCAAGAAGCCTTCCGAGTACCGCTACATCGGCAAGGACGTGATGCGCGTCGAGCTGCCGAGCAAGGTGGATGGCAGCGCGAAGTACGCCATCGATGTGCAGCTTCCGGGAATGCTCTATGGAGCCGTGTTGCGCAGCGCCGTGGAAGGTTCGGCGCCGACCTCGATAGACGATGGCAGCGCGCGTGCGGTTCCGGGCGTCGTGCGCATCGTTCGCATGCCGTTCGGGGTCGGCGTGCTGGCCGAGACGCCATGGGCCGCGTTCAAGGCGAGGGACGCGCTGAAAGTGCAATGGGATCGCACGGCGCGCGGCTACGGGCACGACAGCGAGAAAGCGGTCGCGGTCTATTCGGCCGCGGCGAGGGACCTGTCGAAGCCCGGCAAGCCCTGGGACAGCGCGGGCGACGCGATCGCCGCCATGGACAAGGCCGCGAAGATCTACGAGGCCGAGTACGCCTGCGACTACACCTACCACGCGCAGATGGAGCCGCTGAACTCGGTGGCCTCGGTCTCGGCCTCGGGCGACGCGTGCGAGATCTGGTGCGGCACGCAATCGCAGACGATGGCGGTCGCCGCGGTCGCGAAGGCCCTCGACATTCCCGTCGAGAAGGTGAAGCTGAACCTCATGCTGCTGGGCGGCGGCTTCGGGCGGCGCGGCCACCGCGACGAGGAGTTCATCGTCGACTCGGTGCTGCTCTCGAAGGAAGCGAAGCGCCCGGTGAAGGTGCTGTGGACGCGGGAGGACGACGTGCGCAACGGCCGTTTCCGTCCGCTCTCGGTGCATTTCCTGCGCGCGGGGGTCGATGCCGACGGGCGCATCGTCGCGTGGCGCCATCGCGTGGCCTGCGACGAGATCACCGCGTTCCAGGACCCGGTGCGCTACAAGGGCGGCGGCGAGAAGGACTTCCTCGCCATGGCGGGCTCGGAGCTCAGGACCTACGACATCCCCAACCGGCTCTCGGAGCAGCTCCCGCAGGTCACCGGCATGCGCACGTCGTCCTTGCGCGGCATCGGCTTCGGACCCAACAAGTTCGCGACGGAGGCGTTCCTCGACGAGATCGCCTCGATGCGCGGCATCGACCCGATCGAATTGCGCCTTCAACTGCTGAAGGACACGCCGCGAGGACAGGCCGTCGTGCGCGAGGTGGCGCGCATGTCGGACTTCCACCATCCACGCAAAGGGCGCGGGCTGGGATTCGCATTCGTCGACTACTCCGGGACGATGGTCGCGGCCGTGGCCGAAGTCTCCGTCGACAAGGCGCGTGGCGAAGTGACGGTGCACGATTTCTGGTGCGTGCTCGATTGCGGCATCGCGGTGCACCCCGACAACGTCGTGGCACAGACCGAGAGCTCGATCATCTATGGCCTCGGCCTCGCACTCACGGAGCGCATCACCTTCAGGGACGGGCAGGTGCAGCAGTCCAACTTCTACGACTACAAGGTGCCGCGCATGCGCGACATCCCGGAGCTGCACATCAAGCTCCTCCAGACGCCGAACAAGCCGACGGGCGCGGGGCAGATGGCCACGCCGCTCGTGGCACCGGCCATCGCCAGCGCAGTGGCGGCCGCAACGCGCGTGCGGCTGCGGCACACGCCGTATATTTCCGAAAGGGTGAAGCAGGCCCTCGCCTAGGTTCGAGGGCCCGCGCTTCCTAGGGCCGATAGACCGCGACGAGGCCCGTTCCGCTCGCGCCATTCGCATCCGACAGGATCGCGGTGTACGCACCGGGCGGCAGCAACATCCGGATCGCCGACTCGCCCGTGTCGGGAGGCGCCAGCCCGTCCGCCTCGATCGCGATTCGTAAGCTTCGAGGCGTCGTGACACGGAGTCGTAGCTGAAGCAAGGCCGTTGCCGCGCTTTCTCATGCATACGCAGATGCACCGCGCGGACGGTTCAATCCCCGGACACATCCTGTAGCATCGCCCCTATGAACGGTGGGCGCATCGTCGATTCCTTTTTCCTGGGCGCGGCGCTGCTCGTGGCCGCCGAGGCCGCGGCCGAGCCGCCCTCCTGGCCCGCCGCGGCGATTCGGATCGTCGTTCCATTCACGCCCGGGACCGGCGCCGACATCGTCGCGCGCATCATGCAGCCGCAGCTCGCCGCACGACTGGGGCAGCCGATCGTCGTGGAGAACAAGCCCGGCGCCAGCGGCACGATCGCCGAGGACCACGTGGCGAAGGCAGCGCCCGACGGCTACACCGTGCTGATGGGCGCCGACAGCATGGTGATCGCGCCGCAGCTCTATAGCCGCGTGCCGTTCCATCCCATCCGCGACTTCCAGCCGGTGTCGCTCGCGGCGAAAGGCACGTTGATGCTGGTCGCGAACCCGAAGACCGGCATTCGCTCGGTGGCGGAGCTGTTGGCGGCCGCCAAGGCATCGCCCGGGCAGCTCGCGTACGGATCGCCCGGTGTCGGAACGCCACATCACCTCGCGATGGAGCTGGTGAAGAACCGCGCGCAGCTCGACCTGCTCCACGTGCCGTACAAAGGCACGGCGGGCTACGTCCAGGATCTGCTCGGCGGCGAGGTAAACGTGGGCTTCCTGCCGCTGCACGTCGCGCAGGGCTTCGTGAAGGATGGCAAGCTCGTCGCCCTTGCGGTCGGCAGCCTCGCGCGCCATCCGGCCGCCCCCGACGTGCCGACGCTCGCGGAGCTGGGCCTCGATCGCATGAACCTCGACATGTGGTTCGGTTACTTCGTGCCGGCGAAGACGCCGCCCGCCATCGTGGAGAAGCTGCACGATGCGGTCGCGGCGGTGCTCGCGTCCGCGCAGACGCGCGACCAGCTCGCGCGTGCGGGACTGGATGCCGAGGCCTCGTCGCCCGCGCAATTGCAGCGGCTCGCGCTGGAGGGCTACGAGCGCTGGGGCGCGCTCATCCGCAAGAACCAAATCAGCGCCGAGTGAGCTCCGCGAAACCGCCGCACTATCCGGTCGTGATCGTCGGCGGCGGCCCCGTCGGCACCGCGCTCGCGCTGGAGCTGGGCCTGCGCGGCATTCGGTGCGCGCTCGTCGAGGCGCGACCCGCGCTGGACCGCATACCGAAGGGGCAGAACCTCACGCAGCGCACGCTCGAGCACTTCGCGAACTGGGGCGTGGCCGACGAGGTGCGGGCCGCGCGCGCCATGCCGCAGGGCTATCCCATCGGCGAGCTCACCGCATACAAAGACCTCATGGGCCCGTACTGGCATGCGCCCGCCGGACGCGAAGTGGTACGCCGCTTCTACGCGCAGGACAACGAACGCCTGCCGCAATACCGGACCGAGGCGGTGCTGCGGCGCAAGCTCGCGACCTTGCCGCAGGTCGACGTGCGGCTGGGGTGGGCCTGCCGCGCGGTCGCACCCGAAGCCGACGGCGTCGCGGTCGCGATCACCGAGGAGAACGGCAGCCGCCACGAGATCCTCGACGCCGAATATGTCGTGGGCTGCGACGGCGCGCACTCACGCGTGCGCGCGCAGGCGGGCATCCTGCGCGAGAAGGAGGATTACGAGCAGGCCATGCTGCTCGCGGTGTTCCGCTCCCGGGCGCTGCACGACGCGCTCGAACGGTTCCCGCCGCGCTCGACCTATCGCGTGCTGCGCCCGGAGCTCCAGGGCTACTGGCAGTTCTTCGGCCGCGTGGAGTTTCCCGACGGCTGGTTCTTCCACGCCCCCGTGCCCGCGGGCAGCACGCTCGAGACCTTCGACGCGCTCGCCTTGATCCAGCAAGCGGCGGGATTCGCCTGCCCGTGCGATTTCGAGCACCTCGGGTTCTGGAACATGCGTGTGGCTATCGCCGAGAGCTACCGCGCGGGACGCCTGTTCATCGCCGGCGACGCCGCGCACAGCCATCCGCCTTATGGCGGCTTCGGCCTCAACAACGGGCTCGAGGACGTGGCCAACCTCGGATGGAAGCTCGCCGCTCGCCTCGACGGGTGGGGAAGCGAATCGCTCCTCGATTCCTATGGCGTCGAGCGCCGGCCGGTCATCCGCGACACGGCGGACGACTTCATCGCCGCCCGCATTCGGCGCGATGCCGAATTCCTCGAGCGCTACGACCCCAAAGCCGATGCGGCCCAGTTCGAGAACGCGTGGCGGGCAAGGGAGACCGACATCGGCTCACGCTTCCAGCAGTACGAGCCCCATTACGAAGGCTCTCCCATCGTGTTCGGGCCGACGGGCGGACGGAGCACCGCACACGGCGTGCACGCGCTCGAGGCACGCGCAGGGCACCATCTCGCGCCCCTGCCGCTCACGCGCGGCGGCAACACGTTCGAAGCGCTGGGGCGGGGGTTCACCCTCCTTGCATTCGGAGCGGATGACGGCGCTGTCCATTCGTTCGAGGATGCCGCGCGCGCGCTTCGCGTGCCGCTGCGCGTCGTGCGCGATACGTTCGACGGCGGCCGTGAAGCGTATGAAGCGCGGTGGATCCTCGTGCGTCCCGACCAATACGTCGCATGGGCCGCCGACGACGTCGCGGTCGGCGCGCGCGAGGTCCTCGAGCGCGTCATAGGGCGACGGCATCAGGATGCGACAGGAAACTGGTAACCACGTATGGCAACGGCGCGGACCGGCCCGGTTTGGCGCAGATTTGGCGCAGAACCGGACGGACGTCGGACGGCCCTGCTGTCCTTTTGCCATTCTCCAGAGGGGAAAATGGTCGGGGTGAGAGGATTCGAACCTCCGGCCTCTACGTCCCGAACGTAGCGCTCTACCAGGCTAAGCTACACCCCGAGGGACGAAAGGGCGCTGGCAGCGCCCTCTCAAGACAGACCCACATTGTAGCAGCGCGGAACGATTTCCGCACCTGCGCCGGGCGCGGCAAAACGACGCGCCGCGCGCTAGAACTTGCGCTCGACGGAGAAGTGCGCGAGCTGCAGGAGGCTGTCGCGGCATGCCGATGGCGGCAGGTGCTCGAGGCGTGCCGTGGCCATGGCGGCCTCCTCGCGGGCGCGCCGCCGCGCGTAGTCGAGGGCGCCGACGCGGTGGATGGTCTCGACGACCTCGGCCAGGTCCTGCTTGCCGCCCTCCTCGATGGCACGGCGCACCCGCGTGCGGTCGGCCTCGCTGCCCGCCTGCATGGCGTAGATGAGCGGCAGCGTGGGCTTGCCCTCGGCGAGATCATCGCCCAGGTTCTTGCCGGTCTCGTGCAGGTCGCCCGAATAGTCGAGCACGTCGTCGATGAGCTGGAACGCGGTGCCTAAATGCATGCCGTACTCGGCCAGCGCGCGCTCGGCGGCCTCGGGCGCTCCGCCCAGGATGGCGCCCACCTGTGTCGCGGCCTCGAAGAGCTTGGCGGTCTTGTAGCGGATCACGCGCAGGTAGCTTTCCTCGTCCGTGTCCGCGTCGTGGACGTTGAGGAGCTGCAGCACCTCGCCCTCGGCGATCACGTTGGTCGCATCGGCCAGCACCTTCATGATGCGCAGGCTGCCCGCGGCCACGATCATCTGGAAGGCGCGCGAATAGAGGAAATCCCCCACGAGCACGCTCGCGGCATTGCCGAACTCGGCATTCGCCGTCTTGCGGCCACGGCGCAGGCTCGATTCGTCCACCACGTCGTCGTGCAGCAGCGTGGCCGTGTGGATGAACTCGATCACGGCGGCCAGCTCGTGCCGCGCCTCTCCCGTCGCGCCGAAGGCGTTGGCGGAGAGCAGCACCAGCGTGGGCCGCAGCCGCTTGCCGCCGCTGCCGATGATGTAGTCGGCCACGGTGCGGATGAGCACCACGTGCGAATCCAGGCGGCGGCGGATCACCTCGTCCACGCGCGCCATGTCGGCGGCCACGGGCAGGCGAATGGACTCCAGGGTCACCGGAGAGATCGTTTCATTCATGGGGACGGAGGGTGGCCCGCCCTCGGCAGCGCCGTAGCTGCCGGGACAAGTCTTTGACCAGACGGGGTATTTCCGGTATTATAGCCAGTTCCCCGGGTGACTCGTTTTGCCCGGGCTACAAGTACCTCGAAACCCATGGAGTCCACAATGTACGCGGTCATAAAAACCGGCGGCAAGCAGTATCGCGTTGCCCCCGGCGAGAAAATCAAAATAGAACAGATACCGGCAGACGTTGGCGCTCAGATCGTCCTCGACCAGGTGTTGATGGTGGCGGACGGAGAGGCCGTGAAGCTCGGTAATCCCCTGGTGTCCGGAGCCACTGTCTCCTGCACCGTCCTCGGCCACGGCCGCGGCGCGAAGGTGAAGATCTTCAAGATGCGCCGCCGCAAGCACTACCAGAAACATCAGGGCCATCGGCAGAACTACACGGAAATCCGTGTGGACGCGATCGCCTAGGGACGGACCCGGTTCTCGCGATTCTGGGTCTGTCCCGGTTTTCAACTTAAGGACGCAACATGGCACACAAGAAAGCAGGCGGCTCGTCCCGTAACGGCCGCGATTCGGAAAGCAAGCGCCTCGGCCTCAAGGCCTTCGGCGGCGAGCTGGTGAACGCAGGCTCCATCCTCGTGCGGCAGCGCGGCACGCGCTTCCACGCCGGCCGGCACGTGGGCATCGGCAAGGATCACACGCTGTTCGCAACGGCCACCGGGCACGTGAAGTATGCGAAGCACGGCCCGAAGCAGAAGAACACCGTGTCGATCGAGCCGGTCCAGGTCCAGCAGTAACGGCCCGAGGCATGACGAGAGGCCCCGTCTTCGCACGGGGCTTTTTCGTTTCTGCGCCATGTCCAATACCATCACCCCGGTACTCGATGCCGCCACGCTTTCGATGCGTCGACCCGGCGTGGCGCTGACGCGCCCGCTCCCGCGATGAAGTTCTTCGACGAAGCACGCATCGAGGTCGTCGCCGGCAATGGCGGCGACGGCTCCGCGTCCTTCCGGCGCGAGAAGTTCGTCCCGAAGGGCGGCCCCGATGGCGGCGACGGCGGGCGCGGCGGCAGCATCTACGCCGTCGCCGACGAGAACCTCAATACGCTCATCGACTATCGCTACACGCGCATCTTCCGCGCGAAGCCGGGCGAGAACGGGCGGGGCCGCGACCAGAACGGCAAGGGCGCCGAGGACATCGTGCTGCGCGTGCCGGTGGGCACGATCATCCGCGATGCCGATTCGGGTGCGATCATCGCGGACCTCGCGCATGCGGGCGATCGAGCGCTCGTCGCGAAGGGCGGGCGCGGCGGTCTCGGCAACCTCAACTTCAAGTCGAGCGTGAACCGCGCGCCGCGCCAGTTCACGCGCGGCGAGCCCGGTGAGCAGCGCAACCTCGAGCTCGAGCTGCGCGTGCTCGCGGACGTGGGCCTGCTCGGCATGCCGAACGCCGGCAAGTCCACGCTCATTCGTGCGGTTTCGGCCGCCCGTCCGAAGGTCGCGGATTACCCGTTCACCACCTTGCAGCCGAATCTCGGTGTGGTGCGCGTCGACGTGAATCGCTCGTTCGTGATGGCCGACATCCCGGGCCTCATCGAAGGCGCGGCCGAAGGCGCGGGCCTCGGCCACCAGTTCCTGCGCCACCTGCAGCGCACCACGCTGCTGCTGCACCTGGTGGACATCGCTCCGTTCGACGAATCGACCGATCCCGCGGCCGAGGTAAAGGCGCTCGCCGCGGAGCTCAAGGCCTACGACGCGCAGCTCGCGAAGAAGCCGCGCTGGCTCGTCATGAACAAGGCGGACCTGCTCGATCCCGCGGACGCCAAAAAACGCGCCGCCGCGCTCGTGAAGAAGCTGCGCTGGACCAAGCCCTGGTTCCTCATCGCGGGCATCAACGGCGAAGGCACGAAGGAGCTCGTCTTCAAGGTGATGGAGTTCCTCGAGCAGCACGCGAAAGCCCCCGTCGGCGAGGCTGAGGAATGACGAGCCCGCTGCAACAGGCGAAGCGCATCGTGGTGAAGATCGGCTCGAGCCTCCTCACCAACGAGGGCGCCGGGCTCGACCGCGATGCCATCGCCGACTGGTCGCGGCAGATCGCGGCGCTGCACGCGCGCGGCATCGAGGTGATCGTGGTGTCTTCGGGCGCCATCGCCGAGGGCATGAAGCGCCTCGGCTGGAAGCGGCGCCCGCATGCGGTGAACGAGTTGCAGGCGGCCGCCGCGGTGGGCCAGATGGGCCTGGTGCAGATGTGGGAATCGTGCTTCGCGGAAGCCGGACGCCACACCGCGCAGGTGCTCCTCACGCACGAGGACCTCGGCGACCGCCGCCGCTACCTCAACGCGCGCACGACGCTCAAGACGCTCGTGGGCCTGGGCGTGGTGCCCGTGATCAACGAGAACGACACGGTCGTCGTGGAGGAGATCCGCTTCGGCGACAACGACACGCTCGGCGCGCTGGTCACCAACCTGATCGAGGCCGACGCGTTCGTGATCCTCACCGACCAGAAGGGCCTCTTCTCCGCCGACCCGCGCAAGGACCCGAACGCGCGCCTCGTCGAACGCGGCAACGCGGGCGACCCCGCGCTGGAAGCGATGGCCGGCGGCGCGGGCAGCGCGCTGGGCCGCGGCGGCATGCTCACCAAGGTGCTCGCGGCACGCCGCGCGGCGCGCAGTGGCGCGCATACCGCCATCGCCTGGGGACGCGAGCGCGAGGTGCTCGGGCGGCTCTTTGGCGGCGAGGCGATCGGCACCCTGCTCGTCGCAGCCACCGCACCCCTCACCGCCCGCAAGCAGTGGATGGCCGACCACCTCAAGCCCGCCGGCCGCATCATGCTCGACGACGGCGCCGTGAAGGCGCTGGTGAAGGACGGCAAGAGCCTGCTCGCCATCGGCGCCACCGCCGTCGAGGGACACTTCGAGCGCGGCGAGGTCGTGAGCGTGGTCGCCGCCGACGGACGCGAGATCGCTCGCGGGCTCGTCAACTACGGCGCCACCGAGACGTCACGCATTCTTCGCAAGCCGACTTCCGAGATCGAGGCGGTGCTGGGATATGTGGCGGAGGCCGAGCTCATTCACCGCGACAACCTGGTCGTCCTCTAGTCGTTGCTTTACTCGGGCGTCGAGGGTGGTACCTGCGTCGAGCGGGCGTTGGGTGATGTCCGATACGGCGGAAGAATTCTGCAGCACTTGGGCGGAGAAAGAAGAGGCAACCACCGCATTGACGCGGGTGGATGCAAAAACCTTCATTTGGCCGGTGCCATGGGCGGGCAACCACCTCATCGCCGCTCGAGCAGGTACGCCCCCTCGACGCCCGCGCTGCGCACCGTCTGCCGACGGCCTTTGGCAGGTCCGACGCTCTTTACCTCTCGTATCGCGTCCCCCACATACTCCATTGCTGCCAGCTCGACTTTTGATGCAGGACGTCGCTGTTCGAATGATTGTGCACGTCGAACGCGAAGGCCGGCGCGATGTGCAGAGCGCGCGGCAGCGAGGCCGGCGTCGAGCGCGAGAGCGATCGATAGCGGAGAGGGCCGCGTTGAGCGCGCGAGCGCTCTACAGCGGCGTGCAAAATAACAGGTCGCGGCGCGACTTACGCCTGGACATTGGCGAGGGGCGTCCGTTATTCGAGCGGTCCCCGAGGTGGTTGCCCGCTATGCCACTGGCCAAGTGAAGGTTTTCGCATCCACCC
>DATMJE010000166.1:0-11593 GCA_035553995.1 Usitatibacter sp. | reverse complement strand
CTGGGCCAGCTCGAGGACCCGAACTTCTCCGTGCCCTCGATGACCGCCATCGTCATCTGGCCGGGTGCCACCGCGCAGCAGGTGCAGGACCAGGTGCTCAACCGGATGGAGAAGAAGTTCGAGCAGCTCGACCACTTCGAGAAGGTCGTCACGTTCGCGCGCCAGGAAATGGGCGGCATGACGATCACCGTGAAGGGCGGCACGTCGAAAGCCGACCAGCGCGAGGCCTGGTACCAGGCGCGCAAGAAGTTCTCCGACCTCAAGGCCGAGCTGCCCGAGGGCGTCGTCGGCCCGATCTTCAACGACGAGTACGGCGACGTGTACTCGATGCTCTACGCCGTGAAGGGCGACGGCATCGGGCATGCGGAGCTCACCGACATCGCCGAGGACGTGAAGCGGCGCCTGCTGCACGTGCCGATGGTGAAGAAGGTCGACGTGATCGGCAAGCAGGCCAAGCGCGTCTACGTGGAGTTCTCGCACGAGAAGCTGGCATCGCTCGGCATCACGCCGCTCATGATCGCCGACAGCCTGCGCGCGCAGAACGCGATGCTCACGGGCCCCTCCATCGATACCCAGGGCGACCGCGTCTTCATCCGTGTGAGCGGGCAGTTCACGAGCCTGGAAGACATCCGCAACGTGCCCATCGAGGCGGGCGGCCGGCTCATCAAGCTGGGCGACTTCACCAAGGTCTACCGCGGCTACGAGGACCCGCCCACCTACACCGTGCGCCACAACGGCCAGGAAGTGCTGATGGTGGGCATCGCCATGACCAACGACGGCAACGTGGTCGAGCTGGGCCACGCCGTGGAGGCCGCGATCGCGAAGGTCCAGGGTGAGCTGCCCTATGGCGTCGAGCTCGAGCGCGTGGCCGACCAGCCGACCGTGGTGAAGGAGGCGGTGTGGGAATTCGAGCGCTCGCTCATGGAAGCACTCGCCATCGTGCTCGCCGTGAGCCTGGTGAGCCTCGGCTGGCGCACCGGCCTCGTCGTGGCGGCCTCGGTGCCGCTGGTGCTGGGCCTGGTCGCGATCGTCATGCTGGCCATGGGCTGGAACCTCGAGCGCATCTCGCTCGGCTCGCTCATCATCGCGCTGGGCCTGCTGGTGGACGACTCGATCATCTCGCTCGAGACGATGGTCGTGAAGATGGAATCGGGATGGGACCGTGCGAAGTCGGCGGCCTTCTCGTACGCCTCCACGGCCATGCCACGCCTCACCGGCGCGCTCGTCACGGTGGCGGGCTTCATGCCGATCGGATTCTCGAAGTCCACGACGGGCGAATACGCCGGCGGCATCTTCTGGATCGTCGGCATCGCCGTCGTGTTCTCGTGGGTCGTGTCCGGCATCTTCACGCCGTACCTCGCGGTGAAGCTCCTCCCCGAGGGCTTCGGCAAGGGTGCCCATCACGGCGACCCGTACGACACGCCGTTCTATCGCAGGCTTCGCAACCTCATCGACGCCGCGCTCCAGCGCCGCTGGGCGGTCATCGGGGTGACGGCGGCGGCACTGGTCGTGGCGGTCTTCGGCATGCGCTTCGTGCCGCAGCAGTTCTTCCCGAACAGCACGCGCCCGGAGCTCATCGTGGACCTTCGACTCAAGGAAGGCGCCTCCTTCGCCGCCACCACCGGGCAGGTGAAGAAGATGGAAGCGCTGCTGCGCAAGGACGAGGACGTGCGCTTCTTCACCGCGTACACCGGCGCCGGCGCGCCGCGCTTCTAC
Source organism: Usitatibacter sp. (assembly GCA_035553995.1). Lineage (GTDB taxonomy): Bacteria > Pseudomonadota > Gammaproteobacteria > Burkholderiales > Usitatibacteraceae > Usitatibacter. Next base: position 9,877 of record DATMJE010000166.1, on the reverse strand, counting down.
CTGTCGCTCGATCCGGAGCTGCCCAACCCCGGCTTCTCGCAGTTCATCGTCATGACGAAGGACCTCGAGGCGCGCGAGCGCGTGCGCGCGAAGCTCATCGCCATGGCCCCGGCGCAGTTCCCGGAGATGTGGCTGCGCGTGACGCGCCTGGAGCTGGGTCCCCCCGTGGGCTATCCGGTGCAGTTCCGCGTGGTCGGCCCCGACACGCAGAAGGTGCGCGAGATCGCCCGCCAGGTGGAGAAGGTCGTGGCCGCCAGCGACAAGGTGCGCGACGTGCAGCTCAACTGGTACGACCCGGTGCGCACGCTGCGCGTGGACCTCGACCAGGACAAGGCGCGCGCGCTCGGCCTCACGCCCGCCGACATCCAGCTCGTGACCCGTACCGTGATGAACGGCGCCACGCTCTCGCAGCTTCGCGAGCGCGAGGACCTCGTCGACATCGTCGCCCGCGCGGTGCCCGGCGAGCGCATGAACCTGGACACGCTCCAGGACGTGAATCTCTTCACGCGCCACGGCAGCACGGTGCCGCTCTCGCAGGTGGCCCGCGTGCGCTACGTGCTCGAGGAGCCGGTGTTGTGGCGCCGCAACCGCGACATGGCGATCACGGTCAAGGCCGACGTGAAGGATGGCGAGCAGGGCGTGTCGGTCACGAAGGAGATCCAGCCGCTCCTGAAGGACATCCAGGCCACGCTGCCGTCGGGCTATCGCATCGACGTGGGCGGCGCCGTGGAGGAGAGCGACAAGGCGAACAAGGCGCTGCTCGCGGTGGCCCCGGCGATGCTGCTCACGGTGCTCCTCATCCTCATGCTGCAGCTGCAGAGCTTCGCGCGCATGTCGATGGTGTTCGCGACGGCACCCTTGGGACTCATCGGCGTGGTGGCGGGGCTGCTGCTCTTCCACGCGCCGCTGGGCTTCGTCGCCATTCTCGGCATCGTGGCGCTGGGCGGAATGATCATGCGCAACTCCGTGATCCTCATCGACCAGGTGCAGACCGAGATGGACGCGGGCAGCGATGCCTGGACCGCGGTGGTCGATGCCGCCGTGCACCGGACGCGCCCGGTCGCTCTCACGGCGGCGGCAACGGTGCTCGCGATGGTCCCGCTCACGCGCAGCGTGTTCTGGGGCCCGATGGCGATCGCGATCATGGGCGGCCTCACCGTCGCCACGCTGCTCACGATCTTCTTCGTGCCGGCGCTTTATGCCGCGTGCTTCCGCGTGAAGCGCGCCGGCGGCGATGCGCCGCAGCCCGCGCCGGCCGCGAATGCGATCGTGCCCGCCGGCGCGGGGGACTGACGGGGAGGGGCGGGCATGGACCGCGGCCTGCTTACCGCGAAGAAGCCGGCAGCACGCAGGGCACCACTTGCCGGCTGTGCCGCCGATAGATCGTGAAATCGGAGTCCGTGGTGAGCAGGACAGGATCGGCGATCGTTTCGGTCATGCGGACCAGGCAGGCATCGGCGAAGCTCATGGGGACGCTCGCATACTTCTCCATGAGCCGCAGCACGGGCTCCGCATGTTCGTCGAAACGAAAGGCGGTACGCAACAAGCCCCGGGCGAACAGCGTGCCCAGCGGGCGGACGCCTTCGGCCCCAAGGAGGTGAAAGGCTTCAGACGCCGCGGCTTCGCACGTGTACCAGGGACGAGCGAACCTGGCGGATTGCGTTACCGCCCACGCATGATGCGTGTCGCGCCGATCGATCAGCGCAATGACGAAGCCCGCATCAACGAGGACGCTTGCGGCCATAGCCGGTCTTGCGCAAGTGTTCCTTCTTGCGCGCGCTGAGGTCGCTCGGCCCGCGATCGATCGACCCGACCACATCGGCGATGTCGTAGGGTGCCGGCGATGGCTCTCCCGCTCGATGCGCGCCACGCTCGAGCCGCTCCCGTACCACATCCGACTTCGAGATGCCGCGCCCGCGCGACTCTGCGTCGATATCGGCGATGAGAGGCTCAGGCAGGCGGATGGTGATCGATTTCATGCCGTCATTGTAATACAGGCCTGCCGTCAACGCATTACGACCGGGCTACGTCGATCGGGTGGCGTGCCGTGCAACGGGTTGCGGAGAGTCTCAGGGCAGTGGCCGAAGCTCAGACTTGCGCGATGCGCAACAGGTTGGTCGCTCCAGGCGTGCCGAACGGCATGCCGGCACTGATCAGGATCGAATCTCCGGGGTTCGCAAAGCCTTGCGCGCGCGCCGTGCCGATCGCCTTGCTCACCATTTCGGCAACGTCGGCCACGTCGTTCGTGTGAACGACGTGAACGCCCCAGGCCAACGTCAGCCGACGGGCGGTCTCGATACTCGGCGTCATGCTGATTACCGGTGCCGCGGGTCGCTCCCGCGACGCGCGGAGGGCGGTCGATCCTGAAGTGGTGTAGGTGACCACCGCCGCGACGGGCAGCATCCGTACGACGGCGTTCATCGCGGCGCATATGGCATCGGCACTGGTCGGCCGGGATGGCGTTCGTAGTGACTCCAGCACTTCGCGCTGATACGGATCAGTCTCGACCTCCCGCACGATGCGATCCATCATTTGCACGGCTTCGATGGGATACTTGCCGCTCGCGGACTCGGCCGACAGCATCACGGCATCCGCGCCGTGGTAGATGGCGGTCGCCACGTCGGACGCTTCGGCACGCGTTGGCACCGGCGCGGTGATCATCGACTCCAGCATTTGGGTCGCAACGATGACCGGCTTGCCCGCGAGCCGGCACGCGCGAACGGCCCGTCGTTGGATGCCCGGCACCTTCTCTGCCGGCAATTCGACACCCAGATCGCCACGCGCGACCATTACGGCATCGGATTTCTCCACGATCGCATCGAGCGCCTCGACCGCAGACGGCTTCTCGAGCTTGGTCAGGATGCCTGCGCGCCCACGTACCAGTGCGCGCGCCTCGTCGAGGTCTTCGGGACGCTGTACGAATGACAGGGCGAGCCAATCGACGCCAAGCTCCAACGCAAATTCGAGGTCGCGCCGATCCTTTTCGGTCAAGGCCGACAATGGCAGCACGACATCGGGCACGTTCACGCCCTTGCGCTCGGACAGCGTTCCGCCGACCACAACTTCGGTTTCTGCAAAATCGGTGCCGCACCGTACCACCTGCAGGCGCAGCTTGCCGTCATCAAGCAGCAGGTTGGCGCCCGGCTTGAGCGCGGCGAAGATTTCCGGGTGCGGCAAATAGGCACGAGTCCCGTCGCCGGGACGGGCGACAAGGTCAAGCCGAAACGGCGCGCCTGCGCTCAGGGTCGCTGGTCCGGACGCGAACGTGCCGACGCGCAGCTTGGGTCCTTGCATATCGGCCATTACGCCGATAGACCGTCCGATCTCGCGCTCGAGTTCGCGGATCTGCGCCAGACGTTCGCGATGCTGCTCGTGCGTCCCATGGCTGAAATTGAGCCGGAACACATCGACTCCGGCGCTGTACAGGGCGCGTATGGTGTCCTTGCCCGAGCTCGACGGCCCGAGCGTGGCCACGATCTTGGCGTAGCGGCGGCGCGCGTCCAATGGGTTTTCAGCGCGCCGGCTCGCGAGAATCACAGCCCGCGGGCCCCCGAGGCGAGAAAGCCGCCATCGACCGGCATCGAGATGCCCGTCACGTAGCGCGCCTCGTCCGACACGAGGTAGATCACGGCCGAGGCGATTTCCCCGCAGGTGCCGTAGCGGTTCATTGGAATCGCCTTCGAGTACTCGGCCCGGAACTGGGCCGTGTGCAGCACCTGCGTCATCGGGGTATCCACCGGACCGGGTGCCACCGCGTTGGCCGTGATGCCGTGCTCCGCCAGTTCCACCGCCATTTGCCGCGTCAGCGCGATCACGGCGCCCTTGGATGTGCCATAGGCCGTGCGGCCGCTGCCTACGGCCCGCATGCCGGCAACCGACGCAATGTTGACGATGCGACCCCAACCCCGCTTCACCATCAAACGCGCCGCCGCCTGCGAGCAAAGCAGGGTGCCGGTGACGTTCACGTTCATCGTCGCGATGAAGTTGTCCAGTGGGAAATCGAGGAACGGGAAGACTTTGGCGATGCCGGCGCAGTTGACGAGGATGTCGCACCGGCCATGCTCGCGCTCGACCTGCTCGAACGCGGCGTCGATAGACTCGCGCTTGCCCACGTCCAGCCCAAGCGCGCTCGCTCGGCCGCCGGCTGCGTGTATCTCCCGCGCCGTGGCCGCCGCTGAATCGAGATCGAGGTCGGCCACGAGCACTTGATGGCCGAGGGCCGCCAGGCGGGCGCAGACCTCGGCGCCGATGCCCTTGGCGCCGCCGGTGACCAGCGCGACGCGTGTTTCGGAGGTAGGGTTCATGTCCAGGATGGAAAGAGGGTTCACAGGAAGCCGATCGAGATCCACGGCACCGCCGCGACGATCACCAGGCCGACGAACAAGGCGAGCATGTAGCCGCCGATCGGCCGGATGCCTGCATCGGGGTTGACGCGGCCGATCGCGCAAGCGGCGTAGTAGCCCACGCCAAAGGGCGGCGCGAACAGCCCGAGACCCATCGCCAGGATGACCACCATCGAGTAGTGCACCTCGTGGATGCCGACCGCCCGGGCGATCGGGAACAGCAGGGGGCCGAACAGCACGATCGCGGGGATGCCCTCGAGGACGCTGCCCAGCACGATGAAGGCGACAATCGACACCGCCATGAAACCCGCGGCCCCGCCGGGCAGCGCGCGCATGGCCTGGCTGAGCGTCGTCGAGAAGCCCGATTGCGTCAGCCCCCAGGCCATCGCGGTGGCCGCGCCGATGATCAGCAGGATTGAACCCGACAGGCTGGCGGTGTCGACGAGCATCGGATAGATCCGCTTCCAGTCGAACTGGCGGTAGATGAGGAGGCCGGCGATCACGCCGTAGGCGATGCCGATGGTCGAGACCTCGGTGGCGGTCGCGATGCCTTCCACCACCGCGGCGCGGATGATGAAGGGCAGTGCGATGGCCGGTGCCGCGATCACGAACGCCCGGCCGATTTCACGGCGGCTGGCGCGCCGTACCCCAGTCAGGTTTTCATGCCTGTAGCGCGCCCACACCACCGCCACCAGCATCGCGGCCAGCACCAGGCCGGGCAGCAGGCCGCCGGTGAACAGCGCGGCAATCGACACGCCGGTAACCGAGCCGATCGTGATCAGCACAATGGACGGCGGAATGGTCTCGGTCTGCGCGCCCGTCGCCGACAGCAGCGCGACGAGGTCGCCTTCCTTCGCGCCGCGCTCCTTCATCGCCGGGAACAGCACCGGCGCGACGGCCGCCATGTCGGCGGCCTTCGAGCCGGAGATTCCGGAAACGAGATACATCGCGCCGACCAGCACGTAATGCAGGCCGCCGCGCACGTGGCCGAGAAGACTGGCGAGGAATGCCACCATCGCACGCGCCATGCCCGTCATCTCGATCAGTTGACCCAGGAACACGAACAGCGGCACCGACAGCAGGATCAAGTGGCTGACCCCTTCATCCATGCGGCCGACCACGACCAGCACCGGCGTTTGTGTCGTCAGCATTACGTAGCCGAGCGTGGCCAGGCCGAAGGCGAACGCAATCGGAACGCCGGCAAACACCGCGCCGGCGACCGCAACCACGAAGAAGACAACCAGGTTGGCGTTGCCCAGCTGTCGCCACACGGGCTGCAACAGCGTCATTGCGGCGATGATCGCGAGGACGAGGCCGACGGCTGCCGCCACCTTCCATGGCCGGCCCACCGCCGCCAGCCGCAACAGGGCCAGCAGCGCCATCGCGCCGAAGCCGGCGGCCATCGCGGCGACACGCCAGGAGTTCTGGATTTCCAGCGCCGGCGTGCGCACCATCGCCTCCTCCACCGCGTACTCCCACGCATGGGGCAGGATGAGCAGCAGGAACGCCAGCGCCGCCGTGCTGGCGAGCACGTCGAGAAAGGCGCGCCTCGAAGGCGAGAGCTTGCCCACCACGGCCGTCATGCGCATGTGCTCCTCACGCTGGAAAGCCATCGCCGAGCCGAGCATCGCCAGCCACAGGAAGAGGATCGAAGCGACCTCGTCCGACCAGATCAAGGGGTTATGGAACACGTAGCGCGCCACCACGCCGGCCAGGAGCACGGTGATCTCGGCCGCCACCAGCACCGCAACGGGCACGCCGAGCAGGCGGCCGAGCCCCCGATGAGCGCGAGTCGCCCAGCCCGCGACGCCTCGCTGCGAGTCGTCGTCCGAAATCGAGGTGGCGCGCACGTCAGCCCAGCTTGCCAGTGTGCTTCTCGAGCAAGGCCCACGCCTCTTCCCCGTACTTCTTCTTCCACTCGGAGTAGAAACCCGAAGCGACCAGCCGCTCGCGGAAAGGAGCGAGCTGCGGATCATTGAAGACGAGGCCCTTTGCGCCCAGTTCGGGACGCAGCGAGGCGTTGAGCTTTGCACCGTCGGCGCGCATGTCGAGCGCCGCCTGGTTCAGGTGCTTCGCGATGATCGGCCGTGCTCTTTCGGGAATGCGGTCCCAGACCTTCTGATTCGTCATGCACCACCAGCCATCCCACATGTGGTTGGTCATGGAGCAGTACTTCTGGACCTCGTAGAGCTTGGCGATCGAGATGATCGTCAACGGGTTCTCCTGCGCATCGACCACTTTGGTTTGCAGCGACGAGTAAACCTCGGCGAAGTTGATGGACGCGGGCGCGGCACCGAGGTGCTTGAACAACGAAGTCCATAGCGGGCTCACCGGCACGCGGATCTTCAGGCCCTTCAGGTCGTCGGGCACGTTGATAGGCCGCACGCTGTTGGTGATCTGCCGGAAGCCGGAGCTCCACACCGTGTCCATCGCCATCAGGCCAACCTTGGGAAACTGCGCGCGCAGGAATTTGCCCAGCTCACCGTCGAGCGCCCTGTTCACCACGTCCTCGGTCGGCCACGCGAATCCCAGGCCCCACATCGACGAGAGCGGCACGAGCTGCGACAGCACATTCACGCCCGAGACGGTGAAGAATTCCAGCCCGCCGGCGCGCAGCTGCGAGAGCATGTCGGCGTCGTTGCCAAGCTGGTTGTTGGTGAAGACGTTGATCTGGACCTGGCCGCCCGTGTCCTTCAGGATGCGCTCGCTGGCCTCCATTGCGCGCACGTTGAGCGGATGACTGGCAGGCACGTTGGTGCCGAACTTGTAGGTGAATTCAGCGGCACCCGCGAAGCGCGGCAGCACCAGCGCTGGGGCGCTGATCAAGACTGCCCCCTTGACCAGGGCACGGCGGCGGCTCATGGATGTCATGTTCAAGTCTCCTCTTGGTTAGTGCAGCGATTGACGAGCGTCGGCCGTGCCGCGCAGCGCCTTGACGAAATAGTCGGCCTGGCCCATCTGGCCGCCCTTCAGCGCGATCTCGAGCTGCGCCAGGTGCGGCTCGCGGGAGATGGCGCGGCACAGCGGTGCGCCCGGAGCCAGCCGCGCAACCACGCGCAGCGCTTGCGGTGCGAGCCGCTGGGTGACATGGCTGGACGTGTCGCCGCCCGACAGCAGCAGGCGCCGCAGCGGATGCGCGCGCAGCAGCGCGTCGACCAGCTCGCCGAAACGCTGTCCCAACTGGCGGCCACCTTCGTGGCGGGCCTGCTCGCGACTCATGCCCCTGTCGGCCAGCGCGGCCAGCATCGCCTCGATACGCGGATCCTGTGGACCGCGTGCGCTGTGCAGCATGACGCTGCGGCCGGCGCGCAGCTCGAGCAAGGCACGTTCAGCGAGACGGGCGAGTTCCGCATCCGGGCTCCCGGCGACCAGGGCGGCTGCATCCACGGGCAGCTCGACGAAACCGGCGCCCACCGCCGCATCGATCTGTTGCGCGCTCAGCGGTGAGGCGCTGCCCGAGACGGCCAGCACTTGGGGCACGCCGTCGAAGCGGTCGTGCGCAGTTCGAGTTGTCGGCAACACGCCGGCCTCGCGCCACCACTGCGTCAGCGCATACTCGAGTCCGGAACCGCCGACGCAGAACAGCGGCGTCTTGCGGCCACGCGCAAGGCCGTCGAGCAGCCGGCCGGTCTCGGTGAGCTGCTCGGGGGTCGTGCCATCGATCAGCACCGCGCCTCCCGGTGTGGCGTCGACCAGGCGATGAAGCTCTGCGGCCATCGCAGCGCGCTGGAGTGCGAATTGCGGCAGCGTGAAGCCGGCTATGGGCATCGAGGTCTGCGTCCCGAGGTGGCGGGTCAGGTCGGCCTCGTGCATCGGCGTCACCGGGTGCACGCTCATGATCGGGTGGCGATCGATGCGATGAACCCGCCCATCAGTGCCGAAGCGGGCGAACAGGTTACCGAACGCGCAGTAGCGGCCCAGCGCCGGTGTGGCCGCCACTATCGGGATGGCGCTGTCGCCGAAGTCCGCGCGCGAAAGGTCCATGACGTGGCCGATGCTGCCCACGGTCGGCGAGCTGTCGAAGGTCGAGCAGACCTTGTAGTGCACCAGCGCCACGGGCAGCCGGGACATCGCTGCAAGCACGGGTTGGAGCTGCTCGTCCATCTCTGCGGGCGACATCGCCCGGCTTGCGCCCGCCACGCCGATCGCACCGAAGGGTCCCAGTTCGCGGAGCGTCTGCTCGTCGGGCACTTCCAGGAACAGCGCGCATTCGAGCCCGGCGAAGGCCAGCACCTCCAGCGCATCGCTGGAGCCGGTGAAATCGTCACCGTAGAAGGCGAGCCTCAGCATGCCCGCCTCTACAGTTGGCCGAAATGAATCAGCGCGCGCCGCAGCGCTGGGTGCGATTCGGCGTATGTGGCGAGGCCGATACCGGCCACCGCCGCCTCCCAGCCTTCACGCATGCTTGTCATGCCGGCGGCGATGCCGTCCGGGTGACCTATGATCCCCCCGCCAGCCAGATGCATCAGGTCGACATTGCCGAGAGCGGCGTAGAGGTCGGGTGCCAGGCCAGCCCACTGGCCGGACGAGAATACCGGCATGAGCGGCTGTACCCCGGCCCAAGGCGACAGGCATGCGCGGGCCGAGGCCACGACCGAATCGTCGGGCTCCCAGAATTTGCTGCGGATGCCGTTGACATGCAGATGGTCCACTCCTGCCAGGCGCCACAACTTCTGGTAGGCCTGAAAAGAGAAGCCGAGCCCCGAATGGCGCGTGAGGGCCCCCCAGCCGTTACGGTGACCGTGGATCGGTAGCTGCGCGTGGCGGCGCAGGTGCTCGACTGCGGCAAAGCCGACCCAGTTGACGCTCACCATCACGCAGCTGCCGCCTACAGCCAGGACGGCGTCGTGGCGTCGAAGCATCTCGTCGACCGAGCCCGAGATGTTGATCGCGTACATGGGTAGCCGGCCCAGACGGTCGGCGTGGCGCTGCAGCACCGGCATGACGGCCCGCAAGCGCTCATCGAACGGCGCGTACGGCGGATCGGCGATCAACTCATCGTCCTTGATGAAGTCGATGCCGGCCGCACAAAGGCTTTCGACCAGTTCGGCGGTCTGGACGGGCGTGAGGCCGATGCTCGGTTTGATGATCGTGCCGATCACGGGCCTTCCGTGTACACCGACAAGCCGCCGGGTGCCCGTGATGCCGAAGGCCGGGCCCGCGAAGCGGGCTGCGTAATCGGCCGGGAGATCCAGGTCGAGAAGGCGCAGCCCCGTGACTTCCCCGAGTTCGTACAGGTTACCGGCCACCGTGGCCAGCAGACTGGACAGATTTGGGCCGACGTTGGCGACCGGGAACGCGATCTCGATCTCGGCGCGATGGAACACTCCACCGTGCGGATGACGATCGACATACGCGCTCTGCAATGTCGGCTGCAGCGTCGGTGCAAGCGGCTCGATGCTTACGACGCGAGCGCGCGAGCGCTCCTTCAGTTCATTCGTTTCACCGGGCAGCGAGAGGAAGGTGCCGCTGGACTGCTCGCCGGCAATCACCTGCGCGATCTTCTCGGAGGCGACTGAGCTTTCGACGAAGTA
>DATMJE010000165.1:0-12287 GCA_035553995.1 Usitatibacter sp. | reverse complement strand
CTCGTAGGCGACCAGCCCCAGGTTGCGAAGCTTCATCCGCGCGCCGTCATAGCACTATGATGACCATCGGGTGCCTGGACAGCTCCGTGTAGAGCGCGTCCAGCTGGTCCTTCGAGGTCGCGTTGATGGTGACGGTGAGCGAAATGTAGCGGCCGTTCTTCGAAGGCCGCATCTCGAGGGTGCGCGGGTGGAAGTCCGTCGCGTGGCGCTGCACGATTTCGCAGATGACCTGCGCGAAACCGTCCTCGCGCCGCCCCATCACCTTCAGCGGGAAGATGCAGGGAAAGGTGAGGAGCGAGGGGTTGTCCGGCGCGCCCGGTTCCACGAGTCGAATCAGGCGGCGACTTTCGCCCGGGCGGCCTTCGCTTTGTGCTCCTGGTAGAGCTGGTGCATGCGCCTGAAGATCGGGCCGGGCTTGCCGGAGCCCACGGGCTTGCCGTCCAGTGTGCTCACCGCCAGCACTTCCTTGGTCGAGGACGAAAGCCAGATCTCGTCGGCCGTGCGCACTTCGGCTTCGGTGACCGGCCGCGTCTCGAGCTTCACCGCGCCGTCCCGTGCGAGTTGCATCACGAGGTCGTAGGTGATGCCCATGAGGATCAGGTTGTCGCGCGGCGGGGCGGCGACCACGCCGTTCTTCACCACGAACACGTTCGAGGACGACGCCTCGGTGACGAACCCGTCGCGCAGGAGGATGGTCTCGGTGGCGCCGGCTTCGAACGAGATCTGGCGCGCGAGCACGTTGCCCAGCAGCGACGTGGACTTGATGTGGCACTTTTCCCAGCGGAAATCCGGCGCGGTCACGCACGCGACGCCGTTCTCGACCGCCTCCTTCGAGGGCGAGGCGAGCGGTTGCACCATCATGAAGACGGTCGGCTGCAGGCCTTTCGGGATCACGTGGTCGCGCCTGGCCGGCGCACCGCGCGTGACCTGGATGTACACCGACTGGTTGCCGGGATGGTGCGCGAGGAGCTCGTTCACGAGGCGCAGCCATTCGTCGGTGGTGTGCGGGTTGGCGAGCGCGATCTCGTCCATGGAGCGCTGCAGGCGCTCGAAATGCTCGCGGCCGCGCATCATCACGCCTTCGTAGACGGGGATCACCTCGTACACGCCGTCGCCGAAGATGAAGCCGCGGTCCAGCGGCGAGATGGCGATGCGATCGAGGGGCATCAGCTCCCCGTTGAAGTGCGCGATGGGTGAGTTCATGGAGGCTTTCAGCGAAACAGGAGCTTGAGGGTGTCCAGGCCGCGGGAGAGGAACCCTGCAACGGGCACGTCCTCGAGGGCGACGACGGGATATTCGGCCACGGCCCCGTTGTCGCGCATGACTTTCATTATCCCCGCTTTCTGACCTCCGGCAAGCGGCGCCACGAAGGGCTGGCGCGTCTCCATGACCGCGGAAAGGCCGCCGAAACGGTCGCGCGGCAAGGTGAGCCAGACGTCGTGGTCGAATCCCAGCGCCGCCGTGCGCTGCGTTCCCTTGTAGATGGGCAGCGTGACCACCGGTTCCCCCTTGCGCCACAGGCGGCGCGTGTCGTACGCCTGGAAGGAGAAGTTGAGCAGCTTCTGGGTTTCCGCCGTGCGCAGGCCGTCGGATTGTGCGCCCATCACCACCGAGACCACGCGGCGCTCGCCACGCCGCGCGCTCGCCGCGAGGCAATAGTCCGCGGTTTCGGTGAACGATGCCTGCAGCCCGTCGACGCTCGGGTCGGCCCACAGCAGCCGGTTGCGGTTGCCCTGCGTCATGCGGTTGAACGTGAACTCGCGCTGCGCGTAGAGCGCGTACTCGCTGGGGAAGTCGCGGATCAGCGCCGCGGCGAGGGCCGCCACATCGCGGGCGGTGGTGTAGTGGCCGGCCGCCGGCTGGCCGGTGGGATTCACGTAGTGCGTGCCCGCGAGCCCCAGGCGCTCGGCCTGGCGGTTCATGCGCTCGACGAAACGTGCCTCGTCGGGCTCGACCGCGGCCGCGAGCACCAGCGTGGCATCGTTGGCCGACTGCACGATCATGCCGCGCAGCAGGTCGCCCACCGCGACGGAGGTTCCCGGCGCCACGAACATGCGGGCACCTCCCGCCTTCACCGCGCGCTCAGTCACGGGCACCGCGGTATCCATGTGCAGGCGGTCCTCGTGGATCGCCGCGAATACCAGGTACGCGGTCATGAGCTTGGTGAGCGATCCGGGCTCGAAGCGGTCCGATTCCGCCCCGGCGGCGAGCGTCTGGCCGCTGAGGAGGTCGACGGCGATGAACGCGCGCGCGGCGATCGGTGGCGGCGTGACCATCTCCCCAGCGCGAGCCGTGAGGAGCGCACACGTCGCAAGCAGGGCGGCGAGGAATCGCGGCAGCACGGCAGTCGAGACGATCAATGCTCCACGAGCACGGGCGCGTAGCCCAGCGATCGCCGCACCTTGTCGCCGACCGCAGCGGCTTCCTCCATGCTCCTGTATGGCCCCAGGCGGACGCGATGCAGCCCTTCCACCACGCTCACCTGCACCGGCTCCAGCATCCAGGGCAGCTCGCGCTTCACGTGGTCGCGGAACTGCTCCGCGCTCTGCGCATTGCCGAAGGCGCCGAGCTGCAGCCACAGGCCGCCCGCGTCGCGCGCGAGCATCGGCGTTTCCACCGTGGCGGCCGCCGGTGTCGCCACCGTGCGCGCCGCGTCGCCCGTGGTGGGCGGCGTCCCGTCGCTCGCCGGGAAGACGCGTTCGACCTCCACCATCGCGCTGCCGACGCCGAGGATGTCGAGGCGCTTCGCCGCCGCGTACGAGAGGTCGATGATGCGGTTGGAATGGAACGGTCCGCGGTCGTTGATGCGCACCACCACCGACTTGCCGTTCTTGAGGTTCGTGACCTTCGCGTAGCTGGGAATCGGCAGCGTCTTGTGCGCGGCGGTCATCGCGAACATGTCGTAGGTCTCGCCCGACGACGTCTTCTGCCCCTGGAACTTGCGCCCGTACCACGACGCCAGCCCGCGCTGCTTGAGCGGATCCTTGTTCACGATCGGCACGTACGTCTGCCCGAAGACCGTGTACGGACGGTTCGCGTACTTGTGGAACGGCTCGTCCCGCGGGACCGCGTCGGCAAGATCGCCGAGGCCGTCGGGGACGGTATCGGGAGGACCGTCGTCCTGGTAATACTTGCCACCGGGAGCGGGAGCGACGGTTTCGGGCTTCTTCAATGGGCCGGCACAGCCTGCCAGCACAAGCAAGGCGCAAGGCACAAGGCGCAAGGCGCAGGAAAGGGCCTTTTCTTGCGCCTTGCGCCTTGTGCCTTGGGCCTCTTGCGCCTTGTGCCTTGTGCCTTGGGCCTCTTGCGCCCTGTGCCTTGCGCCTGTTCTTCTCAACTCGACACCAGCTGCTTGTGCGTCGCGATCGACATCAATATCCCGAACCCGGCGAGGATCGACAGCAGCGCCGTGCCGCCATAGCTGATCATCGGCAGCGGCACGCCGACCACGGGCAGGATGCCGCTCACCATGCCCATGTTCACGAAGGCGTAGGTGAAGAACGTGAGCGTGATGGCGCCGGCGGCGAGCCGCGAGAACACGGTCGATGCGTTGGCCGCGATCATGAGCCCGCGGGCGATCACGAGCAGGTAGAGGATGACCAGCACGACGTTGCCGACGAGCCCGAACTCCTCGCCGAAGACCGCGAGGATGAAGTCGGTCGAGCGCTCGGGCACGAAGTCGAGCTGCGCCTGGGTGCCGTTGAGCCAGCCCTTGCCGAGCACGCCGCCGGAGCCGATCGCGATGGTCGACTGGATGATGTGGTAGCCCGCGCCGAGCGGATCCTCCATGGGGTTCAACAGCGTGAAGATCCGCTGGCGCTGGTAGTCGTGCATCATCGACCACACCAGCGGCAGGCTCGCGAGCCCGCCGGCCATGAGCGAGGCGAGCACCTTCCACGACAGCCCCGCGAGGAAGATCACGAAGAACCCCGAGGCGAAGATGAGCAGCGCGGTGCCGAGGTCCGGCTGGCGCGCGATGAGCCCGACCGGGATCACCAGGATGATCGCGGCGAACACGAAGTTGCGCAGCCGCAGCGCCTCCTCGTGGCGGTGGAAGTACCACGCGAGCACCAGCGGCACGCCGATCTTCATCACTTCCGACGGCTGGATGCTGGTCACGCCCAGGTTCAGCCAGCGGCGCGCGCCATTGCGCACCTCGCCGAAAAGGGCCACGCCCACCAGCAGCGAGAGACCGCACACGTAGATCGGGAGCGCCAGGCGCATCAGCGTCTGCGGCGGGATGTGCGCGAAGATCCACAAGGCGACGAACGCGATCGCGAGGTTGCGTCCCTGGCTCATCACGCGCTCCATGCCGGTGCCGCCGCCCGCCGAGTACACCACCGTGAGCCCGAGGGTGAGGGTGAGGGCGAGCGCCGCCATCAGTGGGCCGTCGATGCGCCGGGAGAGGAATTCGAAGGCGCGGCTAATCATGTTCCGCGTCCTGCGGCTGTGCATCGTCCTTCGGCGGCTCGATCTTCACCTGCGGCTTCTTGCCGAGGAGGTAGTAGTCGAACACCTGGCGGGCGATCGGCGCCGCGGTGGAACCGCCATGCTGCCCGTTCTCGACCAGGATCGCGATCGCGACCTTCGGATCGTCCGCGGGGGCGAAGGCGATGAAGAGGGCATGGTCCCAGTGCTCGCGCTTCATGCGTTTCTCGTCGTACTTCTCGTTCTGCTTCATGCCGACCACCTGCGCCGTGCCGGTCTTGGCCGCGATCGCATAGGGCGCGCCGGCCGAAGCCTGCGCCGCCGTGCCGCCGGGCTTGGTCACGTCCACCATGGCAGAGCGCACCAGCTCCAGGTTCTGCGGCTTCACCAGCGCCTCGGCGTTGGCGTTCGGATCGGCGAAGGGCCGCATCTCCTGCGTCTTCGAGTCCTGCACCGCCTTCAGCAGGTGCGGATGCACGGGGATGCCGCCATTGGCGATCATCGCCGTCGCCGCGGCGAGCTGCACGGGGGTGGCCAGCATGTAGCCCTGGCCGATGCCCACGCTCACCGTGTCGCCGCCGTACCACTTCTGGTGGAAGCGCTGCTGCTTCCATTCCTGCGACGGCGCGACACCGCCCAGCTCGCCCTCGATGTCGATGCCCGAGCGCTGGCCGAAGCCGAAGCGCGTGAGGAAGCTGTGGATGGCGTCGATGCCGAGCTCGGTCGCGAGGCCGTAGTAGTACGTGTCGCACGAGATCACGATCGACTTGTGCAGGTTCACGGTGCCGTGCCCGCCCTTCTTCCAGTCGCGGTAGCGGTGGGCCACGCCGGGCAGGCTGTAATAGCCGGGATCCGAGATCGAGTACTCGGGCGAGCGCTTCCTGAACTCGAGTGCCGCGAGCGCCATGAACGGCTTGATCGTCGAGCCCGGGGGGTACTGCCCGCGCAGCGCGCGGTTGTTGAGCGGCTTGTCGGGCGAGTTGTTGAGCGCGTCCCAGTTCTGCGGGTCGATGCCGTCGACGAAGAGGTTGGGGTCGAATGCGGGACGCGACACGAGGGCGAGCACCTCGCCGTTCTTCGGGTCGATCGCCACCAGCGCGCCCTTGTAGTCGCCGAAGGCCTGCTCGGCGATCTTCTGCAGCGCGAGGTCGAGCGTGACCACGAGGTTGTTGCCGGAGATCGGCTCGTTGCGTGCGAGGGCGCGGATGGCGCGGCCGCCCGCATCGATCTCCACCTGCTCGGAGCCGGTCACCCCGTGCAGCTCCTTCTCGTAGGCCCCTTCTATGCCGAGCTTGCCGATGTGGTCGGTGCCCTTGTAGTTGTTGGTGAGCCCGGCGTTGTCGATGCGCTTCAGGTCCGCATCGTTGATGCGGCCGATGTAGCCGATGGCGTGCGAAGCGACCTCGCCCTGCGGGTACGAGCGGAAAAGCCGCGCCTTGATCTCGAAGCCGGGGAAGCGGAAGCGGTTCACGGCGAAGCGGGCGACTTCCTCCTCCGTGAGGCGCGTGCGGATCGGCAGGCTCTCGAAGTTCTTGCTCTCCTCCTGCAGCTTGCGGAAGCGGCGGCGATCGCGCGCGGAAACCTCGATCACCGTGGCGAGCTCGTCGATGGCGCGCTCCACGTTCGGCACCTTGGAGGGCGTGATCTCGAGCGTGTACGCGGAGTAGTTCGCCGCGAGCACTTCGCCGTTGCGATCGAGGATGAGGCCGCGGTTGGGCACCACGGGCACCACCGAGATGCGGTTGGCCTCGGCGAGCGTGTGGTAGTACTCCTGCTGGAAGACCTGCAGCCAGGTGAAGCGCGCGACCAGCACCCCGAAGGCCGCGAGGATCAGGAACCCGACCAGCAGGATGCGGTTGCGGAAGACGTTCAGCTCGCGCTGCTGGTCGCGCAGCGCCTGGCCCACGATCATGGCGCGCCCTCGCGACGCCGCCGGCGCACGGCCGGCGAGTAGAGCAGCGCGGTCAACGGCGCCCACAGCAGCGCGGTGGCGAACGGAGACACGAGGAAGAAGAACCCCGGGAAGTCCGCGCCCAGCAGCAGGTTCAGCCCGATCATCATCGCGCTCGCGGCGAGCGTGAGGCCCGTCACGTGCAGCGTCTGCTCGGCCAGGTGGAAGCTGAGGATGCGCACGCGAAAGACCTGCGCGCCGTAGACCGCGAGCACATACGCGAAGGCGTGCTGGCCGAGCAGCATCGAGTCCCCCACGTCCATCAGCAGCCCGACCATGAAGGCGATGCCCTGGCCGATGGCGCGCGGCTCGTGCACGCTCCAGAAGAGCAGCACCAGCAGCACGAAGTCGGGCCGCGCGAGCAGCCATTTGCCCGACCACGGCAGCGCGTCGAGCACATAGGCCACGACGAGGGAAATGAAGATCAGCGAGACGCTCGCGGGGAGCTTCATCACGTCGCGGGCGACTGGCGTAAGGTCAGCGGGCCTCATACCAGCATCCCGGACGCCAGTCGCGTTTTTTCAAGGCGTTCGACGGCGCTTGCGCGACCACGCGGGGTGAGATCGGCGGGCCTCATGGCTCGATCAACGCCGCCCCCGCGGATTGCGTTCCCTGCCGCGCTTTTCCTCGCCGGTCTTGGCTTCGGGACGCGGCGGGCCGGCCGTGGGGACCGGCAGCACCATCACGTAGCGGTGGTTCTCCACGCCGGCTGCCGGGCGCGCCACGATCTTCGCGAAGACGTACGCGGCGTTCTTCTCCACGCTGGTGACCTGCGCCACCACGAGGCCCGGCGGATAGGTGCCGTCGATGCCGGAGGTGACGAACATGTCGCCGTTCTGGATATCGGCCGAGACCGGCATGAAGGGCACGTCGATGGAGCCGTCCTTGCCCGAGCCCACCGCGACCGCGCGCAGGCCGTTGCGCACCAGCATCACCGGCACCGACTGGTCCTTCTCGGTCACGAGCGTGACTTCGCTCGTGAAGGTGCCGACGTTCGTGACCTGCCCCACGACGCCGGAACCGTCGATGACCGGCATGCCGGACTTCACGCCCTGGGTGAGCCCCTTGTCGACGATGATCTTGCGCGTGAACGGATTGCGCGCCGTATAGAGGACCTCCGCCACCAGGCCGCCGTTCGCGTAGCGGCTCTGGCCCGGCGACATGGCGAGCAGGTGCTCCTGCTCGGCCTTGAGGAGCTTCGCCTCCTGGGCCGCTGCCGATTGCTCGAGGACCTTCGCCTTGAGCTCCTGGTTCTCGCGCAGCAGGCGGTCCTGGCTGGCGAAGTAGTCGGCGACGCGCGCGACGGCCGCGGCCGGCATGGCGGAGACCTGCTGGACCGGCTGCGTGAGCACCGTGAGCGACAGCCGCACGGTCTCGAGCGCGTGGAAGCGATGGTCGGCGATCATCAGCCCCACCGCGAAGAGCGTGAAGAACGTGAGCCGCGCCAGCGGCGACGGGCCGCGGTGAAAGAAGGGCGGGGGCTCGCGGATCATCGAGGGCGCAAGGCGCAAGGCGCAAGGCGCACGAGCAAGGCGCGAGGCTCAGGCCGCATTGCGAAATTCGGGGGACTCATCGAGGGCGCAAAGCGCATGAGGAAAGCGCGAGTCTCAGGCGGCAATGCGAAATTCGGGGGGCTCATGGGTCCTACTCGGATGCTGGACGACATTGGCGCCTGCGACACCGCTCTCTTGCGCCCTGCGCCTTGTGCCTTGTGCCCGATTTTTGCGCCCTGCGCCTTTCCTCAATCGTTCGTGAATACCGTTCCCAGCTTGTCCATCTCTTCGAGCGCGCGCCCGGAGCCGCGGACGACGCAGGTGAGCGGATCGTCGGCAACGATCACCGGCAGGCCCGTCTCTTCCATCAGCAGGCGATCGAGCTCGCGCAGCAGGGCGCCGCCGCCGGTGAGGACCATGCCCTTCTCGGCGATGTCGGCGCCGAGCTCGGGCGGCGTCTGCTCGAGCGCGCTCTTCACGGCGGACACGATGGAATTCAGCGGATCGGTGAGCGCCTCGAGGATCTCGTTCGAGGAGATCGTGAACGAGCGCGGGATGCCTTCGGCGAGGTTGCGGCCCTTCACTTCCATCTCGCGCACCTCGCTGCCGGGGAACGCGGAGCCGATGGTTTTCTTGATGTTCTCCGCCGTCGACTCGCCGATCAGCATGCCGTAGTTGCGGCGGATGTAGTTGATGATGGCCTCGTCGAACTTGTCGCCGCCGACGCGCACCGAGGCCGAGTACACGATCCCGCCCAGCGAGATCACGCCGACTTCGGTGGTGCCGCCGCCGATGTCGACCACCATCGAGCCGGTGGCATCCGCGATGGGAAGATCCGCGCCGATGGCCGCGGCCATGGGCTCCTCGATGAGGAAGACCTGCGAGGCACCGGCGCCGATGGCGCTTTCCTTGATCGCGCGGCGCTCGACCTGCGTCGAGCCGTACGGCACGCAGATCACGATGCGCGGGCTGGGACGGAACCACTGGTTGTCGTGGATCTTCTTGATGAAGTACTTGAGCATCTGCTCGGTGATCGTGAAATCCGCGATCACGCCGTCCTTCATCGGACGGATGGCCGTGATGTTGCCCGGCGTGCGGCCGAGCATCTGCTTGGCCGCCAGGCCGACCGCCTGGATTGTCTTCTTGCCGTTGGGGCCGCCTTCCTGGCGGATCGCGACTACCGAGGGCTCATCGAGGACGATGCCTTTGCCGCGCACGTAGATGAGGGTGTTGGCAGTTCCGAGGTCGATCGCGAGGTCGGTGGAGAAATACTTGGAGACGAAGGAGAACATCTTGATCCGTGATGACGATGCGGGGCACGGGGCATGCCCCGGGGCAGGGGGACTCTATAATAGCCCGGAAACACTCCTGTTTTGCGTCGCCGCAAGGCGTAATAACCAACATTTCCCATGCTTTCCGAGGACGACGTCCGCCGCATCGCCCGACTGGCCCGGATCGAGCTCGCCGGCGCCGAGGTCGCGGGCCTGAGGGACGAGCTGAACGGCATCCTGGGCCTGATAGACCAGATGCGTGCCGTCGACACGAGCGGGGTCGAGCCCATGTCCCATCCGCAACCGCTGTCCCAGCGGCTCCGCGAAGACCGTGTAGCCGAAACGGACCAGCGCGAGCGATTCCAGGCCGTGGCCCCGCAGGTGGAGGACGGTCTTTACCTCGTCCCCAGGGTGATCGAGTGACGTGATGCACACCCGATCGATCGCGCGGCTGGGTAGCATGCTGCGCGCACGCGAGCTGTCCGCGGTGGAGCTCGCCACGCACTACCTCGACCGCATCGAGCGCCTGAACGGGCGCCTGAACGCGTTCATCACCGTCGACCGCGACAAGACGCTCGCGCACGCGCGCGAGGCCGATGCGCGCATCGGCCGCGGCGAGGCCGGGCCGCTCACCGGGATCCCCATAGCCCATAAGGACCTCTTCTGCGCCCGCGGCTGGCTCACGACGTGCGGCTCGCGCATGCTCGGCAACTTCGTGGCGCCGTACGACGCGCACGTGATCGAGCAGTTCGACCGCGCCGGGGCGGTCATCCTCGGCAAGACCAACATGGACGAGTTCGCCATGGGCTCGTCGAACGAGAACTCGTACTTCGGGCCCGTGCTGAACCCTTGGGACGAGCGGGCCGTTCCCGGGGGCAGCTCCGGCGGATCGGCCGCTGCCGTCGCCGCGCTGCTGGCGCCGGGCGCCACCGGCACGGACACGGGCGGCTCCATCCGCCAGCCCGCCTCGTTCACGGGCACCAGCGGCCTGCGCGCCACGTATGGGCGCGTGTCGCGGCATGGCATGGTGGCGTTCGCGTCGTCGCTGGACCAGGCGGGCGTGATTGCCCGCAGCGCCGAGGACCTGGCGCTCCTCTTCGCCGCGATGGCCGGCTTCGATGCGCGCGATTCCACCTGCGTCGACCATCCGAAGGACGATTACGTCGCCGGGCTGGGACGCGGCGTGAAGGGCTTGCGCATCGGAATGCCGCGCGAATATTTCACGGCGGACCTGGCGAGCGACGTGGCGGCGCCCATCCTGGCCGCGATCGACGAGTACAAGCGGCTCGGTGCATCGGTGGTCGAGGTCTCGCTGCCCAACCAGCACCTTTCCGTGCCGGTCTACTACGTGCTCGCGCCGGCGGAGGCCTCGTCCAATCTCTCGCGCTACGACGGCGTGCGCTACGGTTATCGCGCGCCCGAGTTCTCGGACCTGAACGACATGTATGCGAAGACGCGCGCGCAGGGCTTCGGCGCCGAAGTGAAGCGCCGCATCATGATCGGCGCGTACGTGCTCTCGCACGGGTATTACGACGCGTACTACCTGCAGGCGCAGCGGCTGCGGCGTCTCATCGCCGACGACTTCGAGCGCGCCTTCCGGGAGTGCGACGTGATCATGGGGCCGGCGGCGCCCTCGGTGGCGTTCGACATCGGCGCGCGCACCAAGGACCCGGTACAGATGTACCTCGACGACCTCTACACCATCCCGATCAACCTTTCCGGCTTGCCGGGCATGTCGATTCCCTGCGGCTTCGGCGACAGGGGACGGCCCGTGGGGCTGCAGATCGTCGGCAACCACTTCGACGAGGCGCGGATGCTCGCCGTCGCTCACGCTTTCCAGCAGGCCACCGACTTTCACACGAAGACGGCACCGGGGTTCGTGTGACAGGGGAATTCACCACAGAGGAGTGGAGGACACAAAGGGTGGCACAGAGGAAAGCGATTGCGGGTGGTCGTGCTCATAATCCGCGCTGATGCCTCCATGGGCACATACAACATTGAAATGGGTTTCCTCTGTGCCACCCTTTGTGTCCTCCGATCCTCTGTGGTGAGGTCACCGCTTCAACCATGAACGCCGCCTGAAACATGACCTGGGAAATCGTCATCGGCCTCGAGACCCACACGCAGCTCACCACTGCGTCGAAGATCTTCTCGGCCGCCTCCACCGCCTTCGGTGCACCGCCCAACACGCAGGCGTCGGGTGTGGACCTCGCGCTGCCGGGCACGCTGCCGGTGCTCAATCGGGGCGCGGTCGAGCGTGCGATCCGCTTCGGCCTCGCGGTGGGCGGCAGCATCGCGCCGCGCAGCATCTTCGCGCGCAAGAACTACTTCTACCCGGACCTTCCGAAGGGCTACCAGATCAGCCAGTACGAGCAGCCGGTGGTTTCCGGCGGCACGCTCGCGATCATCGTGGGCGACGAGGAGAAGGTCGTGCGCCTCACGCGCGCCCACCTCGAGGAGGATGCGGGCAAGTCGCTGCACGAGGACTTCCACGGCTCGACCGGCATCGACCTGAACCGCGCGGGCACGCCGCTGCTGGAGATCGTGTCGGAGCCGGACATGCGCTCGGCGGCCGAGGCGGTCGCGTATGCGAAGGCGCTGCACGCGCTGGTGCGCTGGATCGGCATCTGCGACGGCAACATGCAGGAGGGCTCGTTCCGCTGCGACGCCAACGTCTCCGTGCGCCGCCCCGGTGCGCCGCTCGGCACGCGCTGCGAGATCAAGAACCTCAACTCGTTCCGCTTCCTCGAGCGCGCCGTCCTGCACGAGGCGCGGCGGCAGATCGCGCTGCTGGAGGACGGGGGGCGCATCGCGCGCGTCTCGTTGCGATCGGGATCGAACAGGCGCGTCTCCTGGTCGACGCGGCCGCCATCCTGGATCAGCTCGATCTGGCGGCGGATCTCGAAGTCGATCGCATGCTGCAGAAAGCGGAAGCTGTTCAGGTTCTTGATCTCGCGGCGCGTGCCCAGCGGCTCACCGGGCTTGCGCACCGAGACATTCGCGTCGCAGCGAAACGAGCCTTCCTGCATGTTGCCGTCGCAGATGCCGATCCAGCGCACCAGCGCGTGCAGCGCGCGGGCATATGCCACCGCCTCCTCGGCGCTGCGCATGTCGGGCTCGGTGACGATCTCCAGCAGCGGCGTG
>DATMJE010000164.1:0-5044 GCA_035553995.1 Usitatibacter sp. | reverse complement strand
CGCTTGATCTGGCGCAGCTCCTTGAGCTCGGCCGCAACCGCCTTGTCGACTTCCACGCCCTTGGTCACGATCTCGCCCTCTCGAGATTGCTTGCGCCAACGCGACAGCATGAACTGAACCGCCCCGGCTTATCCGGAGACTTCCGGGTTTGAGTCAGGCCGCCATTGGCAACTGACTCGTTGATTGATGATATGTGGCCTCGAACTCCGCCGGCGGCACGTTTCCGATCGGCTCGAGCAGCCGGCGATTATTGAACCAGTCGACCCATTCGAGCGTCGCGTATTCGACCTGGTCGAGATTGCGCCACGGGCCGCGGCGGTGAATCAGCTCCGCCTTGAACAGGCCGATGATCGTCTCGGCGAGCGCGTTGTCGTAGGAATCGCCAACGCTGCCCACGGAGGGTTGCGCACCGAACTCTGCCAGCCGCTCAGAGTGGCGAATAGACAGGTATTGGCTTCCACGATCGCTATGGTGCACGACACCCTTGGCACCGGAGCGCGACCAGATGGCCTGCTCCAGCGCGTCCAGGACGAGCTCGGAGCGCATCGAGCGCGCCGCACGCCAGCCGATGATGCGGCGCGAGAAGACATCGATCACGAAGGCCACGTAGACGAATCCCGCCCACGTCGGCACGTAGGTGAAATCCGCGACCCACAGCTCATTGGGGCGAGTTGCCTGGAATTGGCGATTCACCAGATCCAACGGCCTCACTGCGCTCTCGTCGCCAATCGTCGTACGGCACTTACGCCCGCGCACTGCGCCTTGCAGACCGAGCGAACGCATGAGTCGCTCAACCGTACAGCGAGCCACCGCGATGTCCTCGCGCGCAAGTTGCCGCCACATCTTGCGCGCTCCGTAGACCTCGAAGTTCTCCGCGTACACGCGACGGATCTCGGATATCAGCGCGCGGTCGCGTTCCAAGCGCGGCGGCACTCGCTGCGGGTTGGCCTGGCGGGCCTTGTGCTCGTAGTAGAGCGACGGGGCGATCGGCAATTGCTTGCAGATCGACTCGACCCCGTAAAGGTCGCGGTGCTCATCGATGAAGCGCACCATCACTTCTGTCGGCGGTCGAGTTCCGCCTGGGCAAAATATGCCGAGGCCTTGCGAAGAATCTCGTTGGCGCGCTTCAGCTCGAGATTCTCGCGCTCGAGTTGCTTGAGCCGATCGCGCTCGGCGGTCGTCAAGCCAGGGCGCTTCCCGCCGTCGCGCTCGGCCTGCCGAACCCAGCGGCGCAGCGCCTCGGCCGTGCAGCCAATCTTCGCCGCGACCGACACAATCGCTGCCCATTGCGACTCATGCTCGCCCTGGTGCTCCAATACCAGCCGCACGGCGCGTTCCTGAACTTCCGGGGAATACCTGTTCTGTCTGCTCATAACTCCATCCTCTCAAGAAATGGAGTCTCCGGGAATCCCGGGGCGGCTCATCGCGACCTGGCCCTGTTTAATTTGGCGATCGATAGTAAGTTGCGCGGATGCGATCTGGTCGCGCTCCGCGTCAAGGATCTGGGCGACTCGGGTCACATATTGAGTCGGGCAATCGTCATGCAGCAAAAGACCAAGCGGCCGGTGCAGTTCGAAATGACCGAGGGGACCCGGCAAGCGTTGTTGGACTGGATTAGGAACCGCACGCTCCGGTCGGAGGACTACATCTTTCCCAGCCGAGCTCGGCCCGGCGGACATCTCAGCACGCGTCAATACGGGCGGATTGTTCATCGCTGGGTAGACCAGATTGGTCTTGACGGTCACGCCTACGGCACACATACCATGAGAAGGACAAAGGCATCCCTTATCTACCGGCGCACGAAGAACCTTCGCGCGGTCCAGCTGCTTACTGGGACACAGCAAGCTCGAGAGTACCGTGAGATACCTGGGCATCGAGGTCGACGATGCCCTTGAGATGGCCGAGCAAACCGAGGTCTAGCGTCCGCGGCCGCTTGCCGCCACAGGTGAGCGGCCCGGAGCGGACCATTGGCGGTTTCTGAAAGCGGACACTTCGGATCAACCCAACTGTGCGCATTTGCCGTTTGCCGGTAAACGGTATACGATTACCAGCAAATGATCCGGTCCTTCGCTTCACGCGCCACGGAGGAAGTCTTCGGAGGCCGATGCCCGGCGAGATTCCGTTCGATCCAGGTCGTGGCCGAGCGCAAGCTGCAGATCTTGGATAGCGCTGCGGACCTCAACGACCTGAGGGTTCCGCCTGGGAATCGACTGGAAAAGCTGGTCGGTGATCGACGGGGTCAGCACAGCATCAGGATCAACGACCAGTGGCGGATATGTTTTCGATGGACCGAGGACGGACCACAAGACGTAGAGATAGTGGACTACCACTGAGGAGAGTCATGGCAAGGAACAAGATGCGACCTATCCACCCTGGCGAGATTCTGCGCGAGGAGTTCCTCATTCCTCTGGGGATGTCAGCCCATGCCCTTTCCCAGGCGATTCGCGTGCCGGCGACTCGCGTAAACGACATCGTGAACGGCCGGCGCGGCGTGACAGCGGATACGGCGCTGAGGCTAGCCCGGTACTTTGGAAACTCCGCGGAGTTCTGGCTGAACGTGCAGGCAGCTTACGACCTAAGGACGGCTGAGCGCGATGTTGCGCCCAAGATCGAGAAGGAAATCCTGCCCCGCAGGGCCGCCTGACAGGCTGATGACCGCTTCGGGGTGACAACCGAGCCGTCGCTAACCGGCCAAGAGCGGACACTAGGCCGACTATGGTTCAGCGAAGCGGCCGGTTCGCTAATGCAAAGTCGACGAACGTGCGTACGCGCCTCCAGCGATTGCCAGTGATTCGCGGTGCTTCCGGCCCCTTCGCCCGGGGTTTTCAGCGGACCGCGACCAGGTAAGCGATCCAGCCGGCCTGGTTGTCTGCGCGCGCTCGGGGCCGGTAGCGCTCCACGTCATTGTCGTCACTGGTGTCCCAGTAGACGCGCACGTCCGAGAAGCCGGCTTCGCGCAGCAGCTCCTGGATCTCCGGCAGCGACCAGAAGCGCCACTCGTAGGTGAATGCCTTGTCGAGCCGGGAGCCGTCCTTGAACTCGAAGTGGATGTGGTTGACTATGGCGTGGCCGATGGGGTCGAAGCTCGCCTGCTCCCAGACGTATGTGAACCCCGCGTCGATCTTGCGAGGCTCGAGCATGGGTTCCTGTGCTTCCCATCCGCCGTACGCATCCAGGAAGAAGAGACCTTCGTGTCCCAGCGCCTTGTGGACGCATGAGAAGTAGTGGCGCAACTCGTCCCGTGTGCGAAAGATCCAGTAGCTGAAGTTCATCGCGTTGATGACGTCGAATTTGCGCCGCGTCGCTGCGCGGACGTCCTGCTGCAGCAACTCGATGCGTTCGGCCGCGGCGCCCAGGGGGGCCAGGTTGTGCGCCCGGCCCCAGGCCAGCGTGTCGCCGCTAGTGTCCACGCCGGTCGCACGTCGGTCCGGCGAGCCTTTTACCCAGGTGCAGCAGAAAAGCGCGGTCCCGCAGAAGTCCTCGCGCATTTCCAGCGGCTTGCGCCCGTACAGCTTGTGGAAGGTGCGCGTCATGAACTCGACCTCGGTCTCAGGCGCCTGGACGCTCAGCTGGTAGAGCTCGTGGCAATCGGCGGTCTTCGCGGTGTAGATGCGCTTGGCGCGAGTCGCCTGGAGCTTTGCCGGGCTCTTTTTGGATCGAGGGTTGCTGCTGCGCGTCCGGTGGTTCGTCTGGGTCAAGACTGGCTCTCCAAGATGTTGTGAACAGGGCGCCATGTGCGCCTGCGGCACGCAATGGTAATAGGGCCGGGGCGATAATCGGTCCTTGACCGAAACCTTGCGGCACGCGTGGCTTTATTAGCAGCACGGGTCGGTAGCGACCGTAGCTAAGCGAAGCGTGCACGAATCACACATCTTTCGTGCGCAATGTGATTTTTCTTCGACTCTATTCTCGTTCGTCGCGTAACGAATTATTGTAGCGCCACCTGTTTGACGCACGAGGATGCGATGATCAACTCGATTTCGGCCGCGAGACGGACGTCGAGCCGACCGGTGATACGGTTCATCTCCATGAAGCTCCTGGCCAGTCTGGGCTTGGTCCTTTGCGTGGCAAGCCTGCCCGCATTCGCTGACCTGCAGGCGCGCCAGGTATTCGAGTCCTGGATCGATGCGTTCAATTCAGGCGACGCGGCGAAGCAATCGGCGTTCGAGGCGGCACACTCGCCACCGCGCAAGTTCGCGACTTTCGAACGCACGCGATTTGCGTCGGGCGGCTTCACCGTGGCGCGCTACGTGAAGGAGGAGTCGACGACCGTAGTGGCCCTCCTGCAAGAGAAGAACTCGGACACGGTCGTCGAGGCGACGTTTTCGCTTGCGGATGCACAAAGCGAAAAGATGGGCGCCATCACCTTCAGGTTCGTGCCCCGCCCCGCCGATCTGGCGGTGAGCCGGGTGCCTCTCGAAGAGGCCGCGTCGCTTACCGCGCAGCGCATGGACGTGCTCGCGAAGCAGGATCTTTTCGCCGGCGTGGCGATCGTCGCGCGCGGCGACAAGGTCATCCTGGAGCACGCGGTCGGCTATGCAGATCGCGAGGCGAAGCGGCCCATCACGCCCGATACGCAATTCCGCATCGGCTCGATGAACAAGATGTTCACGAGTGTCGCCATCCTCCAGCTTGCCGACCAGGGCAAGCTCTCGCTGGACGATACCGTGGGCAAGTACATCCCGGACTATCCGGCGAAGGATGTCGCGACGAAGGTGAAGATCCGCCACTTGCTGACCCACACGGGAGGCACGGGCGACATCTTCGGCCCGGCGTTCTTCGAGCACCGGCTGGAGCTGAGGACGCTCGACGATTACTACAAGCTCTACGGCACGCGGGCCTTGGAACAGGAGCCCGGATACGAGTTTCACTACTCCAATTATGGTTTCATCCTCCTGGGCTTGATCGTGGAGAGGGCTAGCGGGATGTCCTACTACGATTACGTGCGCGAGAAGATCTTCGTGCCTGCGGGAATGACCGCCACGGACTCGCTCCCGGAGACCGAATCGGTACCGCGGCGCAGCGTGGGCTACATGAGGCGTGA
>DATMJE010000163.1:0-7771 GCA_035553995.1 Usitatibacter sp. | reverse complement strand
CGTGCGCGCGCGACGCATGCACGCAATCGAAGCCCAGCTCGTGCGCGAGGTCGTAGAGCACGCGCGCGAAGCGCTCGTCGTCCTCGATCACCAGGATCATGCGGTCCGGGTGCCGGCGGCTCGACCGGTCGTCGTCGATGTGCGGGCCGCTCGCCGCGGGCTTCTGCGACGACCCGATCGCGGCAGGCGCGGGCGCTTGCGCGGGAGCCTGGATGGCAGCCGTCGCCGGCACCGATCGCGCGGGCTCGGGCTCGACGGCGCGTGGCGCTTGCGCGCGCGTGATCCTCTCGAGGCGCAGCGGCAGGTCGAGCGTGAAGGTGCTGCCTTGGCCGGGCGCGCTCTGGAGCTGGATCGAGCCGCCCAGGCGCGACGCGAGCTCGCGCGAGATGGAAAGACCCAGGCCCGTGCCGCCGTATTGCCGGCTGGTGGTGCCATCGGCCTGGCGGAACGCCTCGAAGATGACTTCCTGCTGGCGCGGCGCGATGCCGATGCCGGAGTCGCGCACCGCGAAGGCGATGCGTCCCCCGTCGCGCAGCGACACCTGCAGGGTCACGTCCCCGCGCGGCGTGAACTTGAACGCGTTCGACAGCAGGTTCTTCAGGACCTGCTGCACGCGCTGGTTGTCGGTGAAGATCGACGGCGGCACGTTCGTCGCGACCGCCGTGTGGAACTCGAGCTTGCGGTCCGCGGCGACGGGATCGAACGTCCGGCGCATCGACTGCACCAGCTCCGCGATCTCGACATCCTCGGCATTGATCTCGATCTGTCCCGCCTCGATCTTCGACAGGTCGAGGATGTCGTTGATGAGCGTGAGCAGCTCGTTGTTGGAGGAGTGGATCGTGCGGGCGTAGCGCACCTGCTCCTCGTCGAGGTTGCCCTGGGCGTTGTCGGCGAGCAGCTTCGCCAGGATCAGCGAGCTGTTGAGCGGCGTGCGCAGCTCGTGCGACATGTTGGCGAGGAACTCCGACTTGTAGCGGTTGGTGCGCTCGAGCATGCGTGCGTTGTCGGCGAGGTCCTTCTGCGCCTGGATGAGCTCCGCCTTCTGCCGCTCGAGCTGCTGCGTGCGCTCCTCGAGCTGCACGTTCACCTGCTCCATCTCCGCGTGCTGGGTCTCGAGCCGCGCCTGCGATTCGCGCAGCGCGTTGCCCTGCTCTTCCAGCTCCTCGTTGGAGACGCGCAGCTCCTCCTGCTGCGCCTGCAGCTCCTCGGCCTGGCGCTGCGTTTCCTCCAGCAGCGCCTGGCGGCGCTCACGCTCGCGCGAGGTGCGGATGGCCGCGCCCAATGTCTCGGCCACGCGGTCGAGGAGCTCGCGGTCGGCATCGTCCACCGCGCGCAGCAGGCCCACCTCGACGACGCCCTGCACCTCGCCATCCACCACCGCCGGGGCGATGAGCAGCTCGCGCGGCTTCCCGCGGCCCACGCCCGACGCGACCGGCAGGTAGCCCTCCGGCACGTTGGTGACCCGGAGGGCACGCCCGTCCTTCGCGGCCTGGCCCACGAGGCTCTCGCCGCGGCGCACCACCTGCGCGTGCGTGGAATCCGCGAGCGCATGGCCCGCGACACGACGGTAGGCATCGCCCTCCTCGTGCACGTAGACCGCGCCCACCTTCGCCCCGAGGTATTCCGCCAGGAAGGCCAGCACTTCCTCGCCCAGCTTCTCGACGCCCTGCGCGCCCTGGATGCGGAACGCGGCGATGCTCTCGCCCCCCCGGATCCACGCATTGCGTTCGCGCTGGCGGTAATCGCGCGACGCCATCGCGCCGGCCCCGACGATGAGGAAGAGCAGCAGTGCCGCGCCGCCCCAGGTGATGAGGGATTGACCGCGCGCCTGCGATTCCCACTCGGCGCGGCGCTCGTCGAAGCGCGCGCGCTCGTCGCGCTCGAAATCGGCTGCCATCGCGCGGAAACGATCCATCAGGACCTTGCCGCGGTCCGAGCGGATGATCGACGTGGCGTCCTCGATCTTCCCCGCGCGGCGCAACGCGATCGTCTCCTCGAGCTCGGCGAACTTGGCCGTCGCGATCTGCTCCATCTGCTCCGCGCGGGCGAGCCGCTCGCGGTCGCCGGCGGCGAGCGTGCGCAGCCGGTCGACCTCGGAGCGGTAGCGCGCACGGGCGCCGTTGTACGGCTCGAGGTAACGCTCGTCCCCGGTGAGCAGGTAGCCGCGCTGGCCGGTCTCGGCATCCTGCAGCGTCGACGTGAGCGCCTGGACGGCGTCGATGGTCTCGATGGTCGCCGTGAGCTGGCGCACGGTGCCGACGCGCGACTGCGACACCTGCATCGACATCACCGCGATCAACAGGGCGGCGAGACACGCCACGATGAGGCCGGCGAGCGTGGCCGGCGGCAGCAGCGGCGTGGCCTGGGGATGCGGAGGCGCCTTGCGCCGCGTGGGCTCGGTAGGGGTTGGGGTGGTCAAGTCGCGCGCGACGAAATCCGCGGAAAATCAGACAGTGTGCCCGCGAAAGCCCCTGCCCTGCTGTAGGCGCACGCTTACAGCCGCGCCGCCCCGCTCACCGCGCGAGCACGCCGGGATTGGCCGCCGACGCGTGCTTGCGCGCGAAGTAATCGCGCGATTGCATTTCCTGCAGGCGGCTCACGGTGCGCGTGAACTCGCGCTGCACCATGCGCGCGGGCGCGTCGTCCAGATCGGCGTCGTGCAGCAGCGCCTCGGGCGGCGCCTCGGCCGAGAGCACCAGCTTCACGCGCTGGTCGTAGAACACGTCCACCAGCCATGTAAAGCGGCGCACCACGTCCGACTGCGTGGGCGCCATCCGCCGCACGTCCGAGATGAGCACGGTGTGGTAGCTGCTCGCGATCTCCAGGTAGTCGACCTGCGAGCGCGGCTTCTCGAAGAGCTCGGCGAAATCGAACCACACGACGCCCTTGGCGCGGCGGCGGTACGCGATGGGCCGCCCGCCGATCTCGATGGCGCCGTCGGCCGAGTAGGTCGCGCGCGTCATCGCGTCGAAGAAGCTCGCGAGGTGCTCCTCCGCCTCCTCGCCCCAGCCGTAGTAGACACCGAGGCTGTCCAGCAGGCGCTGCCTGTGGTCCGTCGTGCCCTCGAGCGGCACCACGTCCAGCTCGCGCTCGAGGAGCTCGATCGCGGGCTGGAAGCGCGCGCGCTGCAGGCCGTGGGGATAGAGGTCGCGCGGCGGGTAGTTCGAGGTCATGACGAGCACCACGCCGCGCTCGATCAATAGCTGCAGCAGGCGGCCGAGGATCATAGCATCGGCGATGTCGCTCACGTGGAACTCGTCGAAGCAGAGCAGCCGCACGTCGCGCGCGATCGCGGCCGAGATCGGATCGAGCGGATCTTCCTGCCCGGCGAGCGCGCGCATCCGCGCGTGGATCTCGCGCATGAACTCGTGGAAATGCACGCGCCGCTTGCGGCGGTGGCGCGACACCTTGAAGAACGCGTCCATCAGCAGCGACTTGCCCCGCCCCACCCCGCCCCAGATGTACATCCCGCGCGGGGGCTTGCGGCCCGCGCCGAGGTTCGTCACCAGCCGGTTGATGCGCCCCTGGCGGTACTGGCGATAGTCCTCCAGCTCCTCGAAGAGGCGCTGCAGCTTCCCGAGGACCTTGAGCTGCTCGCTGTCGGTGTCGAAGTCGCCGCGCTGGCTGAAGTGCCAGTACCATTCGAGCGGCCCGGAGAACTCGCTCGCATCGACGTCCTCGTCGTAGGCACCTTCGGGAAGCGGAAACGAATCGGGTGATTGCATGGCCGCGATTCTGCCTGAGAAGGGCTAGAATGGCCCCGCGCCGGAAACCGGGCGATTGACGACAGAGGGAGGGCTCGCGTCATGAAGCAGATCGGTGTGGGCATCGTGGGAACCGGCTGGTGCGGCGGCATCCGGGCGCAAACCTGCGCCAACCATCCCCTCGTGAAGAGCCTTCACCTGGCCGAGATCCGCCCCGCGCGCCTCGCGGAGGTGAAGGCGCAGACGCAGGCCGCCACGGCCGTGACCGACTATCGCGAGCTGGTGGGCCGCGACGGCATCGATGCCGTCTACGTCTGCGCCACGCCCGAGACCACCCACTTCCCGATCGCGCGCGACTTCCTCGCAGCCGGCCAGCACGTGTTCCTCGAGAAGCCCATCGCGCTCGAGCTGGAGGAGGCCGACGAGCTCGTCGCGCTCGCACGCGACAAGCGGCTCAAGCTCACCATCGGCTACTCGCAGCGCTTCAATCCGAAGTTCGCGTACGTGCGCCAGTCCATCCGCAACGGCACGATCGG
This sequence comes from Usitatibacter sp., assembly GCA_035553995.1. Classification (GTDB taxonomy): domain Bacteria; phylum Pseudomonadota; class Gammaproteobacteria; order Burkholderiales; family Usitatibacteraceae; genus Usitatibacter. The sequence continues at coordinate 3,531 of DATMJE010000163.1, read as the reverse complement.
ACGGCCGGTGAGCGCGCTCGTGAGCCGCCACATCACGCGCAATCTCGGCAAGAAGATCAGCGGCCGCATCAGGCTCTCGCCCGCCGCGATGGAATCCACGCACGACCTCGACTTCGTCTTCTGGTGCCTGGAGCCCGCGAAACCGGTGCGCGTCTATTCGCAGGTCAACTACGGCGTGATGCAGGAGACCACCGGCGCGCCCATCGCCGACACGCAGTGGATCATGGTCACGATGGACACCGGCCTTTCGCTCGTCGTCGGCGGAGGCTGGACGCTTCCCCCCGGATACCCCAACTTCTCCACGACGTGGATCGAGATGGTGGGCACGGACGGCGCCCTCCTCGTCGACGACAGCCATCGCGACGTGGTGCTCAACACCATGGCCACGGGCATGCAGTTGCCGATGTCGACGATGCCCGGCGAGTTCGTCGAGCACACGTATGCCGGCCCGATGGCCGCCGAGACCGTGCATTTCCTGGAAGCCGTGGCGCTCGACCGTCCCGTGCTGGTGACGCCCGAGCACGCGCGCATGGTGATGGAGGTCTACATCGCGGCGGACCTGTCGGCCGAAAGCCACCAGCCGGTCACCCTGCCGCTGCCCGACACCCGAAAAGTCCGCGCCGCCGCCTGAAGGGCCGCGATGGCGCGCAACCATCCGAGGCGCATCGGGCTCGCCATCGTCGGCGCGGGCCGCGTGGGACTGATCCGCGGCGAGGTCGCGGCGCGCCATCCGCAGGTCGACTTCATCGGGCTCGCGGACGTGAAGCCCGAGCGCCTGCAGCTCGTGGGCGAGAAGGTCCGGGCCGATTTCACGACGGCGGACTACCGCGAGCTGCTCGCTCGGCCCGAGGTCACCGCCGCGATCATCTCGACCGACGAGCACCTGCACGTCGATCCCATCCTCGCCGCCGTCGAGCGCAGGCTCGACCTCCTGATCGAGAAGCCGCTCGCCACCGACCTCGCCGAATCGCAGCGCGTGCTGGACGCGATCGGGCGCTCCGGCAGCGACGCGGTGATCGGCTACACGCAGCGTTTCCGCCGCCGCTGGCTCGCCGCGAAGGAGAAAGTGCGCACCGGCGCGCTCGGCGACGTGACGCTGGTGACCTCGCGCGCGTTCATGAACCGCCTGGTCGCGCTCGACAACTACAAGCGCACGAAGGACCCGGCGCAGATCTCGCCGATGGTGATCTCCGGAACGCACGCGCTCGATATCGTGATGTGGATGATGGAAGGCAAGCGCCCGGTGGAGATCTACGCACGCTCCGTCGACCGCGCCCTGGGGCCCATCTGCAAGGGCATCGACGCCACCGCCGGCGTCGTCACGTTCGAGGACGGCACGATCTACCACAGCGTGATCTCGTGGGCGCTGCCCATCGTGTGGCCCGGCGCGGTCTACAGCCTCGAGGTGGGCATCACCGGCACCGAGGGCGTGCTCACCATCGACGACACGCACCGCGACATCGTGCTCGCGACCACGCACGAGAGCGGCGAAGGCTATGCGCCGGATCGCGCGCGCCGCGTGGATTTCCTCGGCAGCTACCCGCCCGGCGACATGGCGCTGGGCGAGCTGCGCGGCCCGATGCGCGAGGAGACCGAGCAGTGGTTGAATCGCATCGCGATGCGGCTGCCCACGCAGCATGCGACCGCCGCGGACGGGCACGACCGCCTCATGCTCACGAAGGCGTTCGACCTGTCCGCGCGCCTGAAGCGTCCGATCCCGCTGCCGATCACGCCGGAGGACGAGAAGCGCACGTAACGGGAGGAATCATGCTGCAACGGTGGCTGGTGGTCCTCGTCCTGCTCTTTTCTCCCGCGGCGCTCGCGCAGGGCGCGTGGCCCGTCAAGCCCGTGCGCATGATCGTGCCCTTCGCCCCCGGCGGCGCCTCGGACTTCGTGGCGCGCATGCTCGCCCCCAAGCTCGGCGAGGCGCTCGGGCAGCAGGTGGTCGTGGAAAACAAGGCGGGCGCCTCGGGCAACATCGGGATGGAATTCGCCGCGAAGTCCGCGCCCGACGGCTACACGGTCTACCTCGGCAACATCGGCACCATCGCGATCAACCCCGCGGTGTTCCAGGGCCTCGCGATCGACCCGCAGAGGGATTTCATCGCCGTGACCCTCGTCGCGGAAACGCCGAGCATCCTGGTCACGCACCCGTCCGTCGCCGCGGCCACCGCCGCCGAGCTGGTGAAGCTCGCGAAGGCGCGGCCCGGCGAGCTCAACTACGGATCGCCCGGCTCGAGCACGCTCAACCGCCTCGAGATGGAGCGCTTCATGCACGCGAACGGCATCCGCATCGTGCACGTGCCATACAAGGGCGGCGCCGGGCCCGCAGTCACGGGGCTCATCGGCGGCGACACGCAGGTGATGTTCATCACGCTGTCCTCGGCCCTCGGCTTCGTGAACGCCGGACGGCTGAAGGCGCTCGGCATCACCACCGTGAAGCGCATCGATGCGCTGCCGCAGGTGCCGACCATGGCCGAGCAGGGCTTCGGCGACATGGTGAGCAGCTCGTGGCAGGGTGTCTTCGTGCCCGCGGGCACGCCGCGCGCGATCGTCGACAAGCTGCATGCCGCGCTGCTGGACGTTCTCTCGGCACCCGACCTGCAGAAGCGATTCGAGGCGGGCGGCGCGTACGTCGTCACCAGTCGCACGCCGGACGAGTTCGCCGCGTACGTCGCGGCCGAAGGGCAACGCTGGGGCAGGATCGCGAAGGAGAGCGGCGCGACCATCGACTAACCGAGGGAGAAAATCGAAATGGCACATTTCGGCATCGCGGGCCTCGACTGGCAGGAACGCATCAACTGGGACCGGCTGCGCAGGTACCGCACCGAACGCGCGCGCGAGAAGATGAAGGCCGCCGGGCTCGGCGCGATGCTTTGCATGTACGACGAGAACGTGCGCTACATCACCGGCACGCTCACGCCCGGCTGGAACCGCCTGAAGCCCGGCCTGCGCTATTGCCTGCTCTGCGGCGACGATCCGCCCGTCCTCTTCGAGCAGGGCGACATCGGCGCGCACATCGCCATGCACTCGCCATGGATCCCGAAGGAGAACATCCGCTGGTCGTACGCCTGGATCAAGGGCGCGGCCGGACCCGCCTCCTTGCAGCAGGTGACGAAGTTCACCAACGCCATCAAGCAGGAGATGAAGAAGTCGGGCGTCGGCGGGATGAAGCTCGGCGTGGACTTCATCGACATCAACATGATCCAGATCTTCAAGGACGCGAAGATCGACTGGGCCGACGGCATGACGCCGATGATGGCCGCGCGCGCGATCAAGAACGTGGACGAGCAGGAGTGCGCGCGCATGGTCGGCGCCATCGGCGACGCGGCGCACTGGGAGTGCCTCAAGTTCCTGCGCCCCGGCATCACCGAGAACTCGGTGACGGCGCACATCATGGAGTTCCTCTACAACATCCCCGGCATCGAGGACGTGGAGGACGTGATCGTGTCCTCGGGCCTCAACACGTGGCCCAACTGGCGCAACTTCTCCGACCGCATCATCAAGCCGGGCGACATCGTGTTCATGGAC
>DATMJE010000162.1:0-91871 GCA_035553995.1 Usitatibacter sp. | reverse complement strand
ATGTCCTGCGGTGTCACCCAGCTCGCACGTTCAGTTTCCGCGACCCAGTTCTCGACCCAGGCTCGGGCATCGGTGTGCGCGGTTACGAACGCGCTGAGCTTGTCTCGCCCCAAAAGACGCATGCCGGCACATTTCCGCTTTTATGCCCGAAAGCCTACCACATAGTTCCCGATATGGGAACTATGTGGAGTTCCCAACCTGGGTCAGGCGGCGAAGTGCGCGAGCGGCAGCGCCGTCGTCTCCTTCACCTCTTCCAGCACGAAGCTCGATTTCACGTCGAGCACGCCGGGATGCTTGAGGAGCGAATCCATCACGAAGCGCGAGAAGTGGTCCAGGTTCTCGACATGCACGCGCAGGAGGTAATCCATGTCCCCGGTGAGCGAGTGGCACGCGAGCACCTCGGGCCAGTCCTTCACCGCGCGCGCGAAGCCGTCGGCGGGCGTGCGGCCGCGCTTCTCGAGCTTCACGTTGACGAACGCCATGAGGCCCAGCCCCACGCGCTTGGGATCCACGATGGCGACGTAGCGGCGGATGACGCCGGCCTCCTCGAGCGCGCGCACGCGGCGCAGGCACGCGGAAGGCGAAAGGCTCACCTTCTCGGCGAGCTCCAGGTTGGTGAGGTTGCCGTCGCGCTGCAGCAGGTCGAGCAGGCGGCGGTCGGTACGGTTGAAGGCGATCGCTTTCGTCATTTTGGGCGGTAGCTGGGCCGGGGGCGCAATTTTGTTGCGCGGCGGCCTCGTCGGGCGGCAAAGTTCGCAATGATAGTGCAACTCGGCGGACGTAGAATCGTCCAATCCGGAACCCGCGAGGAACCCATGCCTGAGACCGCACATTCCAGCGACAACCCCATGGGCACCGACGGCTTCGAATTCGTCGAGTACACGGCGCCGGATCCGGAGCAGTTGGGCGCGCTCTTCGAGCAGATGGGCTTCACGGCGGTCGCGCGCCACCGCTCCAAGAACGTCCTGCTCTACCGCCAGGGACGCATCAACTTCATCGTCAATCGCGAGCCGGACAGCTTCGCGCAATCGTTCGCGCGCGTGCACGGCCCTTCGGTGTGCGCGTTCGCGATGCGCGTGAAGGATGCGGCGAAAGCGTATGCGCGCGCGCTCGAGCTGGGAGCGCGTCCGTTCCACGGCAAGGTGGGGCCCATGGAGCTCAACATCCCCGCCATCGAGGGCATCGGCGGCAGCCTCATCTACCTCGTGGACCGCTATCCCGGCAACAACGGCGAGCTTTCGATCTACGACGTGGACTTCATGCCGATCGCGGGCGCCGAGCGCGAGCCCGACGGCATGGGCCTCGCGGAGATCGACCACCTCACGCACAACGTGTACGCGGGCCGCATGGATACGTGGGCGCGCTTCTACGAGAAGCTCTTCAGCTTCCGCGAGATCCGCTATTTCGACATCCAGGGCCGCAAGACCGGACTCACCTCGCGCGCGCTCACCAGCCCCTGCGGCAAGATCCGCATCCCCATCAACGAGCCTTCGGACACCAAGTCGCAGATCCAGGAATACCTCGATGCCTACCATGGCGAGGGCATCCAGCACATCGCGCTTTCCTGCCGCGACATCTACGACACCGTCGAGCGCCTGCGCACGCGCCATGTGCGCTTCCTCGATACGCCGGATACGTACTACGAGCGCGTCGACGCGCGCGTGCCCAACCACGGCGAGGACCTCGATCGCCTGCAGCGCAACCGCATCCTCATCGACGGCGAGGGCGTGGACAAGGACCGCCACGAGGACAAGCTGCTGCAGATCTTCACCGAGACCGTGATCGGGCCGATCTTCTTCGAGATCATCCAGAGGAAGGGGAACGAGGGGTTCGGGGAGGGTAACTTCCGCGCGCTATTCGAAAGCATCGAGGCGGACCAGATCGCGCGGGGGGTGGTTTAGGCAAAGACGGTGGACACAGATGAACACGGATGAACACAGATGAACACAGATAAGGCCTTATCGTTTCGTGCACATCGTTCGACCGAGGGGCATTCGAATTGCTTTTATCTGTGTTCATCTGTGTTCATCTGTGTTCCCTTGCTTTTGGGTAATCTTTCGCGATGAACGACCGCACTTCTCGCGCGTCGCTCAAGTACCTGTCAGGGCTGGGCGGCCACCACGAGAGCGAGGCCATCCCGGGCGCCTTGCCGGTGGGACGCAACTCGCCCCAGAAGGTCCCCTTCGGCCTCTACGCGGAACAGCTCTCGGGGTCGTCCTTCACCATGCCGCGCGCGCAGAACCTGCGCTCGTGGCTCTATCGCATCCGCCCTTCGGCCATGCAGCGTGCCTTCGAGCCGATGTCGCACGCCGCGTGGCACACGGCGCCGTCCCCGGAATCGCAGCCCAGTCCCGACCGCCTGCGCTGGCTGCCGCAACCGGAGCCCACGCAATCCACGGATTTCATCGACGGCCTCTTCACGCTCGCGGTGTGCGGCGATGCGAAGGCGCAGCGCGGCGCGGGCGTGCACCTGTATGCGGCCAATCGCTCGATGCAGCGCTGTGCCTACGATGCCGATGGCGAGCTCCTCGTGGTGCCGCAGGAAGGCGGCCTGCTGGTCGTGACGGAGATGGGGCCGCTCGCCGTCGCGCCGGGGGAGATCGCCGTGATCCCCCGCGGCGTGCGCTTTCGCGTCGAGCTGCAGGCGGAGGCCGCACGGGGTTACGTGTGCGAGAACTACGGCGCGCCGTTCCGGCTGCCCGACCTGGGCCCGATCGGCTCCAACGGCCTTGCGAGCCCGCGCGATTTCCTGGCGCCGGGCGCCACCTACGAGAACACGTCCCGCGAGACCGAGCTCGTCGCGCGCTTCGGCGGCCGCTGCTGGCGAACACGGCTGGATCATTCGCCGCTGGATGTCGTCGCGTGGCACGGCAACTACCACCCGTACAAGTACGACCTCGCGCGCTTCAACGCCATGAACACGGTCTCGTTCGACCATCCCGACCCGTCGATCTTCACGGTGCTGACCTCCCCCTCGGAAACCGCCGGGATGGCCAATGTCGACTTCGTGATCTTCCCGCCGCGCTGGATGGTTGCCGAGGAAACCTTTCGCCCGCCGTATTTCCATCGCAACGTCATGAGCGAGCTGATGGGACTCGTGCGCGGCGCCTACGACGCGAAGGCGGGCGGCTTCGTCCCCGGAGGGGCCAGCCTGCACAACGCCATGGGCGGCCACGGGCCCGATCGCGCGACGTACGAACGCGCGGTCTCGGCCACGCTCCAACCGCAATATCTCGCGGAGACCCTCGCCTTCATGTTCGAGAGCCGCTACGTGTTCGATCCCACCCGCCAGGCGCTCGACTCGCCCGCCCGCGACCGCGACTACGACGCGGCGTGGGATGCATTCGAGCCGGCGCGCGTGCCATGAAGCTCGCATCGCTCAAGGGACCTTCGCGCGACGGCACGCTGGTCGTCGTCAATCGCGACCTCACGCGCGCCGCGCGCGTGGATTCGCTCGCGCCCACGATGCAGAAGGCGCTCGAGTACTGGGACGTGGTGGCCGATCGCCTGCGCGACGTGGCCGCGAGCCTCGAGGCCGGCGGCGAGCGCCACACCTTCGATTTCCGCGAGGCGCTGCAGCGCAGCGAGGTCGATGCGCCCATCCCGCGCGCCTACGAATGGCTGGATGGCTCGGCATACCTGTCGCACGTGGAGCGCGTGCGCCGCGCGCGCAACGACACGGTCCCCGAAAGCTTCCATAGCGATCCGCTCATGTACCAGGGCGGTGCCGGCCGCATGGGCGGGCCGCGCGATCCCATTCGCGTGCTGACGGAGGACTGGGGCGTGGATCTCGAAGGCGAGGTCGCGGTGATCACGGGCGACGTCCCCATGGGCGCCGGCCGCGACGAAGCCGAAGCGTGCGTGCGCATGGTCGCCCTGGTGAACGACGTGTCCTTCCGCCGGCTCATTCCGGCGGAGCTCGCGAAGGGCTTCGGCTTCGTGAACGGCAAGGGCGCGAACAGCATGTCTCCCGTGGCCGTCACCCCCGACGAGCTCGGCGGCGCATGGCGCGAGGGCAAGCTGCATCGGCCGCTCCTCTGCGACGTGAACGGCCACCGGCTGGGCCAGCCCGACGCCGGCAAGGACATGACGTTCGGCTTCCCCGACCTCATCGCGCACGCGGCGCGCACGCGCGAGCTTCCCGCGGGGACGCTCGTCGGAAGCGGCACGATCTCGAACCACGATCGCGCCGCGGGCTACGCCTGCCTCATGGAGGCGCGGCTCGTGGAGCAGGTGGAAAGCGGCTCGGCGAAGACGCCCTTCCTGCGCTTCGGCGATACGGTGCGCATCGAAATGCTGGACGAATCCGGCAGCTCGATCTTCGGCGCGATCGAGCAGCGCGTGGAGCGCTACGAGCGATGACCGGCGAGACCGGCCACAACCTGCGCGGCGACTACAGCCGCATGCGCCCCGACTACACGGTCGACCAGGCGTGGCAGGCGTACACGCCCGCCGAGCACGACCTCTGGCGCCGCCTCTTCCGGCGGCAACAGGGACTCGTGCCGCGCTATGCCTGCAACGAGTTCATCGAGACGCTCGATACGCTGGGCTACCTCGAAGGCATCCCGCGTTTCGATGCGATCAACGAAAAGCTCGTGCGCGCCACGGGTTGGCGGCTCGTCGCCGTGCCGGGCCTCGTGCCCGACCTGGTCTTTTTCGAGCATCTCGCCAACCGGCGCTTTCCGGTGACGGTGTGGCTGCGCACGCCGGAGGAATTCGACTACATCGTCGAGCCCGACATCTTCCACGACTTCTTCGGCCACGTGCCGATGCTCTTCAATCCCGTGTTCGCCGATTACATGCAGGCCTACGGCCGCGGCGGGCTGAAGGCCCATGCCCTCGGCGCGATCGAGATGCTGGCGCGGCTCTATTGGTACACCGTCGAGTTCGGCCTGATCGAGACGCCGCAGGGGTTGCGCGCATACGGCGCGGGCATCCTTTCATCCGGCGGCGAGATCGCGTACTGCGTCGACAGCGACGATCCCAATCGCATCGGCTTCGATCTCCTGCGCATCATGCAGACGCGCTACAAGATCGACACTTTCCAGGAAACGTACTTCGTCATCCGCAATTTCGAGCAGCTCTTCGAGGCGACCGCGCCCGACTTCGCGCCCTATTACGAGGCGCTGCGCGGCCGTGAGCCGCATTCTCCCTCCGCGGTGCTGGCATCCGACCGCATCTATCACCGCGGCCGCGCCCCGAAGCGCGCCGCCTGAGCGCTGGCGCATCCCGGTGCTTCTGCCTCGTTTCCCTTCTTGACCTGTCGCAACCTGCGGAACGCCGCAGGTGTGATGCTGAGGTGAAAGCGGGAGACACGAATGAAACGCCCTGACGCAACACCCCTCGGCGGCCTGCTGCGCGCCGAGATCGCCGACACCGGACCCGCGTTTGCCGCAGGTCCGGCGAAGTCATCCACCGCCACCGAGTTGCCTGCGTACCTCGCGCGCCATTATTCGTGGGCGTACATCTGGCCCTTCTCGGTGTGGTTCTTCGACCACCAGCCGATCATCAACGCGATCCTCTTCGGCAACTACCGGAAGATCATGCGCAGTACGTTGCGCCTCATGGATGCCGAAAGTGCAGGACGCACGTTGCAGGTCGCGGCGGTCTATGGCGAGCTCACGCCGACGCTCGCCGAGGCCATCGACGACCTGCACCTCATCGACGCGGCCCCGATCCAGCTCGAGGAGGCCCGGCGCAAGCTGGCGCTCATCGGCAAGCGGGCGTGCCTCACCCGCATGCAGGCCGAGAGCCTGCGCTACGAGTCGCAGACCTTCGACTCCGTGCTCATCTTCCTGCTGCTGCACGAGATGCCGCCCGCGGCGCGCCGCGCGGCGCTGCGCGAGGCGATTCGCGTCCTGCGTCCCGGCGGCAAGCTGGTGATCGCGGAATACGGCGAGTGCCGCAAACGCCATTTCTTCCATCGCTTCGCCCCGATGCGCTGGGTGCTCACGCATGCCGAGCCCTTCCTCGACGGCTTCTGGAACGAGAGCCTCGATGACGTCCTGGATGACTGCGCAGCCGGCCTTGGCCGCAGCGTGAAGCGCGACGAGCAGGTCGACATCTTCGGCGGCTTCTACCGCGTGATGCGGTACCAGGCGGGCTGAACGCTCGCCAGCGTCGCCCTCGCGAACGCGCGGGCCCGATCGCGCACACGTCGCCCCGGCGAAGGCCGGGGCCCGATTTCGAGGGTCATTGGATTCCCGCCTGCGCGGGAATGATGGCCGACATTGCGCCGGACGAGGCGCAGCGCGTAATCTCGGCGCTACCCCGGCGGCCACGGCCGCCGGCCGGATAAGCCAAACCGAGGAGAGAATCGAATGACGCGTGGTATCCGCTTCATCCTGGCGGCGTCGCTGCTCGCCGTCGCCGGCATCGCCGGCGCCCAGCAGCAATACATCAACATCCTGACCGGCGGCACCAGCGGCGTGTATTACCCGCTCGGTGTAGCCATGTCGCAGCTCTTCGGCAAGGCCATTCCCAACGCCAAGGCCTCGGTGCAAGCCACCAAGGCGTCCGCCGAGAACCTGAACCTGCTGCAGGCGGGCCGCGGAGAGCTCGCCTTCACGCTCGGCGATGCGCTCTCGGACGCGTGGAAGGGCAATGCCGAGGCCGGGTTCAAGACGCCGCTGAAGAAGCTGCGCGCCGTCGGCGGCATCTACAACAACTACATCCAGATCGTGGCCTCGGCGGACTCGGGCATCAGGACGCTCGCCGACCTCAAGGGCAAGCGCATCTCGGTGGGCGCGCCCAAGTCCGGCACGGAGCTCAACGCGCGCGCCGTGCTCAAGGCCGCGGGCCTCGACTACAAGGACTTCGCGAAGGTGGAGTACCTGCCGTTCGGCGAGTCGGTCGAGCTGATGAAGAACCGCCAGCTCGACGTGACGCTGCAATCCGCAGGACTCGGCGTCTCGTCGCTGCGCGACCTCGCGACCTCGCAGAAGATCGTGGTCGTCGCCATCCCGCCCGACGTCGTGAAGAAGATCGGCGATCCGGCCTACCAGCCCGCGGCGATCCCGGCGAAGACCTACGAGGGGCAGGACCAGGACGTCCCCGCCGTCGCGATCCAGAATTTCCTGGTCACGCACGAGGGCGTGCCCGAGCAGGTCGTCTACCAGATGACGAAGGCGGTCTACGAGAACAACGATGCGCTCGCCGCTGCCCACACGGCCGCGAAGGACATCCGCAAGGAAAACGCGGTGAAGAGCCTGCCCGTGCCGCTGCATCCCGGGGCGCAGAAGTACTTCAGGGAAATCGGGCTCGTGAAGTAGCCCATGGCGAAGAAGAACGACCACGCGCTGATCGAGGACGGGGGCGCCTCCGAAGCGCCGGACGAGCATTTCGAGGAGCACGGCAAGCAGCGCACGCTGTCGGGGCTGGCCCTGCGCGTGATGATGGGGGCGGCGCTCGCCTTCTCCATCTACCAGCTCGTCATCGCGGCGTTCAGCCCGCTCTCGAGCCAGGTGACGCGCTCGCTGCACGTGGGCTTCCTGCTGCTGCTCACGTTCCTGCTCTACCCGGTGTCGAAGCGCGCCGACGGGACGCGCGTGGCCTGGTACGACTGGATCGTGGCACTGGGCGCCTTCGCCCTCGGCTTCTACCACTGGATCTTCGAGGCGGACCTCATCCAGCGCTCGGGCGAGCCCACGACGGCGGACCTCGTCGTGGGCATGATCGTCATCGCGATGGTGTTCGAGGCCGTGCGCCGGGTGATGGGCCTGGCGCTGCCGATCATCTGCGCGACCTTCCTCGCCTATGGTCTCTTCGGCGAATACCTCCCCGACATGGTGGCGCACCGCCCGTTCGGATGGGACCAGGTGGTGTCGCAGCTTTATCTCGGCACCGAGGGCATCTACGGGACGCCGACGCTGGTGTCGGCCACGTACATCTTCCTCTTCATCCTCTTCGGCAGCTTCCTCGAGCACGCCGGCATGATCCGCCTCTTCAACAACGTGGCGCTCGGGCTGGTGGGCGGCGCGCGCGGCGGGCCGGCGAAGGTGGCGGTGATCTCCTCCGGCTTCATGGGCACCATCAGCGGCTCGGGTGTGGCCAACGTGCTCACGGTCGGCCAGTTCACGATCCCGCTCATGAAGCGCTTCGGCTACAGCGCCAAGTTCGCGGGCGCCGTGGAAGCCACGGCGAGCATGGGCGGGCAGATCATGCCGCCGGTGATGGGCGCGGTCGCGTTCATCATGGCGGAGACGCTCAACCTGCCGTACGTGGAGATCTGCAAGGCCGCGGTCATCCCCGCGATCCTCTACTACGTGACCGCCTTCTGGATGGTCCACCTCGAGGCCGGCCGCGCGGGCCTCATGGGACTGCCGAAGGACCAGCTTCCGAGCGCGTGGCGGGCGCTGCGCGACAACTGGTACCTGCTGCTGCCGCTGGCGGCCCTCGTGTTCATGCTCTTCGACGGCTTCACGCCGATGTTCGCCGGCATGACGGGCCTGGCGCTCACCGCGATCCTCATCCTCGGCGCGAACATCGCCGCCAACTTCGGGGCGATGGTGTTCCGCTTCTTCTTCTGGATCGCGATCGGGCTCCTCGCCGCCACGTTCCTCAAGTGGGGCGTGCTCCCCGTGATCGCCGTGATCCTGGTGCTGGTGGCCGCCAACTGGGTCGCGAAGGGCGGCCGCGCGACGCTGCGCACGATGCGCGATGGCCTCATCGACGGCGCCAAGCAGGCGCTGCCCGTGGGGCTCGCGTGCGCGATCGTGGGCGTGATCATCGGCGTGCTGACACTCACGGGTGCCGCGAGCAGCTTCGCGGGATTCATCCTCGAAGTGGGCGCGACCAGCCTCTTCCTCTCGCTCTTCCTCACGATGGTGGTGTGCCTCATCCTCGGCATGGGCATTCCCACGATCCCGAACTACATCATCACCAGCTCGATCGCCGCGCCCGCGCTGCTCAAGCTCGGCGTGCCGCTGCTGGTGTCGCACATGTTCGTCTTCTACTTCGGCATCATGGCGGACCTCACGCCGCCCGTGGCGCTCGCGGCGCTCGCCGCCGCGTCGATCGCGAAGGAGTCGTACATGAAGATCGGGATGAAGGCGACACAGATCGCCATCGCGGGCTTCGTGATCCCGTACATGGCGGTCTACGACCCCGCGCTGATGCTGCAGGGCGGGACGTGGCTGAACACGGTGTACATGGTCTTCAAGGCGCTGGTGGCGATCGCGCTGTGGGGCGCGGCCGCGATCGGCCACCTGCAGGCGCCGCTCAACTGGCCGGAGCGCGCGCTGTGCGCGGCGGCCTCGCTGCTCCTGGTCGTGGCAGTTCCGCTCACCGACGAGATCGGCTTCGCCATCGGCGGGCTCTTCCTCGTCTGGCACTTCGTGAAGGCACGCCGCGTCGCGGTCGCGGCATGAGCGTGCTGTGCATCGCCACGGCCGCCGCGGTGGTGAAGCTGGCGGCGGCATCCTTCACGCTCGCGTGGAACCACTCCATCGAGAAGGTGCGCTGGGAAGAGGACTACCGCATCGCCGGCCACCGCCTCGAGCTCGTCGAGGCGCGGGTGAAGGGCTCCGCCGCGGGCATGGAGCCGCCCCCGGATGCGGTGCTCTCCGGCGGCTGGTGGCACTACCGGCCTCGCTCGCGCTGGCATTCGGAGCTGCGGTTGACGCGGTCAGGTTATGCAGGCGAGTACGAGTTGTGCCTGGATGGCGCGTGTCGGTCGTTGGGGGAGATTGCGCCCCAGGCGGGGGGCGTGACGAGGGTCTACGCGTGCTCCGGTTGAGAGACGGACATTGGCGAGGCGGTCCCTGGTCGACCCGGCCGTTTGATGGTGTCGGAACCTTTGGAAGACTTTTGCAGGACTTCAGCGCGGCTTCGGGGGGAAACCACTGCTTCGGGGGCTTAGCGGGCGGGAAAAACACTTAGTCGGTGATTCTGCGGGCAACCACCTCATCGGCCTCTCGACAGGGACGCGCCTCGCCAATGTCCCGCCTTGCCTGCATCGCCTTGCCACACTTTTGCGAGCACGCCGCTAAAGAACGCTCTCGCGTTCAACGCTGGCCGCCACAATGTCCATTTTAAGAATGGTGCCGGGCATACAGGCACCATGCCGTGCAGCCCCACCAAACCCAGTTGACCAGGTTTTCGCGCAAACAAGCACTTGGCCGGAGTGGACGTTGTGGGGGCCAGCGTCACGTTCGCAAGAACGTGGGAGCGGCGTGCTCTCTAAAGTGGTCGAGCGGTTGAGGGGCGTCGACGAGGCGCGTCCCTGTCGAGAGGTCGACGAGGTGGTTGCCCGCAGAATCGCAGGCCAAGTGTTTTTCCTGCCCGCTAAACCGACAGAGCAGTGGTTGCCCATCGAAGCCGCGCTGAAGTCCTGCCAAACTCTTCGAAAGGTTCCGACAACTCAAACGGCCGGCTCGACCAGGGACCGCCTCGTCAACGCCCCGCAAAGGGTCAAAAGGTCTTCCGCACCCGCACCCGAAAACCTCGCGGCTCGCCCGGATGGAACAGGTAGGTATCCGAAAGCGCCGTCGGCTGCCACAGCTGCGACGCCGAGAAGTAATCCGTGGCGCCCGGCGTGCGGTCGAACATGTTGAAGACGTCGAGGCTCAGGCGCAGGTCGCGCGAGAGCAGGCGCGACATCGTGCCATTGACCACCGGCGAGGTCGCCAGGCGCGCGGCACCGTCGTCCGCGAACCCCATGTGCGTGGCGCGGCTCACGAAGAGGCTCGCCGACCAGATGCCGTTATGGACCGTGGCGCCGGCGTTCATGCCCTGGATGAAGGTCGGCCGGAAAATGCCGCTGCCGATCTCGACCCGGTCCGGGGCGGGCTCGCCCAGCGACTGGATGAACCAGTCCATCGACGTGCCCTTCGGGGCCGCAGGCGCTGCCAGGCCGGCATGCGCGGATGCGGTGAAGGCTGACACGACGGCGAAGGCCGCAACGACTTTTTGTAGTCTCCCTGACACGAATCCAGCCTAGCATGGGCTTACGCCGGCCGGGAGGGGGGTGCGACACTGGATACGCACCCAGAGCGCCTCGAGCACGTTGCTGGGGAGGTGCACGACCTGGACATTGGTCCGGACGGCCCATGGGATCATCTGGCGGTGGAGGGGCAGCACGTAGACCCGGGCGCGCACCCGCTGCATCGCCTCGAACATGAGCTGCCGGCGGCGAACCGGGTCCAGCTCGGTCTCGGCGGCGTCGATGGTGCGGTCGAGCGCCTCGTCCCGATAGTGGCCGGAGTTGAAGTCGCCCTTGCCATGTCCGTCGCGGCTGTGCAGCACCGGGGTCAGCGTGAAGCCGGGATCGGTGGGGGCGCCGCCCCAGCCGTACAGGTGCATGCTGATGTCGAACTGGTCGACTTTCTGGAAGAACTGTGCGCGCGGCATCGCGTTCACGCGCAGCCGGATGCCGGCCCTGGCCAGCATCGCCGCGAGCGCCGTGCAGATGCGCTCGTCGTTCACGTAGCGGTTGTTGGGGCAGTCGAGGCCGAGCTCGAAGCCCGCCGGGTACCCGGCCTCGGCGAGCAGCGCCTTCGCCCGCGCCACGTCGAAGGGCAGCAGCCGCGGCTCCAGCTCCGGAAAGGCCCCGGCCGGCGCGGGCACCATCGACCCGGTCGGGCGGGACTGGCCGCGCATCACCTGGCGCTGGATCGTGTCGATGTCGATCGCCTGGTAGATGGCCTGCCGCACGCGCAGGTCCTTGAGCGGGTTGGCGCCCTTCACGTCCGAGTACTTGAGCTCGGAGCGCTCCTGGTCCATCGCGAGGAAGATGACGCGATTCTCGGGGCCTTCGACCACACGCAGGCCGGGCTCGGCGCGCAGCCTCGCGAGGTCCTGCAGCGGCGGGTCGAGCACGAGGTCGATCT
Source organism: Usitatibacter sp. (assembly GCA_035553995.1). Lineage (GTDB taxonomy): Bacteria > Pseudomonadota > Gammaproteobacteria > Burkholderiales > Usitatibacteraceae > Usitatibacter. The sequence goes on along the minus strand of DATMJE010000162.1, from coordinate 80,043 downwards.
CGCCGGTGAGGAGTGCCGCCATCCGCGTCGCATCCGACTTGATCGGGCGGTAGACGATCTCGTCCACGTTGCCCTCCCGGCGGCCCTCGGCATCGCCCCACCAGCGCGGATTGCGCTGGAGCACCGTCGCGATCTCGGCTTCCCGCTTCACCAGCACGTAGGGGCCGGTGCCGTTGGCATTGCGCGACGCGTACGTTTCCTCGCCCGTCTTGAAGTCCTGCGGCTGCCGGGTGCCGTGCTTCTCGCACCACGCGCGGCTCACGATGGAGATCGCGTTCACGTTCTCGAGCATCACGGCGGCGGGCAGCGGCTTCGCAAGCTCGAGGTCCACGGTGTAGTCGTCGATCCGCCGCGCGGTCCCCAGCGGTGTTGCGAACGTCTTGAAGTTGGACGAGGGCGATTGCGCGCGGGCGATCGACCAGGCCACGTCGTCGGCCGTGAGCGGCGTGCCGTCGTGGAATGCGACGCCGTGGCGCAGGTGGAAGCGCCAGGTGGCGGGCCCGAGCGCCTCCCACGAGGTGGCCAGTGACGGCACGATGGCGAGTGCCTTGTCGCGCGTGGTGAGGCGCTCGTAGATCTCCGCGTTGACGAGGTTGTTCAGGCCTTCGTTCTGCGAGTGCGGGTCCGCGGAGAGGTAGTCGCCCTGCGAGGACCAGCGCAGCGTGGCCGCGCCCGCATTCAGGCAGAGAACGAGGAGCGACGCTGCCGTCACCCCGGCGAAGGCCGGGGGCCAATGATGGGATCCCGGCCTACGCCGGGATGACGGCACCGTGCTGGTCACCCCGGCGAAGGCGGGGGCCCGATGATGGGATCCCGGCCTTCGCCGGGATGACGAAACGGCCGTGCCGTCACTTCACGTTCACCCAGGTCGCCTGCAGCCAGTTGTCGGCGCGGTGGATGACCGTCACGTTCGAGCGCGAGGCCCACGGGATCACCTGCAGGTGCAGCGGGATCATGAACACGTGGTCGTGGAAGTACTGCATCGCCTTGTTGATCGTCTCCTGGCGATGCTTCATGTCGGTGTCGCCCTTGGCCTCGTCGATCATCGCGTCGAACGCGGGGTCCTTGTAGTTGCCCCAGTTGTAGTCGCCGTCGCCCTGGTCGTTGCGCGAATGCAGCACCGGCTGCAGCGTGAAGATGGCGTCGGTTGTCGCGCCGCCCCAGCCCAGCATGCAGAAGCTCACGTCGAGGCGCTGCGCCTTCGGGAAGTACTGCGCGCGGGGAATCGCGTTCACCTTCACCGTCACCCCCGCCTTCGCGAGCATGCCGGCGACCGCGACACAGATCTTCTCGTCGTTGATGTAGCGGTTGTTGGGGCAGTCGAGCTGCACCTCGAAGCCGTTCGGGTAGCCCGCATCCGCCAGCAGCTTCTTCGCCGCGGCGACGTCGTACGGATAACGCTTGTAGAGGTTCGGCGGGATGCCGGCCTTCTCGGGGTTGGGCAGGTTGTACGGCGTCACCACCGAGAGCCCGCGCATCACCGCGCGATGGATCGCCTCCACGTCGATCGACTGGTAGAAGGCCTGGCGCACGCGCTTGTCCTTGAACGGGTTCTTGCCCTTCACGTTCGAGTACAGGAGCTCGTCGCGGGCCTGGTCCATCTGCAGGAAGACGATGCGGTTCTCGCGGCCCTCGTAGACCTTCACCGCCTTGTCGGCCTTCAGCTTCTCGATGTCCTGCACCGGCGGGTCGAGGACGAAATCGATGTTGCCGGAGAGCAGCGCCGCCTCGCGCGTGCCGTCCTGCTTGATCGGCTGGTAGACGATGTCGTCGACGTTGCCGTCCCAGTAATCCTTGCCCGCCTTGAGGCCCCACCAGTTGGGGTTCTTCTTGAAGGTGCTCTTCACGTCGGGCTCGCGCGAGACGAGGATGTACGGGCCCGTGCCCATCGCGTTGCGCGACGTGAAGGCCTCCTTCTCGTTGGTGAAGTCCTGCGTGTTCACGGCGTTGTTCTTCTCGCACCACGCCTTGCTCATCATGAAGAGGCTGTTGGCGAGCATCTCCAGCATCACCGGGTTCGGCACCGGTGTCACGAGCTGCACGGTGTACTGGTCGATCTTCGTGGGCTCGCCCACGGCGTTGCCGTAGACGCGGAAGTTGGAAGTCTTGCCCTGCAGCCGCTTGATCGAGAACACGACGTCGTCGGCGGTGAAGTCGCTGCCGTCGTGCCATTTCACGCCGCGGCGCAGGTGGAAGATCCAGGTCTTCGGGTCCTTCTGCTCCCACTTCTCGGCGAGCCCGGGAAGGATCTCGAGCTTCTTGCCGCGCATCACGAGCGACTCGTACACCTGCCCGTTGATCGAGTTCGTGAGCAGCTCGTTCTGGGCCATGGGATCGGCCGTGAGGTAGTCGCCCTGGCTCGACCATCGCAGGGTCGCGGCATCGGCGGTGGCGGCAAGGCTGAGGGCGACGGCAACGGCGGCAAGCAGGCGATGCATGGACGGTCTCCGCGGGCGTGGGATGTGGCCGATATTAACTCCGAGTCCATGCGGTCGTGACTTCGCATGCGTTAGTCGCGCGTTTGGCGCGGCGTATAATTTTTCCATTCCCCGGAGGTGACCCATGAATGCCGTGATGAAGGACCGCAGCGCCGTTCCCGCCATGAAGGACCCCCGCCTTTTCCGTGACCGTGCCTACATCGACGGCGCATGGGTGGAGGCCGATGGCGGCGGGCGCATCGACGTCGACAACCCGGCGGACGGCAGCATCCTCGGCAGCGTGCCGGACATGGGCACGGCGGAAACGAAGCGCGCCATCGATGCGGCCAACGCGGCGCTGCCCGCATGGCGCGCGCTGCCGGCGAAGGAACGCTCGAGGATCCTGCGCAAGTGGTACGACCTCATCATGGCCAACGCCGAGGATCTCGCGCTGCTGCTCACCACGGAGCAGGGCAAGCCGCTCGCCGAGGCGAAGGGCGAGATCGCCTACGGCGCCTCGTTCGTCGAGTGGTTCGCCGAGGAAGCCAAGCGCGTCTATGGCGACGTGATCCCGAGCCCCACGAACGATCGCCGCCTCATCGTGATGAAGCAGCCCATCGGTGTCGTCGGCGCCATCACGCCGTGGAACTTCCCGACGGCGATGATCACGCGCAAGGTGTCGCCCGGGCTCGCCGCCGGCTGCACCTTCGTGCTCAAGCCCGCCGAGCAGACGCCGTTTTCCGCGCTGGCGCTCGCGGAGCTCGCCGAGCGCGCCGGCATGCCCAAGGGCGTGCTGAACATCATTACCGGTGATCCGGTCGCCATCGGCAAGGAGCTCTGCGCGAGCCCGATCGTGCGCAAGATCACCTTCACGGGATCGACGGAAGTCGGCCGGATCCTCATGCGCCAGAGCGCCGATACGATCAAGAAGATGTCGCTCGAGCTGGGCGGCAATGCACCGTTCATCGTGTTCGACGATGCCGATCTCGATGCCGCGGCGGAGGGCGCGCTCGCGTCGAAATATCGCAACGCGGGGCAGACCTGCGTGTGCGCGAATCGCATCTACGTCCAGGACAAGGTGCACGATGCCTTCGCGGCGAAGCTCGCGGAAAAGGTGAAGGCCCTCAAGGTCGGACGCGGCACGGAGAGCGGCGTCAACATCGGTCCGCTCATCGACGGCAATGGCCTCGCGAAAGTCGAGGAGCACGTGGCCGATGCCGTCGCCAAGGGCGCTCAGGTGGTGACGGGCGGCAAGCGCCACAGCCTCGGCGGCCTCTTCTACGAGCCCACGATCCTCACCGGCATGAACACGTCCATGAAGGTCACGCGCGAAGAAACCTTCGGGCCGGTCGCGCCCCTCTTCCGCTTCAAGGACGATGCGGAGGCCGTCGCGCTCGCGAACGACAGCGAGTTCGGCCTGTGCGCGTATTTCTATTCGCGCGACGTGGGACGCATCTTCCGCGCCGCCGAGGCGCTCGAGGCAGGCATCGTGGGCGTGAACGTGGGCATCATCTCGAACGAGGTGGCGCCCTTCGGCGGCGTGAAGCAGTCGGGCCTGGGACGCGAGGGCTCGAAATACGGCATCGACGATTTCCTCGAGATCAAGTACGTCTGCCTGGGCGGGATGTAGGCAGCGGTGCGCAGCCCCGGCCACGGATGAAGCCGGCTCGCTACACGAACGCACGCGAAACCCTTCATCGGGTTTCATCTGTGTTCATCCGCGTTCATCTGCGTCGAAAGGTTTTTCCCCTCGCGTCAATCCTGATCGCGTGCAGCTTCGCCGCAACTGCGCAGCTGCGCCCCTCGCAGCCGGAGCCGCCGAGCGGCTGGACGCCCAAGCAGCTCGCCCACGCGCAGCGCTACATGGTCGCGGCGGCGCACCCGCTGGCGGTCGATGCGGGGCTGCGCATGCTCGAGAAGGGCGGCTCCGCGGTCGACGCGATGATCGCGACCCAGCTCGTGCTCAATCTCGTCGAGCCGAGCGCTTCGGGCCTCGGGGGCGGCGCCTTCCTGCTCTATTACGACGCGAAGGCGAAGAAGGTCCGCGCCTACGACGGGCGCGAGGTGGCACCCGCGGGCGCCACGGCGCGGCTCTTCCAGCAGGACAACGGCAAGCCATGGCCCTTCAACGTGGCGCGCGTGGGCGGCCGCTCGGTGGGCGTGCCGGGCACGCCGCGGCTGCTCGAGATCGCGCACGTCCGCCACGGCAAGCTGCCGTGGGCGACGCTCTTCGAGCCGGCGATCGAGCTCGCGGAAAAGGGCTTCCCGATCTCGCCGCGCATCCACCACCTGGTCGGCGAGGACAAGGGCCTCGCGGACGAGCCGGCGGCGCAGGTCTACTTCTTCGGCCCGGACAAGCAGCCCAAGCCGGCGGGCACGCTGCTGAAGAATCCGCAATTCGCGCGCACGTTGCGGGCGCTGGCGGCCGGCGGCGCGGATGCGTTCTACACGGGCGACATCGCGCGCGACATCGTGAAAGCCGTGCACGCGCACCGCAATCCCGGCACCCTCTCGCTCGAGGATCTCGCCGCGTATCGCGTGCGCGATGTCGAGCCCTTGTGCGGGCCGTATCGCGTCTGGAAGCTCTGCGGCATGCCGCCTTCTTCCTCGGGCGGCATCGCGGTCCTGCAGATCCTGGGCGAGCTCGAGCGCTTCGACCTGGCGTCGATGAAGCCCAACACGCCCGAAGTGGTGCACCTCGTCTCCGAGGCCGAACGCCTCGCCTTCGCGGACCGCAACAGGTACGTCGGCGACGACCGTTTCGTGGACGTTCCCGTGCAGGGCCTCGTCGATCGCGGCTACCTTGCGGAGCGCTCGCGCCTCATCCAGGCGCATCGCAGCATGGGCAAGGCGCAGGCGGGCGAGCCGCGGGAGGTGAAGATGGCTTTCGCCGACGATCCCGTCGACGAAATCCCCGGCACCACGCAGATCTCCATCGTGGATGCGGAGGGCAACGCCGTTTCGATGACGACCACCATCGAGGCCTTCTTCGGCAGCCGCGTGATGGTCGATGGCTTCCTCCTCAACAACGAGCTCACCGACTTCAATTTCCTCCCGCTGGAGGACGGCAAGGTCACGGCCAACAGCGTTGCGGCCGGCAAGCGCCCGCGCAGCTCGATGGCGCCCTTCCTCGTCTTCGGCAAGGGCGGCACGCTGGAGATGACGGTCGGCAGCCCCGGCGGCAGCCTCATCATCGGCTACGTGGCCAAGGTCCTCATCGGCACGCTCGACTGGAACCTCGACATGCAGCGGGCGATCGATTTGCCGAACTTCGACAGCCGCAACGGTCCCACGGAGATCGAGCGCGGCACCGAGCTGGAGATCTGGGAGCCGGAGCTCAAGGCCATGGGCCACGATGTCCGCCTGCTCGACATGACGAGCGGCCTGCAGGGCATCCGCCGCGTGAAGGGCGGATGGGAAGGCGGAGCCGATCCGCGCCGTGAAGGCGTGGCGCGGGGCCGCTGATCGTTTCGAACAACAACAGGAGCACACCTTGAAGAACTCCCTCACGCTGGCCCTCGTCGCCGCTTTTGCATTCGGATGCGCCGGCACGGGCCAGGGCGGCGATGCCGCCAACAGCAGCACCTCCGCGAGCAAGACCGCCGCCGCAACCTCGACGCCGGCAACGGCAGCGGAATCGAAGACAACCGCCAAGGCGGGCGATTGCCAGCCGCCGCCGAAGGACCTCGTGGTGAAGGACCTCCAGGAGGGAACGGGCAAGGTGGTGCAGTTCCGCAGCGCCGTGCTCGTCGGCTACACGGGCTGGACGTACGACGGCTGCAAGCCCGACTTCAAGGGCGCCGAGTTCGACAGCTCGAAGAATCGTCCCACGCCGTTCGGCCTCGTGGTCGGCGCCGGCCGCGTCATCAAGGGCTGGGACGAAGGCCTCATCGGCATGAAGGAGAAGGGCAAGCGGCTCCTCATCATCCCGCCGGACAAGGCCTATGGCGCGCGCAGCCCCACGCCGCTCATCCCGCCCAACTCGACGCTCGTGTTCGAGATCGAGCTCGTGCAGATCATCACCCAGCCGGGCGAGCCCGCGCCCGCGACACCGGCCAAGTAGTGCCGCCATGAAGCTCACCAGCTCCAGCTTTTCCGACGGGGGCGTGATCCCGGCCGAGTACGCTTTCTGCGCGCCCGATCCGAAGAGCCACGCCTCCCTGTCGAAGAACCAGAACCCGCAGCTCGCGTGGCTCGACGTTCCCATGGGCACGAAGTCCTTCGCGCTCATCTGCCACGATCCCGACGTGCCCAGCCGCGGCGACGACGTCAACAAGGAAGGGCGCACGGTGCCGAAGTCGTTGCCGCGCGTCGACTTCTTCCATTGGGTCGTCGTGGATTTGCCCGCGTCTGCCGTGGGTATCAACGTGGGGGAGTTCTCCTCCAGCGTCGTGCCGCGCGGCAAGCCCGGCCCGCAGGGTGCGCATGGCTCGCGCACGGGGCTCAACGGCTATACGGACTGGTTCGCGAACGACAAGGACATGGCGGGCGATTACTACGGGTACGACGGCCCGTGCCCGCCGTGGAACGACGAGATCCCGCACCACTACGTGTTCACGGTATTCGCGCTCGATGTCGAGCGCCTGCCGCTGCAGGGCCGCTTCGGCGGCAAGGAAGTGCGCGCGGCAGTGGCGGGGCACGTGCTCGGTCAGGCGTCCATCACCGGCCGCTACACGCTCAACCCCGCGGTCAGGCTTTAGCGGCGCGGCGGATGGCCCTGTCGCGCCGCGCGTGGCTGCTGGCCGCGCTCGGCGCGGCGGCCGCGCCGTGCATGGCGCTCGAGGACATCTGGTCGCGCCTGCGCCATGGCGGCCTCGTGATCCTCATGCGCCACGGATCGACCGAGGGCGGCTACGGCGATCCGCCGGATTTCCGCCTCGACGATTGCAGGACACAGCGCAACCTGGGCGAGGCGGGTCGCGCGGAGGCGCGGCGCGTGGGCGAACGGCTGCGTGCCGAGCGCGTGCCCATCGCACGGGTCTACACGAGCCCCTGGTGCCGCTGCCGCGAGACCGCACGCATCGCCTTCGGCGAGGCCGAGGATTGGGAGGCGTTGGGCTTGTTCATCGACGCGCCCGACCGCGAGGCCGATGCCACCGCGCGGGTGCTGAAGCGCATCGCAAGCTATGCGCGCACGAAGCCTCACGGCAATGTGGCGATGGTCACGCACGCGGTGAACATCGCCGCGCTCTCGCAACGCACCGTGAAGCCCGCCGAGATCGTCGTCATGCGGCCCGACGGGTGCTGCGGGGCGCGGACCATCGAGGTCATTCCCCCTTAGGCCGGAATCCCATCAACCCAATGGGGTCCCCGCCTTCGCGGGGACGACAACCACGTCACTCGTCGTCGCCCTGCGCGAGCCACTTCTCGTAATCCCGCCGCGTCTTCTTCGTGGGCCGTCCCTTGAAGCGCGGCTGCGGCAGCGACTTCATCTCGGCGGCGAGCACCGTGCGCCGCGCACGGCTCTCCCCGGTTTCCTCGAAGAGGAGCGCCGCGACGCTCGCCGGACCGCGCTTGTCCGAGAGCTCCTTCACCACGACCACGTGCTCGAAGGGCGGGCGGCGGACGGCGAGCGTGTCTCCGACGCGCACTTCCTTCGCGGGCTTGGCGCGGTCGCCGTTCACCGAGACGCGGCCGCCTTCGATCGCCTCCACCGCCAGCGTGCGCGTCTTGAAGAAGCGCGCCGCCCAGAGCCACTTGTCGAGTCGCATCTACTTGCCGTTGAGCTTCACCTGGTGCACCGTCATCGGCAGCGAGGTACCCGTGTCGAATTCCGCGCCGGCCATGATGCCCGCCTCGGCGATGGTCCTCGGGCTCTTGGTCTTCTCGTAGAGCGCGTGCATGGCGCCGAGCGCGAAATCCCGGCCGGAGCCGATGGCCCAGAAGCGCTCGAACTCGAACACCTCGCGCATCGAGTACACGGCGTACACCCCCGAGGGATTCACGATCATCAGCGTCATCTGGCTCGACTCGTAAGGGTCGTCCTCCTCCTCCTTGGGGTTGAGGAACGCCTCGTCCTTCAGGACCGGGTGGAGCTTGCGGAAGGTCTCGTAGATCGCCGCGCGGCCATGCAGCTCGAGGTCCGGGTGGCGCTCGAGCAGGTTCTCCAGCACGAGCTGGTGCGCGGCGCTGCCGGCCACACCGATGTACGAGTCGCGATAGATCGCCACCTTGTGCGGCGCGCGGTCGTATTCGGGTGCGAGGCGCGTGGTGCCGAAGGTGGTGAGCGAATCGGCCGCGATGATCGCGGTCTCGGCCTTGCGAACGACGACGATGGTGGTCATTGGCGAGTCGCGGCGAAAGGAGGGAATTCTACGTCGCCACGCGCAGGGGCTGGGAAGGTTGGAAGCCGGGGCGGCACGCGGAGTTCCGGCCGCTGGCGGCGCCCGTGCGGCAAAATCCGGGACATTTCCCGTTTCCGGCAAGGTCCCGGCATGTGCTGCCGCGAGGCATCGACGACATGAACCTGGCGAGCTGGCTCGAGCGTGCGGCGCGCGTCGCACCGGCAAGCCCGGCCATCTACCGGGGCCGCCGCGCCTGGGCGACTTATGGCGAGCTGGCCGCCCGCGTGGCCCGCCTCGCGCACGGCCTGCGCACGAAGGCGGGCCTTGCCGCCGGTGAACGCGTGGCGATCGCCATGGCCAACGCGCCCGAGTACCTGGAGTGCCTGTATGCGACGTGGTGGGCGGGACTCGCGGCGGTGCCGATCAACGCGAAGCTGCACGCACGCGAGATCGACTACATCCGCAGCCACTCGCAGGCGCGCCTGCTCGTGAGCTCCCCGGGCGATCTCGATCCATTCCGCAGCGACGAGCCTCTCGCGTTGCAGGAAGCCGATCCCGCGGCCCTCGCGTGGCTCTTCTACACCAGCGGCACCACGGGACGCCCGAAGGGCGCGATGCTCTCGCACCGCAACCTCGCGCAGATGACCTTCTCCTACCTCTGCGACGTCGATACCGTGCACGAGCACGGGCGGCTGCTGCATGCGGCGCCGATGTCGCACGGCTCGGGCCTCTACACGTTCACGCACCTGGTGAAAGGCGCGGCCCAGGTCGTTCCCGAGAGCGGCGGCTTCGATGCCGCCGAAGTGCTCGATCTCCTCGAGGCGCATCGCGACGTTTCCTTCTTCGCCGCGCCCACGATCGTGAAGCGCCTCGCCGACGCGGCGCAGGCGAGCGGCGCGCGCGCGACCGGCCTGCAAACGCTCGTGTACGGCGGCGGTCCCATGTACCTCGCCGACCTGGAGCAGGCCACGCGCGTGCTGGGACCGCGCCTCGCGCAGATCTACGGGCAGGGCGAGAGCCCGATGACGATCACGGCGCTGTCCAGGCGCCACCACGCGGACGCTTCGCATCCGCGGCATCGCGAACGCCTCGCGTCCGTGGGCCTGCCGCACAGCGTCGTGCGCGTCTCGATTCGCGATCCCGGCGGCCGCGAGCTGCCCGCGGGCGAGGTCGGCGAAGTGTGCGTGCGGGGCGACGTGGTGATGTCGGGCTACTGGAACGATGCCGAAGCCACGGCGCGCGCGCTGCGCGACGGCTGGCTGTGGACGGGCGACCTCGGCGCGCTCGACGGCGACGGCTTCCTCACGCTCAAGGACCGCAGCAAGGACCTCATCATCAGCGGCGGCTCCAACATCTATCCGCGCGAGGTCGAGGAAGTGCTGCTGCGGCATCCCGCCGTGGCCGAGGCGGCGGTGGTCGGGCGCCCGGACGCCGAATGGGGAGAGGCGGTCGTCGCGTTCATCGTGGCGCGTGGCGAGGCACCGGGCGTGGAGGAGCTGGATCGCCTCTGCCTCGAGCACATCGCGCGCTTCAAGCGGCCGCGCGAGTACCGCTTCGTGGAGCGCCTGCCGAAGAACCATTACGGCAAGGTAGTGAAGGCGGAGCTGCGGGGCCTGCTCGGTCCGGGCGACGGCGCGCTACGATAACGCCCACCATGGCACCCACCTCCCCGTTCTTTCCCGGCTTCCGCCACGTGACGATCCCGGTCGACGGCGCCGACATCCACGCCGTCGTCGGTCCCGAAAGGCCCGGCCCGGCGCTCCTGCTGCTCCACGGCTATCCGCAGACGTGCACGATGTGGCATCGCGTGGCGCCCGCGCTGGCCCAGCGCTTCAACGTGGTCGCCGCGGACCTGCGCGGCTATGGCGACTCCGGCAAGCCCGCCGCGGCCGCGGACCACGCGAGCTACGCCAAGCGCACGATGGCGGCGGACCAGGTGCAGCTCATGCGGGCGCTGGGCCACGAGCGCTTCTTCCTCGCCGGACACGATCGCGGCGGGCGCGTGGCACACCGCCTCGCCGCGGACCACCCGCAGGCGGTGATGCGCATCGCCGTGCTCGACATCGCGCCCACGCTCGCGATGTACGAGCAGACGAACGACGCCTTCGCGCGTGCGTACTGGCACTGGTTCTTCCTCATCCGGCCCGCGCCGGTGCCGGAGCGCATGATCGAGGCCGACGTGAAGCAGTACCTGCGCCACAAGATGGCCGAGGGCAGCGCGGGCATGAAGCCCTTCGCGCCCGAAGCGTGGGCCGAATACGAGCGCTGCTTCACGCCGGGTGCGATCCACGCGAGCTGCGAGGATTACCGCGCCGCCGCCTCCATCGACCTCGAGCACGACCGCGCCGATCGCGAAGCCGGCAGGCGCCTCGCGGCACCGCTCCTCGCGCTGTGGGGACGGCATGGCATCATCGAGCGCTGCTTCAGGCCGCTCGACGAATGGCGGCGTGTGGCGAGCGACGTGCGCGGCAAGGCCCTCGAGGGCGGCCACTACCTCGCCGAGGAGGTGCCGCAGGCCGTGATCGCCGAGCTGGAGGAATTCTTCGAATGACGCCTACCCAACAGCCAAACAGGGAACGCCCGTGAAGAGTCATCGCATCGCAGTGATCGCCGGCGACGGCATCGGCAACGAGGTCGTGCCGGAAGGCCAGCGGGTGCTGGAAGCCGCCGGCCGCAAGTTCGGCTTCGCCCTGGAATGGGACGAGAAGCCGTGGAGCTGCGAGTACTACAAGAAGCACGGCCGCATGATGCCGGAGGACGGCCTGGCGCAGATCCGCAACCACGACGCGATCTTCCTCGGCGCGGTGGGCTTTCCCGGCGTGCCCGACCATGTCTCGCTGTGGGGCCTGCTGATCCCGATCCGGCGCGAGTTCCAGCTCTACGTGAACCTGCGCCCGGTGCGGCTCATGCCGGGCGTGCCGAGCCCGCTCGCCAACCGCAAGCCGGGCGACATCGATTTCTGGGTCGTGCGCGAGAACAACGAGGGCGAGTACTCGAACGCGGGCGGCCGCATGTATGCCGGCACGGACCAGGAGTTCGCGACACAGCTCTCGGTGTTCACGCGGCGCGGCACCGACCGCATCATGAAGTTCGCGTTCGAGCTCGCTCGTACGCGCCCGCGCAAGCACGTCACTTCCGCGACCAAGTCCAACGGCATCTCGATCACCATGCCGTACTGGGACGAGCGCTTCAAGGTGGTGTCCGCACAATATCCCGACGTGAAGACGTCGCAGTACCACATCGACATCCTCACCGCGCACTTCGTGCAGCATCCGGACTGGTTCGACGTGGTCGTGGGCTCCAACCTCTTCGGCGACATCCTCTCGGACCTGGGGCCCGCGTGCACGGGCACGATCGGCATCGCACCCTCGGCGAACATGAACCCGGAGCGCGAGTTTCCGTCGTGCTTCGAGCCGGTGCACGGCAGCGCCCCCGACATCTATGGCAAGAAGATCGCCAATCCCATCGGCCAGATCTGGTCGGGCGCGATGATGCTGGGGCACCTCGGCTACCGGCAGGCGGAGGACGCGATCGTGCGCGCGATCGAGCGCGTGCTGCAGGAAGGTCCGCGCACGCGCGACATGGGCGGCACCGCGGGCACGGAGGAAGTCGGCAAGGCGATCGCAGAGGCGCTCTAGCCAGCGCCCGATGAAAATCCAACGACGGAGGAAGCACAGATGAGAAGGCGTGAATTCATGGCCGCCGGCGGCGCACTGGCGGCATCGCTCGCACTGCCCGCGCGCGCGGCCTATCCGGAAAGGCCCGTCCGCTACCTGATCGCGTTCGCGCCCGGGGGCGAGTCGGACACCGCCGCGCGGTTGCAGCAGGACGTGTGGCGCAGGAAATGGGGCCAGGAGCTGGTCATCGAATCCAAGGCCGGTGCCGGCGGTGCGCTCGCGTGGTCGCAGTTGAACCAGTTCCCCGGCGACGGCTACCTGGTGATGGGCACCAACCTGCCGCACATCGTGCTGCAGCCGCTCGAGGGCAACGTCCAGTACAAGACCGAGGACATCACCAACATCATCTTCTTCAACTACACGCCGGATGCGATCGTCGTCCGCTCCGAGTCCCCCTTCAAGACCTACCAGGACTTCATCGCCGAGGCGAAGAAGCGGCCCGGCACGCTGAACCTCGCGGGCTCGGGCACCAACTCGGCCAATCACGCCGCGCATGCGCGCCTGAACGACGCCGCGGGCATCAAGACCACGTATGTCGCGTTCAAGGGCACCGGCGACCTCATCGCCTCGCTCCTCGGCGGTCACGTGGATGGGGCGATGTCCTATTCCTCGCTCGGGATCGCACAGCGCGGCAAGACGCGGCTCCTCGCGGTGGCCACACCGCAGCGGTTGCCGTACTTCCCCGACGTGCCCACGTTCCGCGAGCTCGGCATCGACTGGGTGGATGGCGGCTACCGCGGCATCGGCGTGCCCAAGTCCACCCCCGAGGAGATGCGCCACCGCCTCTCGGACATGTTCGAGGAGATCAATCGCGACCCCGAGTTCCGCCGCAAGATGGTGGAGCAGGGGCTGGAGCTCACCGACTACACCTACGACAAGATTCCGGCGTTCCTGGAAGAACGGAAGAAGGCGTACCTGGCTTCGGCGCGGCTGCTGGGCCTCATGAAGTAGGGCTCGCTACCGGGCGCGCGACGCCTTCGCCGGCGCCTGCGTGAATGCGAGGGTGATCAGCCGAGGTGCTGCTCGATCTCGGCGAGGCTGGTCACCACCGCATCGGGGCGCACGCCCAGCCGCTCCACGGGAGCGCCGCTGCGGTTGATCCAGAAGACGCGGAAGCCGAAAGACTTCGCGCCCGCGGCATCCCAGCCGTTCGACGAGACGAAGCCCATCATCGAGCGCGGCACGCCGAGCGCCTCCTCGGCGAGCGCATAGACCTGCGGCGCGGGCTTGAAGAGGCCGGTGGAATGCACCGACAGCACGCCGCCGCGAAAACGCTCGTGCAGGCCGTTGTGGGACACGACCGCATCGAGCATCTCGGGGTGTCCATTGGACAGGATGGCGAGCGCGCAGCGCCGCGAGAGCGACTCGAGCGCGGCGGGCACCTCGGGAAACGTGGCGAGCCGGCGATATTCCTCGAGGAGCGCACGCGAGGCCCGCTCCTCCTCACGCAGGCCGAGCGACTCGAGCGCCCACCCGAGCGAGGATACGGTCACGCTGTTGAAGTCCTCGTAGCGGTCCATGAGGCTGCGCAGCCACGTGTATTCGAGCTGCTTCGTGCGCCACGCGGCCGACAATGCCGCGCCCTTGCCGGGGAAGAGCGATTCGGCGAGGCGCGCGACGGAGTGCACGTCGAACAGCGTCCCGTAGGCATCGAACACCAGCGCGGATATCTCGCTCGTCATCGCGGCTCCTTCTTTTGGGCGATGCTAACATCTGGCCGGAAGCCTTCCTGCCGCGTTCCTTCGCAGAACACTCCCTCATGCTTGCGCGATTCATTGCCTGCTGCGTGCTCTCGCTCGCGTCGCTCGCCGCGTCGGCACAGGGAGCGTGGCCCGCGCGGGCGCTCAGGCTCGTCGTGCCGTTTCCCGCGGGCGGGCCGACCGATGTGCTCGCGCGCGCCGTGGGCGAGCGGCTCGGCGCGCGGCTGGGACAGGCCGTGGTCATCGAGAACAAACCGGGCGCGGGTGGGGCGATCGGCGCGGATTTCGTCGCCAAGAGCGCGCCGGATGGCTACACGCTCGAGCTCGCCACGAGCAGCACGCACTCGGTCAATCCGTACCTTTCGAAGGTGCCGTACGATCCGGAGAAGGACTTCACGCCCATCGTGTGGCTGGGCAGCGCCGCGCGCGTCCTGGTCGTGCCGCCCTCGCTCGGCGTGAACGACCTTGCCGGGCTGATCGCGCTCGCGAAGAAGAATCCCGGCCGGCTCAACTACTCCTCGAGCGGCGTGGGCAGCGTCGTGCACCTGGCGACCGCGCACTTCGCGAGCCTTGCCGGCATCCGCCTCACGCACGTGCCCTACAAGGGCATCCAGCAATCGGTGCCGGACCTCATCTCGGGGCAGGTATCGATCCTCTTCGACAACATCATGACGGTGCAGCCGCACGTGAAGGCCGGCCGGCTGAAGGCGCTCGGCATCTCGACCGCCGAGCCCTCGCCGCTGCTGCCGGGCGTGCCGCCGATCGCGGACACGCTGCCGGGCTTCGAGAGCCGCACCTGGTTCGGGCTCTACGGTCCCGCCGGCCTGCCGCCGGCGATCGTCGAGCGCCTCAACCGCGGCGTCAACGCGGTCCTCGCGGAGCCCGGCGTGCGCGAGCGTTTCGACCAGCTCGGGTTCGAGCCCGCGGGCGGCAGCCCGGCGCAATTCGCGCAGATGGTGCGAGCGGACACGCAGCGCTGGGCCAAGGTCATCCACGACAACGACATCAAGGCGGAGTGAGCGAATGTTCTCCTGGAATTTCCCGTATCCCTCGCAGCGCATGCCCGTGCTCGCGAAAAACGTCGTCGCCACCTCGCAGCCGCTCGCCGCGCAGGCGGGCCTGCAGATGCTCGCGAAGGGCGGCAACGCCGTCGACGCGGGCCTCGCTGCGGCGATCGCGCTCACCGTCGTCGAGCCCACCTCCAACGGCATCGGCTCCGACGCGTACGCGATCCTCTGGGATGGCCAGCGGCTGGTGGGGCTGAACGCCTCGGGCCGGTCACCCGCGGCGTGGACGCCCGAGCGCTTCGCCGGCAAGACCGAGATGCCGAAGCTCGGCTGGGATGCGGTGACGGTGCCGGGCTGCGTCTCCGCCTGGGTCACGCTCTCGAAGCGCTATGGCAAGCTGCCCTTCGAGCAGCTCTTCGAGCCGGCGATCCGCTACGCGCGCGAAAGCTACCTCGTCTCGCCGATCACGGCGCAGAGCTGGGCCAACCAGGCCGTGGCGCTGAAGGCCTTCTCCGAGTTCGCGTGGACCTTCCTGCCGAAGAACCGCGCGCCCTACGCCGGCGAACGCTTCTACTGCCCGCAGCAGGCCGAAACGCTCGAGGAGATCGCCTCCACGCGCGGCGAGAGCTTCTACCGCGGTCCGCTCGCCGAGCGCATCGCGCTTGCGTCGCAGGCCGAGGGCGGCGCCATGACCGCGCAGGACCTGGCCGAGCACCGCAACGACTGGGTGGATCCCATCGCCGTCGAATACCGGGGCTACGAGCTGCACGAGATCCCGCCCAATGGCCAGGGCATCGCCGCCCTGATGGCGCTGGGCATGCTGCGCCATTTCGACCTCGCGTCCATGCCGGTCGATTCGCCCGACAGCGTCCACCTGCAGGTCGAGGCGATGAAGATGGCGCTCGCCGACGTCTGGGCGAACGTGACCGACATCGAGCACATGCGTGTCACGCCCGCGCAGCTCCTCGATCCGGCGTACCTCGAGCAGCGCGCGAAAGCCATCGACATGAAGCGCACCCGGGAGCACAAGGCGGGCATTCCCGCGGGCGGCGGCACGGTGTACCTCGCCACCGCGGACGAGCGCGGCATGATGCTCTCCTTCATCCAGTCCAACTACATGGGCTTCGGCTCCGGTGTCGTCGTGCCGGGCACGGGCATCTCGATGCAGAACCGCGGCGCGGGGTTCAGCCTCAAGCCGGGCCATCCGAACCTCGTCGGGCCGCGCAAGCGTCCGTTCCAGACGATCATCCCCGGGTTCCTCACGCGCGGAGGCGAGCCGGTGATGGGCTTCGGCGTCATGGGCGGCAACATGCAGGCCCAGGGCCACGTGCAGATGGTGGTGCGGCTCGTCGACTACAACCAGAACCCGCAGGCATGCAGCGACGGCCCGCGCTGGATCGTCAACACCGACATGACGGTGAGCGTCGAGGACGCGATGCCGGCAGCGGTGCGGGAAGCGCTGGCGGCCCGCGGCCACCGCGTGGTGCCTTCCGACCGCCCGCAGTTCGGCTTCGGCGGCGCGCAACTCATCTACCGCCTGGACGACGGCTACTGCGCGGGCAGCGACCACCGCAAGGACGGCTGCGCGATCGGGTTCTAGGGACCTGCGGAAGCAGAGCTTCCCTGGAGCCCGGCGAAGGCGCGTTCTTCCTCGGGAGTCGCGCCGAAGACCGGCAGCCGCCTGAGGAGCGCGGGCGCGTGCTGGCGCAGCGCCACGCCCATCAGCACGCGCGGCGTCGCCATGCCGGGCCAAGCCTCGGCGCCGGAGAGGATCTCCATGTTGAGCGAGCGCCGGTAGAAACCGAGCTGCGGCAGGCGCGCCGTGACCACCAGCGCGTCGGCCTCCACTGCCGCGCAATGCAGCATGTGCGCCTTGAAGAGGCGGAAGAGCGCATCGCGCGGATCGTGCGCCAGCAACACGTCGACGAAGGTGAGGCTCGCCTCGACCACGGTGGCATCGGCGCCGAAGGCGGCGACGATCTCGCGGCTGAACACACGTTGCGCGGGCAGTGGTGCGCGCCGCAATGCGGAGGTGACGCTGGAGCGAGTGGTGCCCAATGCCTGCCCCTCCGCGGCGAGCACGAAGGTGATGGTGTTGGGCGCGCTGTCGATCTCGTCGCGCATCGAGGATGGCGCGGAAGGCAGGATCTCGCCGCGGCTGGCGAGCCCCGCGTGGCGCAGCGACTCGACCTCTTCCCAGTCGCGCGCGGACTCGGCACGGCGCAGGCGATACGCCTGCGCCAGCGAGCCGCTCGCAGGCTGCAGGGCGAAGGCGGGACGGTCTCCGGGGGTCATCCCCGCCAGCATAGGACAGCGCCTGCCGCGGAACCCTACCCCGGGGGGTAGGAGCGGCCGGTTCGGCCCGGGATCGAATCGTGACAAACTGGGCGAGCTCCGAACAGTACCGGAGATCCGCGGGGCCGCTGCGCACCGCCGTACCGGGTCCGCGATCGAGGGTTCCAGCCCATGCGCGCAACGCACCTTGCACTCGCCGCCTGCACCCTCGCCATCGCCGCCTGCGGCTGGACGGGCCATGCCCTGCCACCCTACGTCATCGTGATCGAGCCCCAGCCGCCCGGGCCGGTCGACGTCCGCACGCTTGCAAGCCGCATCGAGGCCGGAACCGGGGCCAGGGTGGACGTGCGCCAGGTCTCGGTCCTGTCGCCCGATGCGACGCGCGCGGCCACCGCGCAGATCGTCGCGGCGCGTCCGGCGCTCATCGTGGCGCCCGGCGCCGAGCTCGTCTACGGCCTGCGGGAGCAGACGCACGCCATCCCGATCCTGTTCATCAGCATCACCGATCCGATCGATTCGAGCCTGGTGACGGACACGCAGCGGCCACGCGGCAACGTCTCGGGGTTCTCGTTCCACGTGCCGCTGGGCGCGAAGCAGCTCGAGATCCTCCGGCAGGCCTTCCCCAACACCCGCCGCGTGGGCGTCCTGGGCGACCGCTACGCCTTCTCGACCAGCGCCTTCCGCGAGATGTCGCAGGCCGCGCGCGGCCCGCTCGGCATCGAGATCGTGCGCGTGCATTTCCAGTCGCTCGAGCAGCTCGCGCCCGCCGTGCACCAGGCGGCCGCCGGCGTGGACGCGTGGCTCGTGCCGGAGGCGGGCGTGACCCACCGCTTCGGCGCCGAGATCGTGGCCCTCCTCGGCGCATCCGGCCTTCCCGCGATCTACGGCAACGACCGCTTCGTGCGGATGGGCGGGCTCATGTCGTATTCGCAGTCGTTCGACGATCCGTCGGGGCGCGTCGTGCGCATGGCACGCAGCGTGTTGCAGGGCTTTCCCGTGGGCGAGCTGCCGGTCGAGCATCCCGAGGCCTTCCGCTTCGCCATCAACACGGACACCTGGCGCGGCACGCGCCCGGCGCCGCCGCAGCGCCTGCTGCTGCTCGCTACCGACTTCTACCCGCGCGACGCGGCGCCCTGAGCGATGGCCACGCCGCTGCGCAAGTCGCTCTTCCGCAAGTACGCAGCGATCTTCGTGGCGCTGGTGGGCGGCGTGCTGGTCACCGAAGGCGTGGTCGAGATGGCCTTCGATTACGACGCGAGCCGGCGCGACGCCGCGGCCCTGCAGCGCGCGGAGGCACGCGCCGCGGCCGATCGCATCGGGCAGTTCCTGCAATCGATCGAGCGGCAGCTGGTGGACGTGAGCGGCCTGCCGTGGAGCGCGGGGCTGCTCGGGCTCACGGAGCGGCGCCTCGAGTACCAGCGCATCCTCAAGCTGGTGCCGGCGATCACCGAGGTTCGCGGCGTCGACGCCGGCGGCCGCGAGCGCCTGCGCGTGTCGCGCTCGGAGCTGGACGAGGTCGACAGCGGCCGCGACGTGGCGGGCCTCGACGCGTTCGTGAAGTCCCGCCCCCGCCAGCCCTACTACAGCCCCGCGTTCTTTCGCGAGGGCTCCGTGCCGCACCTCACCCTGGCAGTGCGCGATGCGGGACGCGGCGGCGCCGTGACGCTCGCCGAGCTCAACCTCAAGTTCGTGGGCGACGTGGTGGGCGACATCCGCGTGGGGCGCGGCGGCTTCGTCTACGCCGTCGATGGCCAGGACAACCTCGTCGCCCACCCCGACCTGAGCCTCGTCGTGCGGCGCCCGGACCTTTCCGCCTACACCCCGCTCAAGCGCATCCGCGCGCAGGTCGCGCAAGGCGGCGAGACGGTCGTCGGCATGTTCGAGGGACGCGGGCTGGAGGGCGGCGACGTCCTCATCTCCGCGGCGCTCATCCCGGCCACGCAATGGCTGGTGGTCGCCGAGCAGCCGCGGCGCGAGGTGCTGCAGGCGATGTACGACTCGCTCACCCGCACGCTCACGGTGATGGGCATCGGGCTCCTCGTGGCGCTCGTGTCCGGTTACGTGCTCGCTCGCCGGCTCGCGCAGCCGATCCTCGAGGTGCAGCGCGGCGCCGAGAAGATCGCCGGGGGCAATTTTTCCACGCGCATCGGCATCCGCACGGGTGACGAGGTCGAGGCGCTCGCGCGCGAGTTCAACCGCATGGCCGACCAGCTCCAGGGCTATACCACGGGCCTCGAGCAGCGCGTGGCCGAGAAGACGGCCGAGCTCGAGATGGCCAACCGCCACAAGAGCGAGTTCCTGGCGAACATGTCGCACGAGCTGCGCACGCCCCTCAACGCCGTGATCGGCTTCTCCGATGTGCTCCGCGAGGAGATGTTCGGCCCGCTCAACGCGAAGCAGCTGGAATACGTCGCCGATATCCACCTCTCGGGCCAGCACCTGCTCTCGCTCATCAACGACATCCTCGACCTGTCGAAGGTCGAGGCGGGCCGGATGCAGCTCGACGTGCACCCGTTCGATGTGCGTGCCGCGGTCGAGAACTGTGCCACGCTCATCCGCGAGCGCGCGCTGCGCGGCCGCCTGCGCTTCTCCTGCGAAGCCGGCCGGGGCACCGATTCGTGGCGGGGCGACGAGCGCAAGTTCAAGCAGGTCGTGATCAACCTGCTTTCCAACGCCGTCAAGTTCACGCCGCCCGGCGGCGAGGTCGCGTTGCAGGCCGGCGTGGAAGACGGTGCATTGGTCCTGCGGGTGCGCGACACGGGCATCGGCATCGACCCCGAAGACCAGCAGGCGATCTTCGAGGAATTCCGCCAGGCGCGCATGAGCTCGCGGCGTGCCGAGGGCACCGGGCTGGGGCTGGCGCTGTCGCGGCGGCTGGTGGAGCTGCACGGCGGCACGCTCACGGTCGAGAGCCGGCCGGGGCAGGGCTCGGTCTTCACCGCGCGATTCCCGTTGTTGCCGGCCGATGCCTGAGCGCATCCTCGTCGTCGAGGACGACGAGCGCAGCCGGCGGCTGCTGCGCGACGTGCTCGCCCACCACGGCTACGAGGTGGCCGCGTTCGGCAGCGCGGAGGCGGCGCTGGAGGACGTCGCGGCCGCGGCCCCGGCGCTCGCGCTGCTGGACATCCAGCTCCCGGGGCTCTCGGGTTACGAGCTGCTGCCGCGGCTGCGCGCCTCGTGCGGCGGCGCGCTCCCGGCGCTCGCCGTGACCGCTTCGGTGATGGACGCGGACAGGCGCAAGATCAGCGATGCGGGATTCGACGCTTATGTCGCCAAACCGGTTAACATTCGTCAACTGCTCGACATGATCGCATCGATACTAAGAAAACCGGGATGAGCGCGCACGCGACCGCTGCCGCACCGCCGAACGCCGCGACGCGCGACGGCGGGCGCCTGCTCGTCGTCGACGACACGGCGGCCAACCTCAAGCTGCTCGAGGACCTGCTCGCGTTCCACGGCTACAGCGTCACCGTCGCGGCGAGCGGGCAGGAAGCGCTCGACCTGATGCGCCGCGACCCGCCCGAGCTCCTCCTGCTCGACGTGTTGATGCCGGGCATCTCGGGCTACGACGTGTGCCGCGCCATCCGCGCGCAGCCCGCCCTCGAGATGCTGCCCGTCGTGATGATCACTTCCCTGGAGGATCGCGAGGCGCGCGTGCGCGGGCTGGAGGTGGGGGCCGACGACTTCATCGCCAAGCCGGTGAACCCGCCGGAGCTCCTCGCGCGCGTGCGCTCGCTGCTTCGCATCCGCCGCCTCTACGACACCGTGCAGCGCCAGGCTTCGCAGCTCGCCGCGCTCAACCGCACGCTCGAGGCGCGGGTGGGCGAGGAGGTGGCGCGCGTCGAGAAGCTCACGCGGCTCAAGCGCTTCTTCTCGCCGCAGCTGGCCGAGCTCATCCTCGCCGGCGGCGCCGACGATCCGCTGGCGAGCCACCGGCGCGAGATCACGGTGGTATTCCTCGACCTGCGCGGCTTCACCGCCTTCGCCGAGACGGCGGATCCGGAGGAGGTCATGAAGGCGCTCGCGGAATTCCACGCCGCGATGGGACGGCGCGTGCTCGAGTACCAGGGCACGCTGGAGCGCTTCACGGGCGACGGCCTGATGGTCTTCTTCAACGATCCGCTGCCCCTGCAGCATCCGGCGCGGCGCGCGGTCGAGATGGCCTTCGCCATGCAGGAAGACGCGCTGCAGCTTTCCGCGCTGTGGAAGAAGAAGGGCTATTCGCTCGGCCTGGGAATCGGCATCGCGCAGGGCTACGCCACCGTGGGCGCCATCGGCTTCGAGGGCCGCATCGACTACGGCGCCATCGGCACCGTCACCAACA
This sequence comes from Usitatibacter sp., assembly GCA_035553995.1. Classification (GTDB taxonomy): domain Bacteria; phylum Pseudomonadota; class Gammaproteobacteria; order Burkholderiales; family Usitatibacteraceae; genus Usitatibacter. The sequence continues at coordinate 58,339 of DATMJE010000162.1, read as the reverse complement.
TGGCGAGCCGGCTGTGCGACATGGCCGAGCCCGGGCACATCCTCGTGTCGCAGAGGGTGCACTCGGAGGTGGAGGCGCTGGTCTTCGCCGAGGACATGGGCGATGTCCCGCTGCACGGCTTCGCGCGGCCGGTGCGCGCCTACCTGCTGCTCGACTTCAAGGGACCGGGGCCGGTACGGTGAAGCAATCGTCCGTGCGTGCGCGCATTCGCCAGCTCTGCTGCCTGGGGTTGCCCGGCGAGCTGCTGATGGTGTCGCTGCTGCCGGCGCTGCGCGAGCTGGTGCCCAGCGACTCCGCGGCCTTCTTCTGGGTCGACACGCGCGGCGAGATGAGCAACATGTTCGCCGAGCGCATGCTGCCGCCGGAGCTGATGTCGCTCTACTTCGAGCGCTATTACGACGGCCGGGAGGCGTCCTTCCGGCGCGCGTTCCTGGAGCGGGCGGCACAACCCGACGGCGTCATGGCCACGAGCGTCGAGGGCGACCTCGCGCGCAGCGCCTACTACAACGAGATCCTGCGGCGGCTGGATGCGCACCACGTGCTCTACGGCATCGTACGCGAGCAGGGCGCGGCGCTGGGGCAGCTGTCGCTCTACCGCTCGCCCGAGGCGCCCCCGTTCACCGCCAAGGAACGCGCGGACCTCGCGAGCGTCATCCGCTACGTTGCCCACGGCGTCGCGAGCGGCGAGGCCCAGGCCGACAATGGCGGCCTCGCCTTCCAGGATTCGGAAGACGAGGCGATGCTGGTGACCGACCGCGACGGCAGCGTTCGCCACGGGTCGGAAAAAGGCCGGCGGCTGCTGCTGCTCGCGACCACGTCGGAAATCAACCCGGCAAGCCTGCGCTCCATCGTGAACGAGCGCGCCGCGCGGGCGCTGCGCGGGTTGTGCGCGAAGCTGGACGCGGTCGCGCACGGCGAGGAGGGCACGCCGCCGGTGATGACCTTCGACTCGCGCTGGGGCCGCTACATCATGCGTGCCTATTGGCTGAACGACGACCCCGAAGCCGAGGACGCGCTCGTCGGCGTGCGCATCCAGCGGCAGGAGCCGATGATCCTGCGCTTCGTGCAGGCGATGGGGCGGCTGCCGCTGTCGCCGCAGCAGCGCGAGATCGCGCTCATGATCGCCCAGGGCAAGAGCAACCAGGAGATCGCCGACGGGCTCGGCGTCTCGGGCAACACCGTGGCCTATCACATCAAGCAGCTTTTCCTGAAGCTGGACGTGCACGACCGCGCCGGCGCGGTTTCGCGCATCAGCTCCGGTGCGCGAGGCATCGCCGCTTAGGCCGGCGTTGCGTCGAGGACGATGGCGGGACGCGCGGGAATGAGCGCGACCTGCCACGCGGCCGCCGCGGCACGCAGCATCTCGTGCGGGGGCGCGGGTTCCTGCGCCGGCTGGCCGAGGAATGCGAACGCGCGTGCGAGCGCTTCCTGCGGTGCGAGCGTGTCGATGGGCGCCGCGTGCGTCTGCTTGGAGAGCTTCTCGCCGCGGGCGTTGGCGGCGACCGGCACGTGCAGGTAGCGCGGCGACGGATACCCCAGCCATTGCTGCAGCGCGATCTGCCGCGGCGTCGACCACAGCAGGTCCGCGCCGCGCACGATGTCGGTCACGCCCTGCCCGGCATCGTCGACGACCACCGCGAGCTGGTACGCGTGCAGGCCGTCGCGCCGCTTGAGGACGAAGTCGCCGATCTCGCGCGCGACCTTCTGCACGATGAGCCCCTGCACGCGATCCTCGAACGTGATCGCGGCCTCGGGCGCCCGCGCGCGATCGGCGCCCGGCACCGCCGGCAGCAGGTGCAGCTCGCGGCAGGTCCCGGGATAGATCGCGCCCTCGATGCCATGGAGCGCCGAGTCGGCCACCTCGCGCCGCGAGCAGCGGCATCGATACACCACGCCCATCGCGCGCAGCCGCTCGAGCGTCGCCTCGTAGTGCCCGGTGCGCTGGCTTTGCCACACGACCTCGCCATCCCACGCGAGGCCGAGCCGCTCCAGCGAGCGCAGGATGGCCTCGGCGGCCCCAGCCACGTTGCGCGGCCGGTCGAGGTCCTCGATACGCACGAGCCATTCGCCGCCGGCGGCGCGTGCGTCGAGCCAGCTCGCCACGGCCGCGACCAGCGAGCCGAAGTGCAGCGGACCGGTCGGCGAGGGCGCGAAGCGGCCGCGGTACGTCACGGCAGCAGGCTCGCGGCGACGGCCGGGTCTTCGAGCCGGCTCGTGAACCAGCGCAGCGCCTTGCCCATGGAGCCGGGCCGCCACGCGACGAGCACCTCGACGGGGGCGCGGGGATTCTCCACCGCGAAGATGCGCAGGCGCTGCGCGGCGGCCTCGCGCTCGGCGATGCGCCGCGGCAGGAAGCCCACGCCGAGACCGGCCACGTGAGCCGCGGTCTTCGCCTCCAGCGAGGGCACCGTGAGCACGTCCTGCCCCGAGAGCAATCCCACCGTCCGCATCGGCAGCGACCGCGACGTGTCGGCAATGCCGATGGCGCGGTGCGCGAGGATGCTCGCATCCGATAGCGGCTGCGGCTCGCTGGCGATCGCGTGCGACGGAGCCGCCACGAAAGCCATCTCGACGCTGCCCAGCACGCGCGTGGGATAGTTGCGCCCCGCCGGCGCATCGCCCGCGGCGCCGATGGCGAGGTCCGCGCGGCCGGAAGCGAGCGCGTCCCAGGTGCCCGCGAGCACCTCGTGCGAGATGCGCACGCGCGTGCCGCTGTTCTCCGCGTAGAACGCCTCCAGCATCCCGAAGAGCTTCTCGACCGCCACCATCGTGTCCACTGCCAGCCGCAGCTCGGCTTCCCAGCCCTTCGCGACCTGCCGCACGCGGCATTCGAGGTCCTCGGCGGCGCGGATGAGCCGGCGCCCTTCGACCAGCAACTCCCGGCCCGCCGCGGTGAGCACCGCACGATGGCCGCGGCGATCGAAGAGCTGCACGTCGAGCGCCTCCTCGATCTGCCGCACGGAGTAAGTGATCGCTGACGGCACGCGATGCAGCTCCTCGGCCGCGGCTGCGAACGACCCGCGGCGCTCGATGGCGTCCATCATCTCGAGCGCTTCAAGCGACAGCCGGATCATTCGACAATACTGAACAAGTGGGCCAAAACATTTCGCTGGAAAGATCGAAAGTCCAACCCCATCATAACCGTTACCATTCAATCCATCCGAAGGTCATGCCATGATCGAGACTCGAAAGGCCGCCGAACGCGGCCATGCCCAGCACGGCTGGCTGGACTCCTTCCACAGCTTCTCCTTTGCCGGCTACCACGATCCCGCGCACATGGGGTTCGGACCGCTCCGCGTGATCAACGAGGACCGCGTGCAGCCCGGCATGGGGTTCGGGGCGCATAGCCACCGCGACATGGAGATCATCAGCTACGTCCTCGAGGGCGCCCTCGCGCACCGCGATTCCATGGGCAACGGCTCGGTCCTCCAGCCCGGCCAGGTGCAGCGCATGACCGCGGGCACGGGCGTGACCCACAGCGAGTACAACGGCTCCGATCGTGACCCGGTGCATTTCCTGCAGATCTGGATCGAGCCCGACCGCCGCGGCGTGCAGCCGGGCTACGAGGAAAAGACCTTCGACCCGGATTCCAAGCGCGGGCGGCTGCGGCTCGTGGCCTCGCCCGACGGCCGGGACGGCTCCGTCACCATCCACCAGGATGCCTTCCTGTACGCGGGACTGTTCGACGCCGGGGAGGCTGCGGAATTCACGCTCGCCGCCGGCCGCCGCGCGTACGTCCACGTCATCCGCGGCGGACTCGAGGTGAACGGCCAGGCGCTCGGCGCGGGCGATGCGCTCAAGATCACGGGCGAGCAGGCGGTGCGTCTCGCGAACGGGCGCGCGGCCGAGGTGCTCGTCTTCGACCTTCCCTGAACGACACGCCACGAGGAGAACGCATGAACCCCTGGAGGCCCGGTTGAGCGCGGCGCGCATCCTCGTGTTCGCGGGCAGTGCGCGCCGCGACTCGCTCAACAAGAAGCTCGCGCGCGTCGCAGCGGAGGCGGTGCGCGCGGCCGGCGGCGAGGCCACTTGCATCGACCTGCAGGACTACCCGATGCCGCTCTACCACGGCGACCTCGAGGCGGCCGAAGGCATGCCCCCGAACGGCATGCGCCTGCGCGAGCTCTTCATGCAGCACGATGCATTGCTCATCGCCTCTCCCGAGAACAACTCGTCGGTGAGCGCACTGCTCAAGAACACGCTCGACTGGGTCTCGCGCAGCATCGGCGACGGCAAGGGCGACAACAGCGGCCTCGCGCCCTACCGCAACAAGGTCGCGGCAATGGTGGGCGCGTCGCCAGGCGCCTTCGGCGGCGTGCGCGGGCTCATGCACCTGCGGCAGATCCTGGCGGCACTCGGCGTGACGGTGCTCGGCACGCAGCTCACGCTGCCGCGCGCGCACGAGGCGTTCGACGCGGAAGGCGCCTTGCGCAGCGCCGATACGCACGAGGCGCTCCGGCGGCTCGCCACGGCGCTCGCGGAGATGGCGGCCCGCCTGCGCGAGCCGAAGGCGCCGGGACGCATGGTCTGAACGGATTGGCCGCGCCTATGGGCAGGATTGGAATTTCCCATTGGCCGGCGGAACCGCGTTCGGTCAAAGTGTCCAATCCCTGCAACTGGTCGCGAACGCTGGAGGCTGCAATGCCCGTCATCGAGCTCACGAAGGAAAATTTCGAGCAGGTCGTCACGTCCAACCCCACGGTCATCGTCGACTACTGGGCCGAGTGGTGCGGCCCGTGCCGCGGCTTCGCTCCCGTGTTCGAGAAGGTGGCGGAGAAGCATCCGGACGTGGTGTTCGCCAAGGTGAATACCGAGGAGCAGCCGGAGATCGCGGGGCATTTCCAGATCCGCTCGATCCCGACGCTCATGGTGTTTCGCGACCAGATCATCGTCTTCTCCCAGCCCGGTGCGCTGCCGCAGGGCGCCTTCGAGCAGGTGGTGGCGAAGGTGAAGGAGCTCGACATGGACGAGGTCCGCCGCCAGATCGACGCGCAGGAAGGGCAGCAGCAACAGTCCGCGGACTGAATGCGCTACCCGCGCGCGCTCGTCGAAGGCCGGCTCATCCGCCGCTACAAGCGCTTCCTCGCGGACATCCAGCTTCCGCAGGGCGTGATCACGGCGTCATGCCCCAACACCGGCTCGATGATGGGCTGCTGCGAGCCGGGCAGCCGCGTGTGGCTTTCCGAGAGCGACAGTGCCACGCGCAAGTATCGACATACCTGGGAGCTGGTCGAGGTGACCGACGACGTGCTGGTCGGCATCAACACCGGGCTGCCCAATGCGCTCGTCGCCGAAGCGCTCGCCTCCGGGGTCATCGCCGAGCTGCGCGGCTATTCGAGCGTGCGGCGCGAGGTGCCGTTCGGCGAGGAGCGCAGCCGCGTGGACCTGCTGCTGCAGGCCGAAGGCCGCGAGCCCTGCTACGTCGAGGTGAAGAACGTCACGGCGGCCGCTTCGCGCGGCGTCGCGCTATTCCCCGATTGCGTGAGCGAGCGCGGTACCCGGCACCTGCGCGAGCTGATGCGCCTCAAGGCACACGGCGCGCGCCCCGTGCAGCTCTACTGCGTGCAGCGCGGCGACGTGCGCGAGGTGCATCCCGCCGACGGCATCGACCATGAATACGGCCGCACGCTGCGCGCGGCGATCGCCGCCGGCGTGGAAGTGCTCGCCTATCGCGCGGAGATCACGCCGGCGGAGGTGCGACTGGCGGAGCGCATCCCGGTCGTGTGCCCGTAGTCAATCCGTTTCCGCTTCCTTCTTCAGCCGCTTCACGCCCTTCGGCGGCTTGCCGCCCGCAAGCAGCACGACCATCGCGGTGTCGTCCTCCTTCCACGAGGCGACCGCGTCGCGCAGGATCTCCACCAGCGTATCGAACTGGTCCGGGTGCGCATCCTGCAGCGCCTCGATGTGCTCGTAGTAGATCACGTACCCGCTCGCGTCCTCCCACTCCATGTCCGTGAGGCATTCCTCGAGCGCGTCCCAGTTGTGGCCGAAGTCGTTGGGGAAGTGCAGGGCGGTGGCGACGTGGTTGAGCAGCTGCTCCTTGCGCGAGATGTTCTTGCCGTCGATGTGGAAATAGGCGAAACCGCGTTTCTTCGCAACGCCCTGCAGCGCCTTGCCATCCAACGGCTCGGACAGGTACCAGACGCCGCCCTCGTTCTCGTCGAGCAGGTCCGCCAGCGATTCGATCTGCATGTGCCGCTCCTATTCCCGGATACGCCGGAAATGGTTGTAGTGATCGTCGGAGTAGTAGAGCTCCCCGCCAGCCCCGGCCACGATGCGCCGCGCGCCGCGCGTGCGCACGCCGGGGGTCTTCACGGTGTATTCCCGATAGTAGCCCCGCTTCGCGTGCGGCAGCACTCCTTCGCGGTTGCCGAAGACGGCGCCGTCCTTGGCGTAAGGGTATGGGCCGCCCTTGTGGATGAGCTCGATGGTCTCGCGCGCTTCGACCGGAAGCTGGGCGATCGTCACATCGACGATCGTGGGCACCGACTCGGCACGCTGCGCCTGGCACGCGAGCGGCGCGGCCAGCACGAGGAAGCCCAACACGAATCCGCGCAGCCAGCCGCGCACTGCCATGCTCACTCCTTGGGGCGATGCGGGCACTGCGGCTTGAGGCAGTCCGCGTACAGGTAGAGCTGGTGGTCGTGGATGGCGAAGCCGCGATCCCGCGCGACGCGATTCTGGCGCTTCTCGATCTCGGAGTCGTAGAACTCCTCGACGCGGCCGCACTGCAGGCACACGAGATGGTCGTGGTGCTTGCCCTCGTTCAGCTCGTAGACGGCCTTGCCGCCCTCGAAGTGGTGGCGCACGAGCAGGCCCGCCTGCTCGAACTGCGTGAGCACGCGATAGACCGTCGCGAGGCCGATGTCCGAATGCTCCTCGAGGAGCTTGCGGTACACGTCCTCGGCGGTGAGGTGGCGGTCCGGGCTGTGCTGGAAGAGGTCCAGCACCTTGAGGCGCGGGACCGTGACCTTGAGCCCGGTGCTCTTGAGTTCTCTCGGGTCGCTCATGGCAGGCGCGGTTCGTGGAGGGAAATGATACAGAACGCATTGATATAATGCGCGGCTCATCCTCGCAACGCCTTCCATGCGCCCCTTCGCCGTCGTCCTTTGCAGCCTCGCGCTTGCCGGCTGCAACCTCATCTACAAGATCGACGTGCAACAGGGCAACTACGTGACGGAGGACGTCGTCGCGCGCGTGAAGACCGGCATGACGAAGGCCGAGGTGCGGCAGATCCTCGGCACGCCGCTGGTGGCGGACATCTTCCATGGCAACCGCTGGGACTACTACTTCAGCAGCGTGAAGAACCACAAGGCCGAGAATCGCACGCTGCTGTCGGTCTTCTTCGAGAACGACAAGGTGGTGGCCGTGAAGGGCGATTCGCACCCGCCTGCGCCGCCCCCGGTGGGACAGGCGGGGGCGGCCGCCGCACCCGCCGCCGCTGCGCCGTCGTCTGCTCCGGCCGCGTCCGCGCCTGCGTCTGCTCCGTCGCCCGCGGCACCGGCTCCTGCGCCGCCACCGGCGTCACCCGCTCCTGCGCCGCCGCCCGCTGCGACGCCTGAGCCCACCACGCCCGCCAAATGAGCACCGTCCGCGTCGCCATCGCCGGCGCGAGCGGCCGCATGGGAATCGCATTGCTCGAGGCGGCGACCTCCACGGAGGGCGTCGCACTCGGCGCAGCGCTCGACATGCCCGGCAGCCGCCTCGCCGGACGCGATGCGGGCGATGCAGTCGCAGCCGCGCGCGGCATCGTCGTCGGCAGCGAGCCCGCGCAGGCGCTCGCCGCGAGCGACGTGCTCATCGATTTCACGCGCCCCGAGGGCACGCTCGCACACCTGCGGGCGTGCGTCGCCGCCGGGCGCGCGATGGTGATCGGCACCACCGGCTTCGACCCGGCGCAGCTCGCCGCGATCCGCGAGGCCGCGCGCAGCGTGCCGCTCGTGATGGCGCCCAACATGAGCGTGGGCGTGAACGTGACGCTCAAGCTGGTGGAGCTGGCGTCGCGGGCGCTCGGCCCCGCGTATGACGTCGAGGTCTTCGAGATGCACCACAAGCTCAAGGTGGATGCGCCCTCGGGCACGGCGCTCAAGCTGGGCGAGGTCGCGGCGAAGGCACGCGGCACGTCGCTCGAGAAGGACGGCGTGTATGCGCGCCATGGCGTCACCGGCGAGCGGCGCGGTGGCAGCATCGGCTTCTCGGTAGCGCGCGCGGGCGACGTCGTGGGCGACCACACGGTGTTCTTCGTCGGTCCCGGCGAGCGCGTCGAGATCACGCATCGCTCGTCGAGCCGCGCCACGTACGCGCAAGGCGCCATGCGCGCCGCGAAATTCCTCGCGGGCAAACCGCCCGGCCTCTACGACATGCAGGACGTGCTCGGGCTCAAGTGAAGCGGCCCGCGTGGCGCACGGGGGTTCGTCCGTTCTGGTATAATTTTTGGTCAAAGAAAGCGGGAAGAGCCAGGTAGTTTTGCGAGTGGCGCTCTCCCGTTTTTTTGCGCCCGCAGTTTTCGCAGGTCCCCGTATCGAATGTCCGGAGTCGAACCCGTGTTGCAGCAGAAAACCCCCGCCGTCCTGGTTCTCGCCGACGGGAGTGTCTTTCGTGGATGCAGCGTCGGCGCCGAGGGACGAACCGTGGGCGAGGTCGTGTTCAACACGTCGATGACCGGCTACCAGGAGATCCTCACGGATCCCTCGTACGCGGGACAGCTCGTGACACTCACCTATCCGCACATCGGCAACGTCGGCGCCAATCCCGAGGATTCGGAATCGCGCAAGGCATATGCCGCGGGCCTCATCATCCGCGAGCTGCCGATGGTCGCCTCGAACTGGCGCCAGCAGGAAGACCTCCCGGCGTACCTGCGGCGCAACGGCATGGTCGCCATCGCCGACATCGACACGCGCCGCCTCACGCGCCTGCTGCGCGAGAAGGGCGCGCAGAACGGCTGCATCGTCGCGGGCGCGAATGCCGACGAGAAGTCCGCCCTGGCCGCCGCGAAGGCCGCGCCCTCGATGACGGGCCTGGACCTCGCGAAGGTCGTGAGCGTCGACAAGCCGTATCACTGGAACGAGAGCCTGTGGGCCCTCGGCAGCGGCTACAAGCCCGCGAGCGAAGCGCGCTACCACGTGGTGGCATTCGATTACGGCGTGAAGCACAACATCCTGCGCAACCTCGCCGAGCGTGGCTGCCGCGTGACGGTCCTTCCCGCCACCGCGAGCGCGAAGGATGCAATGGCGTTGAAGCCCGATGGCGTCTTCCTTTCCAACGGTCCCGGCGACCCGGAGCCGTGCGATTACGCGATCGCCGCCATCCGCGAAATCCTCGGCACCGGCACGCCCCTCTTCGGCATCTGCCTCGGCCACCAGCTGCTGGGCCTCGCGACGGGTGCGCGGACCACCAAGATGAAATTCGGCCACCACGGCGCGAACCACCCCGTGCAGGATCTCGAGACCGGCCGCGTTTTCATCACCAGCCAGAACCACGGCTTCGCGGTGGACGAGAAGACGCTGCCGGCGAATGTACGGGCCACGCACCGCTCGCTCTTCGACGGCTCGCTGCAGGGCATCGAGCTCACCGACAAGCCGGCGTACAGCTTCCAGGGCCATCCGGAAGCGAGCCCCGGGCCGCACGAGATGCAGGTGCTGTTCGACAAGTTCGTGAAGATGATGGAGCAGAGGAAGTAATGCCGAAGCGCACCGACCTCAAGTCCATCCTCATCATCGGCGCCGGACCGATCGTGATCGGCCAGGGCTGCGAGTTCGACTACTCCGGCGCGCAGGCCTGCAAGGCGCTGCGCGACGAGGGCTACCGCGTGATCCTGGTGAATTCCAACCCCGCCACGATCATGACCGACCCCGAGATGGCCGATGTCACGTACATCGAGCCCATCACCTGGCAGATGGTCGCGCGCATCATCGAGAAGGAGCGCCCGGATGCGCTCCTGCCCACCATGGGCGGCCAGACCGCGCTCAACTGCGCGCTCGACCTCGCGCGCGAAGGCGTGCTGGACCGCTTCGGCGTCGAGATGATCGGCGCGAAGAAGGACGCGATCGACAAGGCCGAGGACCGCGAGAAGTTCAAGAACGCGATGACGAAGATCGGGCTCGAGAGCCCGCGCTCGAAGCTCGCGCATTCGCTGGTGGAGGCGCTGCAGGTGCAGGCGATGGTGGGGTTCCCCACGATCATCCGGCCGTCGTTCACGCTCGGCGGCACCGGCGGCGGCATCGCCTACAACATGGAGGAGTTCGTCTCCATCTGCGAGCGGGGCCTCGACGCTTCCCCCACCCACGAGCTGCTCATCGAGGAATCGGTGATCGGGTGGAAGGAATTCGAGATGGAGGTGGTGCGCGACCGCAAGGACAACTGCATCATCATCTGCTCGATCGAGAACCTGGACCCGATGGGCGTGCACACGGGCGATTCGATCACCGTGGCGCCCGCGCAGACGCTCACCGACAAGGAATACCAGATCATGCGGGATGCCTCGATCGCGTGCCTGCGCGAGATCGGGGTGGAAACCGGCGGCTCGAACGTGCAGTTCGGCATCAATCCCGACAACGGCCGCATGGTCATCATCGAGATGAACCCGCGCGTATCGCGCTCCTCCGCGCTCGCCTCCAAGGCCACGGGCTTCCCGATCGCGAAGATCGCGGCGAAGCTCGCGGTGGGCTACACGCTCGACGAGCTGAAGAACGACATCACCGGCGGCGCCACGCCCGCGTCCTTCGAGCCCACGATCGATTACGTGGTGACCAAGGTGCCGCGCTTCGCGTTCGAGAAATTCCCGCGCGCCGACGACCACCTCACCACGCAGATGAAGAGCGTGGGCGAGGTGATGGCCATCGGCCGCAACTTCCAGGAGTCGCTGCAGAAGGCGCTGCGCGGGCTGGAGGTGGGCGTCGACGGCTTCAACCTGAAGACCGTCGATCCCGAGACCATCGACAACGAGCTCGCCTACCCGCGCGCCGAGCGCCTCTGGTACGTGGCGGATGCCTTCGGGGTGGGCATGTCGCTCGAGGACGTGCACCGCTTCACGCGCATCGATCCCTGGTTCCTGGTGCAGATCAAGGACATCGTCGACACCGAGCTCGAGATCGAGAAGAAGTCGCTCGGCGATTTCGACGAGCAGGCGCTTCGCGACCTGAAGCGCAAGGGCTTCTCCGATCGCCGCCTGGCCTACCTCTGGAAGACCACGGAGCATGAGGTGCGCGCCAAGCGCCATGCCCTCGGCATCCGTCCGGTGTTCAAGCGCGTGGATACCTGCGCGGCCGAATTCGCGACGCGCACCGCCTACATGTACTCCTCCTACGACGAGGAGGACGAAGCCGATCCGACCAGCCGCCGCAAGATCATGGTGCTGGGCGGCGGGCCGAATCGCATCGGGCAGGGCATCGAGTTCGACTATTGCTGCGTGCACGCGGCGCTCGCCCTGCGCGAGGACGGTTTCGAGACCATCATGGTCAACTGCAACCCCGAGACGGTCTCGACGGACTACGACACCTCCGATCGCCTGTATTTCGAGCCCCTCACGCTCGAGGATGTGCTCGAGATCGTGGATCGCGAAAAGCCGGAGGGGGTCATCGTGCAGTTCGGCGGCCAGACGCCGCTCAAGCTCGCGCGCGACCTGGAAAAGGCCGGCGTGCCGATCATCGGCACGTCCCCGGATTCGATCGATCGGGCGGAGGACCGGGAGCGCTTCCAGAAGATGCTGAACGAGCTGGGCCTGCTGCAGCCGCCGAACCGCACCGCGCGCACCGAGGAGGAAGCCATCCGCGGCGCGAAGGAGATCGGCTATCCCGTCGTGGTGCGCCCCTCGTACGTGCTGGGAGGGCGCGCGATGGAGATCGTCCACGCCGAGGCGGATCTCAAGCGCTACATGCGCGAGGCGGTGAAGGTTTCCAACGATTCACCGGTGCTGATCGACCGCTTCCTGAACGATGCTTCCGAGGTGGACGTGGACGCGGTCTCCGACGGCAAGGACGTGGTCGTCGGCGGCATCATGGAGCACATCGAGCAGGCGGGCGTCCACTCGGGCGATTCGGCGTGCTCGCTGCCGCCGTTCAGCCTTTCGGCGGAGCTGCAGGAAGAGCTGCGCCGCCAGACCGTCGCGATGGCCCGCGCGCTCGATGTGGTGGGCCTCATGAATGTCCAGTTCGCGATCCAGGGCGGCAAGGTCTACGTGCTGGAGGTGAATCCGCGCGCCTCGCGCACCGTGCCGTATGTCTCCAAGGCCGTCGGCGTGCCGCTCGCGAAGATCGCCGCACGCTGCATGGTGGGCAAGACGCTGCGGGAGCAAGGCGTCACGCACCAGATCGTGCCGCCCTATTACTCGGTGAAGGAGGCGGTGTTCCCGTTCATCAAGTTTCCCGGCGTCGATACGATCCTCGGTCCCGAGATGAAGTCGACCGGAGAGGTGATGGGCGTGGGCAAGACCTTCGCCGAAGCCTTCGTGAAGAGCCAGATCGCCGCCGGCGCGCGGCTGCCGAAGGGCGGCCGGGCATTCCTCTCCGTGCGCAACGCGGACAAGGAGCGGCTTGTCGAGATCGCGCGCGCCCTCGAGCAGCTCGGCTTCGCGCTGGTGGCTACCAAGGGCACGGCGGCCGCGCTCGCCGCGGCGGGCCTCAAGGTGCAGGCGGTCAACAAGGTGCAGGAAGGCCGCCCGCACATCGTCGACATGCTCAAGAACCGCGAGGTGAGCCTGATCGTGAACACGGTCGAGGAAGACCGCCGCTCGATCCAGGACTCGTGGTCCATCCGCAACACCGCGCTGCAGAATCGCATCACGTACTACACGACCCTCGCCGGCGCCCGCGCCGCATGCCTCGGCATGCAGCAGATGCAGGAGCTGCAGGCCTACGATATCCAGACGCTCCACGAGTCACTCCCCGCATGAGCAAGATTCCCGTCACGTTGGTCGGCGCCGAGCAGTTGCGCGTCGAGTTGCACCGCCTGAAGACGGTGGACCGCCCCGCGGTCATCACCGCCATCGCCGAGGCTCGCGCCCAGGGCGACATCACCGAGAACGCGGAGTACGAGGCCGCCCGCGAGCGCCAGGGCTTCATCGAGGGCCGCATCATCGAGCTCGAGTCGAAGCTCGCGAACGCTCAGGTGATCGATCCCTCGCTGCTCGACGACGACAGCCGCGTGGTCTTCGGCTCGACCGTCGAGCTGATGGACACCGCGGGCGGCGAGAAGGTGACCTACCAGATCGTCGGCGAGGACGAGGCCGACCTCAAGCTCGGCAAGATTTCCTACTCCTCGCCGATCGCCAAGGCCCTCATCGGGAAGTTCTCGGGCGACGTCGTCGAGGTTCGGACGCCGGGCGGGGTGAAGGAGCTGGAGATCGTTGACGTGAAGTACGTGTAGTAGAAGGGGCGTCAGGCGCAAGGCGCAAGGCGCGAGAGCGGCCGGCGCCGCGTCCTTGCTGCTCGCCTGCTTCTTCCTGCGCCTTGCGCCTGGTGCCCTGCGCCTTTTCGGTGTCCCGCGCCTTGCGCCTCGTGCCCTGCGCCTTTTCGGTGTCCCGCGCCTTGCGCCTTGTGCCTGGCGCCTCTTGCGCCTTTTCCGTCTCTTGCGCCTTGCGCCTCGTGCCCTGCGCCTTTTCCGTTTCCTGCGCCTTGCGCCTCGTGCCCTGCGCCTCTGCTTCATTTTCCCGATAGATCACGAACACCTTCCCGATCTGCTGTACCGGATGGGCTTGCAGCCGGTCGCAGATCGTCTCGATCCAGACGGCCCGGGCATCGCGCTCGTCGGTCGCGGCGCGCACCTTGATGAGCTCGTGGGCCTTGAGCGAGCGGTCGATCTCGGCGATCACCTCGTCGGTGAGGCCCTTGTCGCCGATGATGACGACCGGCGAGAGCCTGTGCGCCTCGGCGCGCAGCTCGCTGCGCCGTTTCGGGGAGAGTGGGGTCATCGGCGGAGTATAAGCAAAACCCTTTTGGATATGATGCGCGGATGCAGTCCCGCCTCGCGCGGCAGCTCGCGGAAGCCGCGGCCGCCTTGCCCGACATCGAAGCACCGTTCGCGCTCATCGGCGGGCTCGCGCTCGCCGCGCACGGCGTCGTTCGCGCCACGCACGTTGTGGATTTCCTTGTCGATGCGGGCTGTGCCGATGCAATCGACGAAATGCTTCGCGGCCTGGGCTACCGATGCGAGCATCGCAGCGCCGACTCGGCGACGTACCTGCGGGGCGACGAGCGCCTGGACCTGCTCTATGCGTACCGCCCCACGGCGCGGCAGCTTCTCGCCAACGCGAAGGAGGCCGGACAATCCATTGCCCGCCTGCGCGTCGTGAGCGCGGAAGGGCTGATCGGATTCAAGCTGCAGGCCCTCGTGAACGATCCGCGGCGCACGCAGGATCTCGAGGACATCCGGGCGCTACTGCGCGCGAATCCGGATAACCTCGACATGCGGGAAGTGCGCGAGTACTTTCGACTGTTCGACCGTGAACCGCAACTCGATGAGCTTCTCGGGGAAATCCGCTGATCCTCCATTCGCCGCCAGCGGTCCGCCGGCCGCGCCCCGCGCCCGCCCGCACGATCCCTGGGAGGCCCTCGACGATCTCATGGTCGTCGTGGAGGGGCTTTGCCCCCGCTGGCCGCGCCGGCCGCACGCGCAGGGGAACGACTTCAGGCTGTAGGGCCGGGCGGTGAAGAAGTCCCACTCCTCCCGCCAGTGGCTGCGCCGGCACGTGAACGACCCCTACGTCCAGCGCAGCAAGCGCGAGGGCTACCGTTCGCGCTCGGCCTACAAGCTGATCGAGATCGACGAGCGCGACCGCCTGCTCCGTCCGGGCCAGGTCATCGTGGACCTGGGTTCCGCACCCGGGGGATGGTCCCAGGTCGCCGCCAAGCGTGTCGGCGCGGCGGGACTCGTGGTGGCGATCGACCTCCTGCCCATGGAAACGATTGCAGGCGTGACATTCGTCCAGGGTGATTTCACGACCGGAAAAGGGGTCGCCGCGGTCCAAGCGGCCCTGGGGGGGCGCCAGGCGGACCTGGTGATGTCGGACATGGCCCCGAATATGACGGGTATCGCGGTTACGGACCAGGCCCGGGCGATGTATCTCGCGGAGCTTTCAAGGGATTTTGCGCAATTGCAGCTGAAACGGGATGGCGCATTGCTGGTCAAAATTTTCCAGGGGGCAGGGTATGATGAGTATCTCAAGTCCCTGCGGCGGGCATACAACAAAGTCGTCGTCAGAAAGCCCGACGCCTCCCGCGATGAAAGCGCCGAACAGTACCTCTTGGCGCGTGGGCTCAAGCCGGAAATCCCTGAAGAGAGGGGTTGATATTCCCCCCGGCGCCCGAATGTGCTTTTCAGAGGTGCAACTGGCTCAACTTCCGGAAGGATCGCATCAGTGAACAACACCATTCGCACCATCATGGTCTGGCTCGTGATCGGGGTCATCCTGACCATGGTGTTCATGCAGGTGGGCAACCGCACCGCGGGCGCCAACGTGCTCGACTACTCCACCTTCATGGAGGAAGCGCGCCAGGGCCATATCGCCAAGGTCAAGATGGACAGCACGCGCACGCTCAAGGCCACGAGCCGCGACGGCAAGTCCTACACCGTCTACACCCCCGGGATCCAGGATCCCTGGATGGTCGGCGACCTGATGAAGAACGGCGTCACGGTCGAGGCCAAGCCGGAAGAGGAGCCCTCGCTCCTCATGAACATCTTCGTGTCGTGGTTCCCGATGCTGCTGCTGATCGGCGTGTGGATCTTCTTCATGCGCCAGATGCAGGGCGGGGGACGCGGCGGCGCCTTCTCCTTCGGCAAGTCGCGTGCGCGCATGCTGGACGAGAACCAGAACCAGGTCACGTTCGCGGACGTGGCGGGCGTGGACGAGGCCAAGGAGGAAGTGGGCGAGCTGGTCGACTTCCTGCGCGACCCGTCGAAATTCCAGAAGCTGGGTGGCCGCATTCCGCGCGGCGTGCTGATGGTGGGCTCGCCGGGTACCGGCAAGACGCTCCTCGCGCGCGCCATCGCGGGTGAAGCCAAGGTGCCGTTCTTCTCGATCTCGGGCTCGGACTTCGTCGAGATGTTCGTCGGCGTCGGTGCCGCCCGCGTGCGCGACATGTTCGAGCAGGCGAAGAAGAACGCGCCCTGCATCGTGTTCATCGACGAGATCGACGCGGTCGGCCGCCAGCGCGGCGCGGGCCTCGGCGGCGGCAACGACGAGCGCGAGCAGACGCTGAACCAGCTCCTCGTGGAGATGGACGGCTTCGAAGGCACCTCGGGCGTCATCGTGATCGCCGCGACCAACCGTCCCGACGTGCTCGATCCGGCGCTGCTGCGCCCGGGCCGTTTCGATCGCCAGGTCGTGGTGCCGCTGCCGGACATCCGTGGCCGCGAGCAGATCCTCATGGTCCACATGCGCAAGGTGCCGATCGCGCCGGATGTCGATGCGTCGATCATCGCGCGCGGCACGCCGGGCTTCTCCGGCGCGGACCTCGCCAACCTCGTGAACGAGGCGGCACTCTTCGCCGCGCGCTCGACCAAGCGCCTGGTGGACATGGACGACTTCGAGCGCGCCAAGGACAAGGTCATCATGGGTGCCGAGCGCAGGTCCATGGTGATGCCGGAAGAGGAGCGCAGGAACACCGCGTACCACGAGAGCGGACACGCCATCGTGGCGCGCCTGCTGCCCAAGACGGACCCGGTGCACAAGGTCACGATCATCCCGCGCGGCCGTGCGCTGGGCGTCACGATGCAGCTCCCGGTGGAAGACCGCTACAGCTACGATCGCACGTTCCTGCTCAACAACATCGCGGTGATGTTCGGCGGCCGCATCGCCGAAGAGCTCTTCATGAACCAGATGACCACCGGCGCCTCGAACGACTTCAAGCGTGCGACGGAGATGGCGCGCCGCATGGTGATGGAGTGGGGCATGTCGGAGCTGGGCCCGATGGTGTACGGCGAGAACGAGGGCGAAGTCTTCCTCGGCCGCCAGGTCACCACGCACCAGAACATGTCCGAAGAGACGATGAAGGCCGTGGACAAGGAAGTGCGCCGCATCATCGACGAGCAGTACGCGCTCGCGCGCCGGCTCCTCGAGGAGAACCGCGACAAGGTCGAGATCATGACCAAGTGCCTGCTCGAGTGGGAGACCATCAACAACGAGCAGATCGAGGACATCATGCAGGGCCGTCCGCCGCGGCCGCCCAAGCCGCTCCCCGTCACCACGCCGAAGGCGCCGCCGCCCTCGGATAGCGGCGACAAGCGCGGCGCGGAACCGGCCACGGGTGCCACGAAGCCGGTGGAGAATCCGTAAGGCAGGCACACGGCGCAAGGCGCAAGGCACAAGAGGGCTCGGGGACACCCGGGCCCTTTTCGTTGGGAGCGGGCTCACTTGGTGAGCCTTGCTGCGAGCACGATGGACAGCTTCCGGCATGGCGCGTATTTTTCATCGGAGATCGGCGGCCTTGCGAGCACACACCATGAGCGCGGCTCTTGAACACCCGCGACGCCACGCGGTGAGCGTCGAGGAATACTTGCGGATGGGCGAAGCGGGGGTCTTCGCCCCGGATGCGCGTCTTGAACTGATCGAGGGAGAGATCATCGAGATGGCGCCGATCGGCGTTCCGCATGCGAGCATCGTGGGCTCGCTCACCCGTCTTTTCGTGCGGCAGGCCGGCGATGCCGCGTTTGTCTGGGTGCAAAATCCCGGCTATGCCAGCGTGACCGTGGCAACGCGCGAGGCCATCGTCCAGTCCATCGCCCTTCCGGAGATCCGCACATCGCCGCGGGAAATCTTTCGAGGCTTCTGAGCGGCGATCGCCCGGTGGTCCTGGGCATCGTCAACGTCACGCCCAACTCGTTCTCCGACGGCGGGCAGTTCTTCGATGCGTCGCTGGCGATCGAGCACGCCTTCCGCCTGCACGGGGAAGGCGCCGACGTGGTCGACGTGGGCGGAGAGTCCACGCGTCCGGGTGCGGAACCGGTGCCTGCCCAGGAGGAGCTGCGCCGCGTCATGCCCATCGTCGAGGCGTGCGTCGCGGCCGGCATCCCGGTCTCCGTCGATACGCTCAAGCCCGAGGTCATGCGCGAGGCGATCGCGGCCGGGTGCAGCGTCATCAACGACGTGAACGCCTTCCGCGCGCCCGGTGCGATCGAAGCGGTCGCGGATGCAGCGGTCGGCGTGATCGCCATGCACATGCAGGGCACGCCCGCGACCATGCAGCAGTCGCCGCGCTATGACAACGTCGTGGCGGAGGTGGCGGCGTTCCTCGCCGAACGCGCGCGTGCGCTCGAGCGGGCGGGTGTGGCCGCCGAGCGCATCGTGCTGGACCCGGGCTTCGGCTTCGGCAAGACGCTCGAGCACAACACGACGCTCTTCCGCGGCATTCCCGCGATCGCGGCGCTCGGCTATCCCGTGCTCGCGGGCGTTTCCCGCAAGCGGATGATCGGGGACATCACCGGGCGGCCGGTCGCGGAACGGGCTCCCGGCAGCATTGTCGCAGCAGTGCTCGCCGTGCAGAATGGGGCACGGCTATTGAGAGTGCACGACGTCAGGGAGACCGTGGACGCCCTCGCCATATGGGCGGCGCTGCGGCCGGAAAGGACACCATGAGCAGGCAATATTTCGGCACCGACGGCGTTCGGGGCCGCGTCGGACAATTCCCCATCACCCCGGATTTCGTCCTGAAGCTGGGCTACTGCGCGGGCAAGGTGCTCTCGCGCGCCGATGTCGCGCCCCCGCATCGCACGCGTCCCGCGGTGCTCATCGGCAAGGACACGCGCATCTCGGGCTACATGCTCGAATCGGCGCTCGAATCCGGGCTTTCGGCCGCGGGGGTCGATACGTACCTCGTGGGCCCGATGCCCACGCCGGCGGTGGCGTTCCTTGCTCGGGCCCTGCGCCTGTCCGCGGGCGTGATGATCTCCGCTTCGCACAATCCGTTCGAGGACAACGGCATCAAGTTCTTCTCCGCGGACGGCATGAAGCTGCCCGACGAGGTGGAAAGCGAGATCGAGGCCCTGCTCGACGAGCCGCTCGCCCTTCCGGCCTCCTCCGCGCAGCTCGGCAAGGCGGAGCGCCTGCAGGATGCCGAGGGCCGCTATCTCGAGTTCTGCAAGGGCACGTTCCCGAAGAGCATCGCGCTGCGCGGGCTCAGGCTCGTGGTCGATTGCGCGCACGGCGCGAACTATCGCGTGGGCGTCCGCGTGTTCCAGGAGCTCGGGGCGGAAGTGATTCCGGTCGCGAGCGCGCCCAACGGCATCAACATCAACGAGGGCTGCGGTGCCACGCATCCCAAGGCGCTCGCGCGCGCGGTGATGGAGCACGGCGCCGATTTCGGCGTGGCCTTCGATGGCGATGGCGACCGCCTCGCCATGGCGGATCGCGACGGCACCCTCTTCGATGGCGACCAGCTCCTCTACGCGATGGTGAAGCACCGCCGGCTCGTGGGCGCGCTGCGCGGCGGCGTCGTCGGCACGCTCATGACCAACTTCGCGCTGGAGCGCCTGCTGGGCGAGATGTCGATCCCGTTCCATCGCGCCAAGGTGGGCGACCGCTACGTGCTCGAGTGCCTCGTGGAGCGCGGCTGGGAATGCGGCGGCGAGAACTCCGGCCACCTGCTGGCGCTCGATTGCCACTCCACCGGCGACGGCATCATTTCGTCGCTGCAGGTCCTCGCCGCCGTGGTCTCCGCGCAGCAGGATCTCAAGACCTTCACGCGGGAGCTCACGCTGCTGCCGCAGGTGCTGGTGAACGTGAAGCTCGCCGGGCGCGTGGATCTCCAGGCTCCGCCCGTGCGCGCCGCCATCGCCCAGGCCGAGGCGGATCTCGCCGGGCGCGGTCGCGTGCTGCTGCGTCCCTCGGGCACCGAGCCGGTGGTGCGCGTGATGGTCGAGGGCGAGGATCGCGGGCACGTGCAGAAGCTTGCCGAAGGCATCGCGGAAGCCGTTCGCGGGCAAAGCGCCGTCGCCGCGGCTTGATCGTCGCGCCCGCCGCTTGATGCGGCGCGTGCGATTGTCATCCCGGCCGCCGCTCCGTGCGGCGCGCGCGATTGTCATCCCGGCCGCCGCTTCGTGCGGCGCTGGGCCGGGATCCAATTTCAAACGGGGTCCCGGCCTTCGCCGGGACGACCCGCGTCAACTATCCGCGGGTCGATTTGAAGGCCGACCCCGTTTCGGCTAAAATCCTATGGTTATGCGGTCGAGAGCCGTCGTCGGCAACTGGAAGCTCAACGGGGCGCTGGCCAGCAACGAAACGCTGCTGCGCGCGCTCCTTCGAGACATACCCCGGAATACGGACGTGGCATGCGCGGTGTGCGTGCCGAGCCCTTATCTGGCCCAGGTGCAGTCGCTACTGGCAGGGTCCGGCATCGCGTGGGGCGCGCAGGATGTGAGCCGCTTCGACAAGGGCGCCTACACGGGCGAGGTCGCCGCGGCCATGCTGGCCGAATTCGGCTGCCGCTACGCGATCGTGGGGCACTCCGAGCGGCGCACGCTCTTCGGCGATACGGATACGCTGGTCGCGGAGAAGTACGCCGCGGCACGGCGAGCAGGACTCACGCCGATCTTCTGCGTGGGCGAGACGCTCGAGGAACGCGAGCGCGGCGAGACGCAGCCGGTGCTCGCGCGCCAGGTGGATGCGCTGCTCGGGCGCGGCGGTGCCACCCAGCTCGACGGCGGCGTCGTCGCCTACGAGCCGGTGTGGGCGATCGGGACGGGGCGGACGGCGACGTCGGCCCAGGCACAGGAGGCGCACGCGTTCATCCGCGGGCGCATCGCGGCGAAGGATGCCGCAGTGGCAGGGAAGCTTCCGATCCTCTACGGCGGGAGCGTCAAGGCAGGCAACGCGGCCGAGCTCTTCGCGATGCCGGACGTCGACGGTGGCCTCGTCGGCGGCGCCTCGCTGGTGGCCGATGAATTCGTGGCGATCTGGCGTGCAGCCGGCGCCGGTCGTTGAACGCAAGACGAAAGTTTCTCAATGCAGACGTTGGTCCTCCTGGTTCATGTGCTCGCCGCGGTCGGCATCGTGGTGCTCGTGCTGCTGCAGCACGGCAAGGGCGCGGACATGGGCGCGGCATTCGGCAGCGGCTCGGCGGGCAGCCTCTTCGGCTCCGCGGGCGCGGCGAACTTCCTGTCACGCACCACGGCTATACTCGCCGCGGTGTTCTTCGCGACCAGCCTCGGCCTCACCTATTTTTCGGCGCCGTCGAAGTCCGGCGGCGTCACGCAGCACCTCGACGTTCCGGCGTCGAAGACCGAAGCGACACCCGCAGCGCCCGCTCCCTCGGCGCCCGCGCCCGCAGGTGACGCCGGCAAGTCCACGCAGATCCCGAAGTAAGGTGGGCTTGTCCTAGATCAGCAGCACGGTAGTGGTTGTCCCGGATCATCGTGGCCGTCGTGGTGGAATTGGTAGACACGCTGTCTTGAGGGGGCAGTGCCGAAAGGCGTAAGAGTTCGAGTCTCTTCGACGGCACCAACAAATTGCTAGCCAACTACTTTCCCGTCCTGCTGTTCCTCGCCATCGGCATCGCCGTGGGCGTCGGATCGGTGATTGCGAGCGGCGTCCTCGCCCGCCTCACCGGCTCCCAGAACCCCGATAGCGAGAAGCTCTCGCCGTACGAATGCGGCTTCGAGGCGTTCGAGGATGCGCGCATGAAATTCGACGTGCGCTACTACCTCGTCGCCATCCTCTTCATCCTGTTCGACCTCGAGATCGCGTTCCTCTTCCCGTGGGCGATCGTGCTGCAGGACATCGGCTGGTTCGGCCTCGTGGCCATGCTGATCTTCCTCGGCGTCCTCACCGTGGGCTTCGTCTACGAGTGGAAGAAGGGCGCGCTCGAATGGGAATAACCGGAGCCACGCATGACTGATCTCTCGCAGGGCGGCGTCAGCAACCAGGGGTTTTTCGTCACGCAGGTGGATAGCGTGCTCAACTGGGCGCGCACCGGGTCGCTCTGGCCGATGACCTTCGGGCTTGCCTGCTGCGCGGTGGAGATGATGCACGCCGGCGCCTCGCGCTACGACCTCGACCGCTTCGGCATCGTGTTCCGGCCGAGCCCGCGGCAGTCCGACCTCATCATCGTCGCCGGCACGTTGTGCAACAAGATGGCGCCGGCCTTCCGCAAGGTCTACGACCAGATGGCCGAGCCGCGCTGGGTCGTCTCGATGGGCAGCTGCGCCAACGGCGGCGGCTACTACCACTACTCCTATTCCGTCGTCCGCGGCTGCGACCGTATCGTGCCCGTGGACATCTACGTCCCCGGCTGCCCGCCCACGGCCGAGGCGCTGCTCTACGGCCTGATGCAGCTCCAGAACAAGATCCGCCGCACCAACACCATCTCGAGGCGCTGAACCATGGCTGCACCGATCGATACGCTGCAGGCGGCGATCGCCGCCGCCCTGGGCGATCACGTGCGCGCGCAAATCGTGGACCGCGGGCAGCTCGTCGTCGAGGTGCCGGCCGCCGCCATCGTCGAGGTGTGCACGAAGCTGCGCGACGATCCGGCGCTGGCGTTCACCGAGAACATCGACGTCATCGGCATCGACTACCAGGGCCATGCGAGCGCGGGCGGCGGGCCGCGCTTCGCCGTCGTCCACAACCTGCTGTCGATCAAGCACAACTGGCGTGTGCGCGTGCGCGCGTTCTGCACCGACGACGATTTCCCGGCGATCGATTCGGTGATCGGCGTGTGGCCGGCGGTCGACTGGTTCGAGCGCGAGGCCTTCGATCTCTACGGCATCGTCTTCCGCGGCCACCCGGACCTGCGCCGGATCCTCACCGATTACGGTTTCGTCGGCCATCCGTTCCGCAAGGACTTCCCCATCTCGGGCTACGTCGAGATGCGCTACGACCCCGAGCAGAAGCGCGTGATCTACCAGCCGGTGACGATCGAGCCGCGCGAGGTCGTGCCGCGGGTCATCCGCGAGGACCAGTACGGCGAGACCGGCGAAAGCTGATACAAAAAAAAGCGAAACACAGAGGCCACAGAGAAGCACAGAGGACACGGAGAAAACCAATATGTCCAGTTGCGGCAACGGTGTTGGAACCACAGTGCACGGGAATCTGCTTTTCTCTGTGGTCTCTGTGCTTCTCCGTGATCTCCGTGTTCCGCTTTGAGGCAACGCGATAGCGCAATGGCTGAAATTCGAAATTACACGATGAACTTCGGGCCGCAGCACCCGGCGGCCCACGGCGTGCTGCGCCTCGTGCTCGAGCTCGATGGCGAGGTCATCCAGCGCGCCGACCCGCACATCGGCCTGCTGCATCGCGCCACCGAGAAGCTCGCGGAGACGCGCACGTTCCTGCAGAGCGTCCCGTACATGGATCGCCTCGACTACATGTCGATGATGTCCAACGAGCACGCGTACGTGATGGCCATCGAGAAGCTCCTCGGCATCGAGGTGCCGGTGCGCGCGCAGTACATCCGCGTGATGTTCGACGAGATCACCCGGGTGCTGAACCACCTGCTGTGGATCGGCTCGCACGGGCTCGACGTGGGCGCGATGACGGTCTTCCTCTACGCCTTCCGCGAGCGCGAGGACCTGATGGACGCCTACGAGGCGGTCTCCGGCGCGCGCATGCACGCGGCCTACTACCGGCCCGGCGGCGTCTACCGCGACCTGCCGGACTCCATGCCGCAGTACAAGGAGACCAAGGTCCGCAGCGCCGCCGACGTGAAGCGCCGCAACGAGAACCGCCAGGGGTCGCTCCTCGACTTCATCGAGGACTTCACCGACCGCTTCCCCGGCTACGTCGACGAGTACGAGACCCTGCTCACCGAGAACCGCATCTGGAAGCAGCGGCTGGTCGGCATCGGCGTGGTCTCGCCGGAGCTCGCGCAGGCGCGCGGCTTCACCGGCCCCATGCTGCGCGGCTCGGGCATCGCGTGGGACCTGCGCAAGAAGCAGCCGTACGAGGTGTACGACCGCCTCGACTTCGACATTCCCATCGGCACCAACGGCGATTGCTACGACCGCTACCTCGTGCGCGTGCAGGAGATGCGCGAGTCGAACCGCATCATCCGGCAGTGCGTGGACTGGCTGCGCGCCAATCCCGGCCCCGTGATCACGGACAACCACAAGGTGGCTCCGCCGTCGCGCGTGGAGATGAAGCAGGACATGGAGCAGCTCATCCACCACTTCAAGCTCTTCAGCGAGGGCATGCACGTGCCGCCGGGCGAGGTCTATGCGGCGATCGAGCACCCGAAGGGCGAGTTCGGCATCTTCCTCATGTCGGACGGTGCCAACAAGCCGTGGCGCCTGAAGATCCGGCCGCCGGGCTTCTGCCACCTCTCGGCCATGGACGAGATGGCCCGGGGACACATGATCGCCGACGTGGTCGCCATCATCGGCACGATGGACATCGTCTTCGGGGAGATCGATCGATGATGGCGCAAGGCACCCGGCGCAGGGCGCAAGGATGATCGAGAAGCGCGTGATCAACATCGACCAGCTCGAGCTGGGCGCCTTCGAGAAGGGCGCGAAATTCGGCTGCAGCTTCGCGCGCCTCGGCCCGCTGCTGGGCGCGAAGGAGCTCGGCTATTCGTACGATGTGGTCCCGCCGGGCAAGCGCGCGTGCCCCTTCCACAGCCATCGCGCCGAGGAAGAGATGTTCTTCATCGTGCGCGGCACGGGCACCCTTCGCTATGGCAGCGAGACGCGCGGCATCCGCGCCGGCGACGTGATCTGCTGCCCCACCGGCGGCCCCGAGACCGCGCACCAGATCATCAACGATTCCACCGAGGAGCTCGCCTACCTCTCCGTGAGCACGATGATGCCGGCGGAAGTCTGCGAGTACCCCGATTCCCACAAGGTCGGCGCCTTTGGCGCCGGCGAGCCGCGCATGCGCCACATGACCGAGGGCAGCGCGGCGGTCGATTACTGGAAGGACGAGACATGAACAGGATCCTGGTGCGCACCCTGGTTCTCGCGGTGGCGTTCGCGGGAGCCATCCCGGCGCACGCCGCGGACAAGGCGCAGCTCGACGAGGCCCGGAAGCTCTTCGCGGCCATGCACTTCGAGCGCCAGCTCAACGCGATGATGAATTCCATGGGCTCGGCGCTGTCGCGCGAGCAGGGCTGGGGCAGCCAGGATCCCAAGGTGCGCGAGGTGATCGTCACCGAAACGCTCGCGGTGCTGAAGGAGCGTGCCGCGGAGCCGGGCGGCATGGTGGACCTCTCCATGAACGCGTACGCGAATGCCTTCACGCTCGATGAGATCCGGCAGATCCGCGAGTTCTACGAATCTCCCGCGGGCCAGAAGCTCGTGGCGAAGATTCCCGAGGTCACCTCGCAGCTCATGCAGGAGTCGGTCAAGTCGGTGCGCGAGTCCGTGCCCGTCATCTGCGACCGGGTGAAGGCGAAGCTCACGGCAGAGAAGCTGGACGACGCCGCGGCGCGCTTCAAGTGCGTCACGGGCTCGGAGGCCAACGCGCCGGGCTCGGAGCGCAAGTAGCCATGGGCCTCCTTTCGCAGCAATCGCTCGAGCAGATCGACCGCGAGATCGCCAAATACCCGCCCGAGCAGCGCCAGTCCGCGGTGATGTCCGCGTTGCGCATCGCGCAGGACCAGCAGGGCTGGCTTTCCGACGAGCTCATGGAGGAGGTCGCCACCTACCTGCGCATGCCGCCGGTCTGGGTGTACGAGGTCGCGACCTTCTACAACATGTACAACCTGAAGAAGCTCGGCCGCCACAAGGTGGTTCTCTGCACCAACCTGCCCTGCGCGCTTTCCGGCGCGGTCGAGGCGGGCGAGCACCTGCAGCGCAAGCTCGGCGTCGAGGGATACAACCACACTTCCGCCGACGGGAGCGTCACGCTCAAGGAAGGCGAGTGCTTCGGCGCCTGCGGCGACGCCCCGGTGCTGCTCGTGGACAACAAGCGCATGTGCTCCCACATGTCGAAGGAAAAGCTGGACCAGCTGCTGGAGGAGTTGTCCAAATGACGATGCCGCGTTGCATCGTCGTCCCGGCGCAGGCCGGGATCCAATCATTGGGCCCCGGCCCCGGCTTACCGAATGCCGGGGCACCGCCTCACACGCCAGGGCGAAAGATAACGCCATGACCATCCTCGACTACGGCCCCGACGCCGTCATCATGAAGGGCCTCGACGGCGGCAACTGGGGCCTCGATGCCTACAGGGATCGCGGCGGCTACAAGGCGCTGCGCCGGATCGTGGACGAGAAGATCGCGCCGGATGCGGTCGTCGCCGAGGTGAAGAAGTCGGCGTTGCGCGGCCGCGGCGGCGCGGGTTTCCCGACGGGCCTCAAGTGGTCCTTCATGCCGAAGAACTACGCCGGCCAGAAGTACGTCGTCTGCAACACGGACGAGGGCGAGCCCGGCACGTTCAAGGACCGCGACATCATCCGCTACAACCCGCACGCATTGATCGAGGGCATGATCATCGCGGGCTACGCGATGGGTGCGACCGTGGGGTACAACTACATCCACGGCGAGATCTGGGACGAGTACGAGATCTTCGAGCGTGCGCTGCAGGAGGCGCGCGACGCAGGCTTCCTCGGCAGGAACATCCTCGGCCACGGCTTCGATTTCGAGCTCCATGCCCATCACGGCTTCGGCGCGTACATCTGCGGCGAGGAAACGGCGCTGCTCGAATCGCTCGAAGGCAAGAAGGGGCAGCCGCGCTTCAAGCCGCCGTTCCCGGCGAACTTCGGCCTCTACGGCAAGCCCACGACGATCAACAACACGGAAACGTTCGCCGCGGTGCCGTGGATCATCGCCAACGGCGCCGAATGGTTCCTGAACCTGGGGCTTCCCAACAACGGCGGCACCAAGATCTTCTCGGTGTCGGGCCACGTGGAGAAGCCCGGCAATTACGAGGTGAAGCTCGGGACGCCCTTCGGGAAGCTGCTCGAGATGGCGGGCGGCATGCGCGGCGGCAAGAAGATCAAGGGCGTCATTCCCGGCGGCTCCTCCATGCCGGTGCTGCCCGGCGACGTGATGATGCAGCTCAACATGGACTACGATTCGATCGCCAAGGCGGGATCGTTCCTCGGCTCGGGCGCCGTCATCGTCATGGACGAGGATACCTGCATGGTGAAGGCGGCCGAGCGCCTCGCGTACTTCTACTTCGAGGAGTCGTGCGGCCAGTGCACCCCGTGCCGCGAGGGCACCGGCTGGCTCTACCGCATCATCCACCGCATCGAGCATGGCGAGGGCCGCCAGGAGGACCTCGATCTCCTCCTCAACCTCGCGGACAACATCCAGGGGCGCACCATCTGCGCGCTCGGAGACGCGGCGGCCATGCCCGTGCGCGCCTTCGTGAAGGTGTACCGGGACGAGTTCCAGCATCACATCGACCACAAGCGCTGCACGGTGAGACCGGGCGGCTACAGCTCCGCGCATCTGCAGATGCCGGAAAGCGTGGTCGAGGAACGAGCCGCCAAGGCGGCATAACATCAACGGCGGACTGATGCCCATAAACCTCGAAATCGACGGCAAGGCCGTCACCGTCGACAACGGCGCCACCATCATGGACGCCGCGACCAAGCTCGGCACGTTCGTGCCGCACTTCTGCTATCACAAGAAGCTCTCGATCGCGGCCAACTGCCGCATGTGCCTGGTGCAGGTGGAGAAGGCGCCCAAGCCGCTGCCCGCGTGCGCCACGCCGGCCACCGAGGGGATGAAGGTCTACACGCACTCGGCGCCCGCGGTGCAGGCGCAGAAGGGCGTGATGGAGTTCCTGCTCATCAACCATCCGCTCGACTGCCCGATCTGCGACCAGGGCGGCGAATGCCAGTTGCAGGACCTCGCCGTGGGCTACGGCGCCTCGTCCTCGCGCTACCGGGAAGAGAAGCGCGTCGTGGTCAACAAGAACCTCGGCCCGCTCATCTCGACGGACATGACGCGCTGCATCCACTGCACGCGCTGCGTGCGCTTCGGCCAGGAGATCGCCGGCATCATGGAGCTCGGCATGGCCGGGCGCGGCGAGCACTCGGAGATCCTGTCGTTCGTGGGCCGCACGGTGGATTCGGAGATCTCCGGCAACGTGATCGACCTGTGTCCCGTCGGTGCGCTCACGTCCAAGCCCTTCCGCTACACGGCGCGCAACTGGGAGCTCTCGCGCCGCCGCTCCGTGAGCGGGCACGATTCGCTCGGCTCGACGATCATGGTCCAGACCAAGCAGGACCGCGTGATGCGCGTGCTGCCGATCGAGAACGACGCCATCAACGAATGCTGGATCTCGGATCGCGACCGGTTCGCCTACGAAGGCCTCAACTCCGAGGAGCGCCTGCTGCGCCCGATGGTGAAGCGTGCCGGCGAATGGGCCGAGGTCGACTGGCCCGAGGCGCTGGAAGCGGCGGCGCAAGGCCTGCGCGAAGTGGTCGCACGCCATGGCGCCGATGCCTTCGGCATGCTGCTCGCCCCGCACCTCACGCTCGAGGAGCTGCACCTCGCGGCAACCCTCGGCCGGGGACTCGGTACCGGCAACATCGACCATCGCATCCACCAGCGTGATTTCCGCGCGAAGTTCGAGGGCGTGCCGTCGCTCGGCATGGCGATCTCGGAGCTCGCGAAGCAGGAAGCGGTGATGCTGGTGGGATCCACGCTGCGCAAGGAGCAGCCGCTGCTGGCTGCGCGCCTTCGCGGCGCGGCCAAGCGCGGCATGGCGGTCACCACCGTGCACGTCGCGAACGACGAGCTCCTCATGCCCCTCGCCGGCCGCGTGTCGGCGAAGCCCGGCGAGCTCGTGGGCGCTTTCGCCGCCGTGGCGGCTGCCGTCGCACAGGCCACGGGCAAGCGCGTGAAGGGCGATCTCAAGCGCGCGATCACGCCCGCCGAGCAGGCCGTGGCCGCGACGCTCGTCGGCAAGCGTGCCGCGATCATCCTCGGCCAGTACGCGCAGCAGCATCCCGATTTCGCGGTGCTGCTCTCGATCGCGCAGGAGATCGGCCGGATCACCGGGGCCTCCGTCGGCGTGCTCCCCGATGGCGCCAATGCCGTCGGCGCATGGCTCGTGGGCGCGGTGCCGGCGAACGGCCTCGATGCGCGCGCCATGGTCGCCTCGCCGCGCGCGGGCTACCTCGTGGCCGGCGTCGAAGCGGAGCTGGACATGGGCGCCCAGGCGCTCGCCGCGATCGCACAATCCGAATTCAGCGTCGTGCTCTCGGCATACCGCAATGCCACCACGGAGCGCGGGCACGTGATGCTGCCCATCGTGCCCTTCACCGAGACGCCCGGTACCTTCGTGAACATGGAAGGCCGCGCGCAGACGTTCAACGCCGTCGTGAAGCCGCAAGGCGAGGCGCGCCCGGGGTGGAAGGTCCTGCGCATGCTGGGCTCCCTGCTGCAGCTTCCCGGCTTCGAGGCGGAGCGCATCGAGGAGGTCC
The DNA here is from genome assembly GCA_035553995.1 of Usitatibacter sp. GTDB lineage: Bacteria > Pseudomonadota > Gammaproteobacteria > Burkholderiales > Usitatibacteraceae > Usitatibacter. The sequence goes on along the minus strand of DATMJE010000162.1, from coordinate 29,039 downwards.
GCGCGGCGATCGCCCCGGATCTCGGCAAGCTCGCCGAGGGCCGCCTCGGCACCGCCATCGCGGAATTCGACTGGGAGCTGCAGGCTTCACCCGAGTCGCTCGAGCGCATCGACGAGTTCGCGATCTACGCGATGGAGCCCATCGCGCGCCGCTCGCGCCCGCTGCAGCTCACGCGCGACATGAAGCTCGCGCGCAGCGCGCGCCTGAATCCCGCCACCGCCGCTGCGATGAGCCTCGCCGAGGGCGAGCGCCTGCGCGTGCGCCAGGGCGGCGGCGAGGCACTCCTCAACGTGGCGTTCGATGCCGCGGTCCCGGAAGGCTGCGTGCGCATCGCGCGCGGCATCGCGGAGACGGCGGCGCTGGGCGAGGGCGCGCTGCAGATCGAGAAGATCGCCATGGCGGCGGTCGCATGAACGACTTGCTCGCGCGGATCCAGGACTGGGCGCAAGGCGCTTCCACGCATTACCTGGGCGCCGAGTGGGGGCCCACGGTCTACACCACGGGCCGCAGCCTGGTGATGATCGTGATGGTCCTGGTCCCCGTGCTGCTCACGGTGCTCTATTACCAGCTGGTCGAGCGCTGGGTCATCGGCTGGATGCAGGTGCGCAAGGGCCCGAACCGCGTGGGCTGGAAGGGCATCCTCCAGCCGATCGCGGACGCGATCAAGCTCCTCATGAAGGAGCAGGTGGTGCCTTCGGGCGCGAACAAGGCGCTCTTCTTCCTGGCGCCCGTGGTTTCGGTGGCCCCCGCGCTCGCCGCGTGGGCGATCATCCCGTTCACGCCCGAATGGGTGATCTCGAACGCCGATGCGGCGATCCTCGTCATGCTGGCGCTCACCTCGATGGGCATCTACGGCGTGATCATCGCCGGCTGGGCGTCGAACTCGAAGTACGCCTTCATCGGCGCGCTGCGCGCCTCGGCCCAGATGGTTTCCTACGAGATCGCCATGGGCTTCGCCATCGTGGGCGGCCTCATGGCGGGGCAGAGCATGAACCTCACCCAGATCGTGGCGCGCCAGGACGGCGCCTACGGCCTGCTCAACTGGTTCTTCATCCCGCTCTTCCCGCTCTTCCTCATCCACTACATCGCCGGGCTCGCGGAGACCAACCGCCATCCCTTCGACGTGGCGGAGGGCGAGAGCGAGATCGTCGCCGGCTTCCACGTCGAGTACTCGGGGATGATGTTCGCGGTGTTCTTCCTCGCCGAGTACGCGAACATGATCCTCATCTCGACCGTCTCCGCGCTGCTCTTCTGGGGCGGGTGGCTGTCGCCGTTCAACTTCGCGGCGCTGCACGACGGCCCGCTCTGGTGGCTCGCCGCCCCCGGCGTCTGGTGGCTTTTCGCCAAGGTGGCGTTCTTCATGTTCGTGTTCCTGTGGGTGCGTGCGTCGTTCCCGCGTTATCGCTACGACCAGATCATGCGGCTCGGCTGGAAGGTCTTCATCCCCATCACGCTCGTGTGGATCGCGGTGGTGGGCGTGATGATGATGCAGCCGATCGCCTCGATGTGGCCCTTCGCCCTCTGGTTCGGGAAATAGGATCCAATGCTCAGCCGCGCAAGAGACATCGCTTCCAGCCTCATGCTGGGAGAGCTCATGAAGGGCCTGAAGCTCACGGGCCGCTACATGTTCTCCCGCAAGATCACCGTCATGTTCCCCGAGGAGAAGACGCCCGCCAGCCCGCGCTTCCGCGGCCTGCATGCGCTGCGCCGCTATCCGAACGGGGAGGAGCGCTGCATCGCCTGCAAGCTGTGCGAGGCCGTGTGCCCGGCGCTTGCGATCACCATCGAGAGCGAGCAGCGCGACGACGGCACCCGCCGCACCACGCGCTACGACGTGGACCTCCTCAAGTGCATCTTCTGCGGCTTCTGCGAGGAGAGCTGTCCCGTGGATTCCATCGTCGAGACGCACATCCTCGAGTACCACGGGGAGCAGCGCGGCGACCTCCTCTTCACCAAGTCCATGCTGCTCGCGATCGGCGACCGCTACGAGGCCGAGATCGCCGCCGCACGCGCCCAGGACGCGCCTTACCGCTGACATGAACTTCCCCCTCATCCTGTTCTACTGCTTCGGCACCGTGCTGCTGGCCGCCGGGCTCGCCGTGATCCTGGTGCGCAACCCCGTGCACGCAGCGCTCTTCCTCGTGCTCGCGTTCGTCACGGGCGCGGCGATCTGGGTGCTCCTCTACGCGGAGTTCCTCGCGGCGACCCTCGTGCTGGTCTACGTGGGGGCGGTGATGGTGCTCTTCCTCTTCGTGGTGATGATGCTCGACATCAACGTCGACAAGCTGCGCGAAGGCTTCTGGGGCAACCTGCCGCTGGCGGGGCTGGTCGGCGTGCTCATGGCCGGCGAGATGGTCGCGGTCTTCGTCGGGCCCTACGGCACCAACGACGTGGCCTCCCCGGGCGTGCCGCCGCCCGGCTACTCGAACAGCAAGGCGCTGGGCGCCGTGATCTACACCGACTACGTGTTCGCCTTCGAGCTCGCGTCGGTCATCCTGCTGGTCGCGATCGTGGCCGCCATCGCCATCACGCACCGCCGCCGCAAGGAAACCAAGTACCAGGATCCGGCCACCCAGCTCGCCGCGAACAAGGCGGGGCGGCTGAAGATCGTGAAGATGGCGCCCGAGAGGCCGGCGGTCCCGGCGGCCGGGGAGGGCGCGGAATGATCCCGCTCGACAATTTCCTCGTGCTGGGGGGGCTCCTCTTCGCGATCAGCGTGATCGGCATCTTCCTCAACCGCAAGAACCTGATCGTGCTGCTGATGGCGATCGAGCTGATGCTGCTCGCGGTGAACATGAACTTCATCGCCTTCGCGCATTTCCTCGGCGACCTTTCCGGCCAGGTGTTCGTGTTCTTCATCCTCACCGTGGCGGCCGCGGAATCCGCGATCGGGCTCGCCATCCTGGTGGCGCTTTTCCGCAACCTCAACTCGATCAACGTGGACGACCTCGACAGCCTGAAGGGATAGGCGTGGTGGCGGGGGTACAAGGGCGAGGCACAAGACCAAGATGAACCTTTACACGTTGTCCTGCATCGCGGCCTTCACGCCGCTCGTGGGCTCCATCCTGGCGGGCTTCCTCGGCTGGAAGCTCGGCCGGCGCTTCGCGCACTCGGTCACCATCGCCTCCGTGGCGATCTCCTTCATCGCCTCGGCGATCGCGCTGGTGCAGGTGTCGCACGGGGCGCGGCTGGACGAGCAGGTCTACACCTGGCTCGCGGGAGACGGCTTCCAGCTCCAGGTCGGTTTCCTCGTGGACCGGCTCACGGTCACCATGATGTGCGTGGTCACGTTCGTGTCGCTCATGGTGCACGTCTACACCATCGGCTACATGGCCGACGATCCCGGCTACCAGCGCTTCTTCTGCTACATCTCGCTCTTCACCTTCTCGATGATGATGCTGGTGATGGCGAACAACTTCCTGCAGCTCTTCTTCGGCTGGGAGGCGGTGGGCCTGGTCTCGTACCTGCTGATCGGCTTCTGGTTCACGCGGCCGACCGCCATCTACGCGAACCTCAAGGCCTTCCTCGTGAACCGCGTCGGCGATTTCGGGTTCCTGCTGGGAATCGGCATCGTGTTCGCCGCCTTCGGCACGCTCGATTACGCGCCCGTGTTCGCCAAGGCGGCGTCGCTGCTGCCCAAGATCGACGTGGAGCTCATCCCGGGGCTGCGCTGGCAGCTCGCGAGCGTGATCTGCATCTGCCTCTTCATCGGGGCCATGGGCAAGAGCGCGCAGTTCCCGTTGCACGTCTGGCTGCCGGATTCGATGGAGGGCCCCACCCCCATCTCCGCGCTGATCCATGCGGCCACGATGGTGACCGCGGGCATCTTCATGGTCGCGCGCATGTCGCCGCTCTTCAACCTGAGCGAGGCGGCGCTGTCGTTCGTGATCGTGATCGGCACCATCACCATGTTCTTCATGGCGCTCATCGCCATCGTCCAGTACGACATCAAGCGCGTGGTCGCGTACTCGACGCTCTCGCAGCTGGGATACATGACCGTGGCCCTGGGCGCGGGCGCGTACTCGGCGGCGATCTTCCACCTGATGACGCACGCCTTCTTCAAGGCGGTGCTCTTCCTCGGTGCCGGCTCGGTGATCATCGCCCTGCACCACGAGCAGGACATGCGCAAGATGGGCGGGCTGCGCAAGTACATGCCCATCACCTACTGGACCGTGCTGATCGGCGCCATCGCCAACGCCGGCATCCCGCCATTCTCGGGCTTCTTCTCCAAGGACTCGATCGTGGAGGCGGCGCTCATGAGCCAGACGCCGGGGCACATGTTCGCCTACATCCTCGCGCTCGCGGGCGTGTTCGTGAGCGGGCTCTATTCGTTCAGGCTGGTGTTCTTCGCGTTCCACGGCAAGGAGCGTTTCGACGTGCACGGCCACGACCACGGCCACGATGACGCGCACGGCAACGTGAAGCACGGCGATGCGTCCCCGGACATGCCGGAGGAGCCGGGCCACGAGGAGATGCACGGCAAGCCGAAGGAATCGCCGTGGGTGGTCACGGTGCCGCTGGTGCTCCTCGCCATCCCGTCGATCTTCCTCGGCGCCATGACCATCGGCCCGATGCTCTACGGCGACTGGTTCGAGGGCGCGATCTTCAACACCGAAACCCTGGAGCACATGAAGGAAGAGTTCCACGGCTGGGGACCGATGGTCGTGCACGCGCTCACCACGCTGCCGTTCTTCCTCTCGATCGCCGGTGCGGCGCTCGCGTGGTTCCTCTACATCGTGCGGCCCGACCTGCCGGCCGTGATCAAGGCGAAGTCGGGCGTGCTCTCCACCATCCTCGAGCGCAAGTACGGCTTCGACGAGTTCAACGACTGGTTCTTCGCGGGCGGCGCGCGCAAGCTCGGCAACGGCCTGTGGCTCTGGGGCGATCGCACGATCATCGACGGCATCATGGTGAACGGCACCGCGCGGCTGGTCGGCTGGTTCGCCCGCTTCGGCCGCCGTGCGCAGACGGGCTACATCTACCACTACGCCTTCACGATGATCATCGGGGTCTTCGGGCTCCTCACCTTCTTCTGGCTGCACCTGCAGAAGACCTAAACGCGCCGAAAAAAGAACAACGATGATCCTCTCGCTCACGATCTGGATACCGATCGCCTTCGGGGTGGCGGTCCTCGCCATCGGCAACGACCGCAACCCGTTGCCCGCGCGCTGGCTGGCGCTGGCAGGCTCGGTGCTCGGCTTCCTCGTGTGCCTGCCGCTGTGGTTCGGCTTCCAGCCGACGGCCGACATGCAGTTCACGGAGCTGCGTCCGTGGATCTCGCGCTTCAACGTGAACTACCACCTGGGCGTCGACGGCATCTCGATGCCGCTGATCCTCCTCAACAGCCTCATGACGGTGCTCGTCGTCGTGGCCCACTGGGAGGTGGTGACGGAGAAGGTGTCGCAGTACCTCGCGGCCTTCCTGCTGATGTCGGGGTTCATCAACGGCACCTTCGCCGCGCTCGACGCCATCGTCTTCTATTTCTTCTTCGAGGCGATGCTGATCCCGATGTTCCTCATCATCGGGGTCTGGGGCGGGCCCAACCGCGTCTACGCGGCGGTCAAGTTCTTCCTGTACACGCTGCTGGGCTCGCTGCTGATGCTGGCCGCGTTCATCTACCTCTACAACCAGACCAACGGCAGCTTCGAGATCCTCGATTTCCACCGCCTGCCGCTGCCGCTCACGGCCCAGGTGCTGGTGTTCCTCGCGTTCTTCATGTCGTTCGCCGTCAAGGTGCCGATGTGGCCGGTGCACACGTGGCTGCCGGATGCGCACGTCGAGGCGCCCACGGGCGGCTCGGTCATCCTCGCGGCCATCACGCTCAAGATCGGCGGCTACGGCTTCCTGCGCTTCAACCTGCCGATCACGCCGGACGCCTCGCACGCGCTTTCCGGATTCATGATCACGCTCTCGCTGATCGCCGTCGTCTACATCGGCCTGGTCGCGCTGGTGCAGGCGGACATGAAGAAGCTGATCGCCTATTCGTCGATCTCCCACATGGGGTTCGTGACGCTCGGGCTCTTCATCTTCAATGCCGACGGCATGCTGGGCGGCATGATCCAGATGATCTCGCACGGCTTCGTGTCCGCGGCGCTCTTCCTCTGCGTGGGCGTGCTCTACGACCGCGTGCATTCGCGCCAGATCGCCGACTACGGTGGCGTCGCCAACACCATGCCGGTCTTCGCGGCCTTCTTCGTCCTCTTCGCCATGGCGAACTCGGGCCTGCCCGGCACCAGCGGCTTCGTGGGCGAGTTCCTGGTGGTGCTGGGCACGTTGAAGGTGAGCTTCTGGCAGGCCTTCCTTGCCGCCACCACGCTCATCTTCGGCGCCGCGTACACGCTGTGGATGATCAAGCGCGTGGTGTACGGGGCCGTCGCCAACGACCACGTCGCGGCACTGCAGGACGTGGGGCGGCGGGAGCTCGCGTTCCTCGTGCTGCTCGCGGTCGCCGTGCTGTGGATGGGGATCTACCCGAAGGCCTTCTCCAACGTGATCAACCCGACCGTGCTCGAGCTGCTGCGCCACGTGTCGCAAAGCAAGGTATGAACACCGCCACCTTCTCGTTCGCCACGATCGCGCCGGCCATGCCCGAGGTCGTCTTCTCGGCGCTGCTCTTCACGCTGCTCATCGTGGACGTGATGCTCGCGGAGAAGGACCGCCACATCACCTACTGGCTCTCGCTCGCCACGCTGCTCGCCACGGCGGTGCTGTGCCTGGTTTCGCTGGGCCAGCCCGCGGCCGTCACGTTCCAGGGCCTCTTCGTCGCCGACGCGCTGTCGCAGGTGCTGAAGATCGTGACGCTGCTCACGGTGGCCGCGAGCCTCATGGTGAGCCGCACCTACCTGGCCGCGCGCGGGCTGCTCACCGGCGAGTTCATGACGCTCACGCTCTTCGGCACGCTGGGCATGATGGTGATGATCTCGGCGCATCACTTCCTCACGCTCTACCTGGGCCTGGAGCTCATGGCGCTCTCGCAGTACGCCATGGTGTCGCTGCAGCGCGATTCGGTGCGCGCCACCGAAGCGGGCATGAAGTACTTCGTCCTCGGCGCGCTGTCTTCCGGGTTCCTGCTCTACGGGCTATCGATGGTGTATGGCGCCACCGGCTCGCTCGAGCTCACGCGCGTCGCCTTCGCCATCGAGCAGGGCCAGGCCCTCGACCTGCTCGCCACGTTCGGCCTGGTCTTCGTCGTGGCCGGCATCGGCTTCAAGCTCGGCGCGGCACCCTTCCACATGTGGATCCCGGATGTCTACCACGGGGCCGCCACGCCGGCCACGCTGCTGGTGGGCGCGGCGCCGAAGATCGCCGCCTTCGCGTTCGTGATGCGGCTCCTCGGCACCGGCTTGCAGGGGCTTTCCGGGGACTGGCAGCAGATGCTCGTCATCCTCGCCGTGATATCGCTCGCGGTGGGCAACATCGTGGCGATCGCGCAATCGAACCTGAAGCGCATGCTCGCCTACTCGACCATCTCGCACATGGGCTTCGTGATCGTGGGCATCCTCGCCGGCACCGACAACGGCTACAGCTCGGCGATGTTCTACACCATCACCTACGCGATCATGACCGTCGCCTCCTTCGGCATGATCCTGCTGCTGTCGCGCGCGGGGTTCGAGGCCGAGAACCTCGACGACTTCCGCGGGCTCAACCAGAAGTCCAAGTGGTACGCGTTCGTGATGCTGGTGACGATGTTCTCGCTGACGGGCCTGCCGCCCACGGTGGGCTTCTTCGCCAAGCTCTTCGTGCTGCAGGCGGCGCTCGAGGTGGGATACACCTGGCTCGTCGTGTATGCGGTGCTCATGTCCGTGATCGGCGCGTTCTACTACCTGCGCATCGTGAAGATCATGTACATGGATTCTCCCTCGGGCGAGATGACGCTCGAGCCGCGCGCGGATGCGCGCATGGTCCTGTCCGCGATGGGCGCGATCACGCTGCTGCTCGGCATCGTTCCGGCGCCGCTGATGGAGCTGTGCGTGCGCGCGGTCGCGGCCTCGATGTAGCGTGGCGAAGCCCCCGGACCCCGCCCAGGACTTCACCGAAACGACCGTCTCCTCGGAGCTCGCCTTCGACGGCCGGCTCCTCAAGGTGAAGCGCGACACCGTGCGCCTGCACGACGGCAGCGAGGCCTGGCGCGAGTACATCCTGCACCCCGGCGCGGTGATGATGCTGGTGTTCGTGGACGAGGAGACGATCCTCCTCGAGCGGCAGTACCGCTATCCCAAGCGCCGCCACTTCATCGAGCTGCCCGCGGGCAAGCTCGAGGGCGGCGAGCCGCCGCTGCAGACCGCCAGGCGCGAGCTCGTCGAGGAGTGCGGCTACGAGGCGTCGCAATGGTGGAAGATCGCGAGCATCGATCCTTCCATCGGCTATGCCGACGAGGTGATCCACCTCTACGGCGCGCGCGGGCTCACGTACGTCGGGCACCGGCTCGACGTGGGCGAGCACCTGGAGACCTTCCAGGCCCGCATCGACGACGCGCTCGAATGGGTGCGCGATGGCATCATCACCGACTCCAAGACTTCCTACGGGCTGCTCTGGTGGGACAAGTGGGGACGCTTCCCGGCTTGATTCACGCGGCGCGGCTTGCGGAAGGGAAAACCTTCCGACGCAGATGAACGCAGATGAACGCAGATAAACCGTTTTGTGGTTTGGACTGTGGCCGGGCTGGCCTCGAATCCCATCCCGGCTCTTATCTGTGTTCATCTGCGTTCATCTGTGTTCCCCGCCTTTTGCCCGCGTAACCCCAGCGCGTGCTACAAGACCTGCTGGTCATAGGCGGCGGCATCAACGGAGCGGGCATCGCCCGCGACGCGGCGGGCCGCGGGCTCGACGTGATGCTGGTCGAGAAGGACGACCTCGCGAGCGCCACCAGCAGCTGGAGCTCCAAGCTCATCCACGGGGGGCTGCGCTACCTCGAGCAGTACGAGTTCGGCCTGGTGCGCGAGGCGCTGCAGGAGCGCGAGGTACTGCTGCGGCTGGCACCCCACATCATCCGGCCGCTCGCGTTCGTGCTCCCGCACGATGCGAGCATGCGTCCCGCGTGGATGATCCGTGCCGGCCTCTGGCTCTACGACCACCTCGGCGGGCGCATCACGCTGCCCGCATCCCGCCACGTGGCGTTCCCGCATCCGCAGTACAGCGCGGGACTGAAGGCGGGAATCCGCTCGGGCTTCGTGTATTCGGACTGCAGCGTGGACGATGCGCGCCTCACGCTGGTGAACGCGATGTCCGCGCGCGAGAAGGGTGCGACGATCCTCACGCGCACGCGCTTCGAGGGCGCACGCCGCGTGGGCGGCGCCTGGGAAGCCCGGATCGTGCGCGACGGCGGCACGCGCGAGACCGTACACGCAAAGGCGCTCGTGAATGCCGCGGGTCCCTGGGTCGTCGACGTCCTGGGCGGGATCGAGGGCGACCGCATCACCGGGCGCGTGCGCCTCGTGAAGGGCAGCCACATCGTGGTGCCGCGCGTGCATTCGCAGCCGCACGCATACATCCTGCAGAACCCCGACAAGCGCGTGGTCTTCGTGATCCCCTACGAAGGAGACTTCACCCTCATCGGGACCACCGACGTGCAGGTGGCGAGCGTCGAGGAGGCGCGCGCGATCACGGCGGAGGAAACGCGTTATCTCCTCGAGGCCGCGAACCGCTTCCTCGCGAAGCCGCTCGCGGAGGGCGACATCGTGTCGAGCTACGCGGGCGTGCGGCCGCTCTACGACGACGGCTCGCCCAACCCGTCCGAGGTCACGCGCGACTACGTGCTCAAGCTGGACCGCGGCGGCGGCGCCGAGCCCCCGCTGCTCACCGTCTTCGGCGGCAAGATCACCACCTACCGGCGCCTCGCGGAGGAAGCGCTGGCAAAGCTGGCCCCTTCCTTCCCGGCCGCAGGCGGCGCGTGGACCGCGCGCGAAGCACTCCCCGGCGGCGACGGCGACTCCCCAACCGGCGGCGGCGAGCTCCAGGAGCGCTACGCGAACCTCGGCGCGGAGCTCCTCGCGGGCATCGTGCGGCGCCACGGATCGCGCACGCCGCGCGTGCTGGGGGAGGCCCGGCAGCGCGCGGATCTCGGCCGCGACTTCGGCGCCGGGCTCACCGCGCGGGAAGTCGAGTACATGCGCGCGCACGAATGGGCGATCACCGCGGAGGACGTGCTCTGGCGGCGCAGCAAGTGCGGCCTGCACATGGACGCCGCGGGTCGCGCGGCGGTGCGCGAGTACATGGGCCGGTGATGCGACCGCTCGCGGACTTCCCGCTCGAGGCGCGGCGCGGCATCCGCGGCGTGCTCACCGACATCGACGATACGCTCACGCTGCACGGCCGCCTCCCGGCCGTGGCCTACGGCGCGCTCGAGCGCCTGCGCGAGGCCGGGCTCATCGTGATCCCGGTCACGGGGCGTCCCGCGGGCTGGTGCGACCACATCGCGCGCATGTGGCCGGTGGACGCGGTCGTGGGCGAGAACGGCGCCTTCTGGTTCCGCTACGACGCACAGGCGCGCAGGCTCGTGAAGCGCTATGTGGTCCCCGCCGGGGAGCGAACGCAGCGTATGCAGCGGCTGGAGGCGATCGCGCAGCGCATCGTGGCCGAGGTGCCGGGCTGCGCCATCGCCTCCGACCAGCCGTATCGCGAGGCCGACCTCGCCATCGACTTCCGCGAGGACGTGGCGCCCCTGCCGCTCGAGAGCGTGCAGCGCATCGTGCGGCTCATGGAAGGCGAAGGGCTCACCGCGAAGGCGAGCTCGATCCACGTGAACGGCTGGTTCGGCGGCTACGACAAGCTCTCGACCGCCCGCCTCATGCTGCGCGAGGAATTCGCCATCGACGTGGACCGTTGCCGCGAGCAGTTCGTCTTCGCCGGCGACTCTCCCAACGACCAGCCGATGTTCGCCTTCTTTCCCAACTCGGTGGGTGTCGCCAACGTGCGCGAGATGGAAGCGCTGATGACGGCGCTGCCCGCGTGGATCACGCCCTCGCCGGGATCGCTCGGCTTCGCGGAGCTGGCCGCGGCATTGCTCGAAACCGGCGGCTGACATCTTCCCGGCCCTGGAGGACCGGGATTGCCGCGCGTCTCGTCAGCTATCCACGCCGCGCTGCGAGAACATCACCGCCGCCTGCGAGCGCCGCGTGACACCGAGCTTCTGGAACGCGTTGCTGAGGTAGTTGCGCACCGTCTTCTCGCTCAACCCCAGCTCCACGCCGATCTGCTTGTTGGTCTTGCCCTCGACCACCAGCGCCAGCACGCGGCATTCCTGCTTCGAAAGCGCGGGCGCGGTGGTGCAGCGGCGCGCGATCGCGTCGGCCACGGTCGGGTCGATCACGAGCTTGCCCTCGGCGGCGGTGCGGATGGCGCCCACGAGCGACTCGTAGCCGATGTCCTTCAGCAGGTAGCCCGTGGCCCCGGCCAGCACCGTGGACATGCCGGCCAGCTCTTCGGCGTACGAGGTGAGGAAGAGCACGCGCGTGCGCGGCTGGCGCGAAAGGATCTCGCGGCACGCGTCGACGCCGGAGCCGTCGGGCAGGCGCAGGTCCATGAGGATCACATCCGGCTGCAGCCGGTCGGACTCCGCGATGGCCTCCGCCTCGCTGCGCGCCTCGCCCGCCACCTCGATATCGCGCTCGCGGCCGAGCAACGCGCGCAGTCCCGCGCGCACCATCTCGTGGTCGTCCACGATGAGAAGCCTGATCATGATTCCTCCGGAAAGCGGACGCTGACGCGGGTGCCACCCGCGCTTGCCGTCTCGATATGTGCGGTGCCGCGCAGCTTGCGTGCCCGCGCGGCGATGTGCGCGAGCCCCAGGCCCGTGGCCGTGGGACTCGCGAGGATCCCCCGCCCATTGTCCTCGATCTCGAGGAGGAAGTGGCCATCGGCGCGCACGAGGCGGATGGTCGCATGGGTGGCGCCCGAATGGCGCGCCACGTTCGCGGCCGCCTCGCGCACGATGCGCAGGACGTGCGCCGCGGCCTCGGGCCGCAGGGCATCGAGCGCTTCCGGCTGCACGTCCACGTGGAACGACGTGTGCGGCATGCGCGGCAGCGTGCGCACGATCTCGGCGCGGAGCTGCTCGCCGGACAGCGCCACCGGCTTCTCCGAGCCCATGAAAGCCCGCAGGTCGTGGATCACGATGTTCAGGTCCGCCTCCGCCTGCGCGATGAGCTCGCCCGCCTTGTGCGGCTGCCCCCGCACCAGCGAGCGCGTGCCCTGGAGGTTGAGCCCCACGGCGTAGATCGACTGGATGCAGCCGTCGTGCAGCTCGAGCATGACGCGCTCCTGCGCCGCGCGGTACAGCGCCTGGTCGCGGTGCCGCAGGGCGAGGAGGACACCCACGCAGGTCAGCAGCAGCGTCGCGGCGATGGCGAAGGCCACGATCCAGTTGCGCTGGCTTTCGTACGGCGCCAGGACCGCCTCGACGGCCTGGCCCACGAACATGACCAGGCCGTAATCCTCGATGTCGCGGTAGGCGAAGATGCGTTCGACGCCGTCGACCGCACTGCGTGCGGAGACCTGTCCGGAGCCGCGCGTGCGGCCGCCGGTCACGACCGGCACCTTCGCCGCCAGCGGCAGGTCGCTGCTTCGGGCGAGGACCTGCCCGTCGATGCGCGCGAGCGTGATGACGCTCTGCGGGCCCAGGTCGATGCTGCGGAACGCCTCCTCGAGCGCCGGCGGCGGCACGGCGACGATGATGACGCCCTGGAAGCCCCCCGCCGGGCCGTGGATCGGGCGTGTGAGCTGGATCGCCCATTCGCCGGTGATGCGGCCGACGACCGGCTCGCTGATGTAGAGCACGTCGCGGTCGGGATGGAGCCGGTGCTCCTGGAAATATTTGCGATCGCCGAAGCTCGCGCGGCCGCTCGGGGCCAGGCGCGTGTAGGCGAGGTTGCCCGCGGCATCGAGCACCGCGACCTGGATCACGCGTTCCTTGTGCAGCAGGCGCTCGTAGCTGGCGACGGCATCGTTGAACGCGCCATGATCGGTGAGCCACACCCGCCGCAGCGCGGTGAGGGTGATGTCGATCGCGCGCACCGACGAGGCCTCCCGCTCGGCGAGGCTGTTGGCGAGGTTCTGGCGCGTGGCCGCCGCATCCGCCTCGGTGTTGCGCCGCAGCTGGGTGGCGGCGCCGAAGGCCGCGATCCACACCAGCGCGGCCGCCCCCGCGCACACCGCGAGCGGCAGGGCGTAGGTCCCGATGCGCGTTTCCGTCGCCGCGGGACGAGGCGGAATCGGCTGCCGGTCCATGCCAGCCGACTATAGCGCAGGGCCGCCGGCGGCGGTCACGGCCGCGCGCCCGGGAACAGCGCGAGCAGGTCGTCGCCGCGGAAGGGCTTGGCGATGGTGGCGTCGAAGCCCAGCGCCTTCATGGCCTTGTGGAACGCCGGGCCGTGCTCGAGGCTGGTGGCGACGAGCCGCGTGGCGGCGGCCTCGGGACCCATGTGCGACCGCAGCGCCTTCGCGGCGTCACGGCCGTCCAGGCCCGGCAGCGACGTGTCCACGAGCACGAGGTCGTACACGTCCTGCTCGAGCGCGGCGCCGGCCTCGGCCATGTCCTGTGCGACCACGACGCTGCAATCCTGGCGCCCGAGGATGTGGGCGGCGAGGATCTGGCTGTCGCGGCTCGCATCCACGAGCAATACGGTGGCCCCCTTGCGCTGCTCGCGCAGCGAGTGCCGCGTGACGAGGGTGGGCGTGTCGTCCGCGTCCACCGAGGCGCCGGTCACCGCCACGATGGCCTCGTTCAACTGCCGGTCGCTGACCGGATAGCGCATGTAGGCCGCGATGCCGTTCTCGCGGCACGCGATGGCATCGCCCGGCCGGCCTTCGGTAGCCAGCATCACCACGATCGCCTGGCCGAGCCGTGGATGGTGACGGATGCGGAACGCGAGCAGGAACCCGTCCTGCCCCGGCAGGCGGTTGGAGACGATCACGAGCGGCACGGGCGAGCCTTCATCGTGGAAGCGCTCGAGAAGGGCCAGCGCCATCGTCGCGTTGTCGGCTTCGAGCGGCAGCATGCGCCAGCCCCGCAGGAGTGCCGTGACGGCGTGGCGTTGCCCCACGTCCGCCGAGACCACCAGGACCGGCATTCCGACGAGCGACACGTGGGTGGGACGGCGCGGGGTGGGGGCGGGTGCGCGCTGCGGGAACTCGATGCTGAACGCATAGAGCGCCTCGCCGCTTGCACCCGGGCCGACGGCGAGGCTCCCGCCCATCGCCGCGACCATGTAGCGGGCGAGTGCCACTCCCATGCCCGACTCCGGCGCGGCGCGCATCGCCTGCTCCGGCGGGCTCTCGGCGAGCACGCTGAAGGAAAGCTGGATGCCGGCCTGCGTCGTGTACTCGGGCCTGATCTGCAGCGTGACGCGTGCCGAGGGCATGAGCGCGAAGGCGTTCTCGAGCAGGTTCCTCAACACCCGCTGCAGCCGCTCCTGGTCGCCCTCGAGCGCGTCGGGCACATCCTGCTCCACCTTCACGCGCAGGCCGCAGCCGCGTTCCTCCGCCGACGGCGCCACCCGCGCGATGAGGTCGGCCAGGGCGGCGCGCAGCTCGAACGGCGCCTTGCGCAGCACCACGCCGCCGGAGACGCGCGAGAAGTCCACCAGCTCGCCGATCGCCGCAATGGCGGCACGGGTGGAGGCGCGGATGCGGCCCACGAAGTCGGCCATGGCATGGTCGAGCTCCATCTGGTGCACGCGGGTGCCGAGCTCCGTGATGCCCTCCAGCGCGCCGGAGAGCTCCTCGCCGATCTTCTCGATCACGGCCACCTCCGCGGTGGCGCTTTCCGCGGCGAGGGCGGCGGCGCCTTCCTCGCGCACGATCCAGACGGCGCCCGCGTGCACGCCCTCCACCGCGATCGGATCGCGCTCGAGCGCGGCGCTCCGTCCGTCCGGCAACGCGACCGTGATCGAGGCCCGTGCAGCGGGCTTCGCGCGCATCGAAGCGAGCATTTCTCCATCGACCAGCGGCGAGCGGCCCAGCGCTTCCGCGACCGGCATGCCCGAAAGCGATTGCGGCGCCGAGCGCAGTCCGAGCGTGCGGCAGAAAGCATCGTTGGCGAGCTCGACGTCGCCGGCGGCGGTCTCGATGAGGACGCCGGCGGGCGAAGCCTCGGCAAGTGCCAGGACGCGTGCGCAGACGAGGTGCAGCGCTTCGTCGGTCTCGCGCTGGGTCGTGACGTCCTGCAGGACGGCGACGACACCCGAGGGCTCGCCGCGATCGTCGAGGGCCGGCTGCAGGGCCACGCTCATCGCGGCTTCACGGCCCTCCAGCACGATCGAGGCCTCGAAGAGCGCGCCGGGTGCGTTGCCGCTCGCCACGCGCGCCACGTTCTGCTGCACGCGCTTGCCATCGGCCGCGGAGAAGAGGGAGGCCAGCTCGACGCCTCCCAGGGAGATCGTCTCCCGCGCGACCAGGCGCGCGAAGGCTGCATTGGCGGCCGTGATGGCGCCCGAAGGGCCGGTCACTGCCACCGCGAGCCGCAGCCCCTCGAAGATGCGCCGGAAATCCGCGCTCGCCATCGGATGCGCTATTCGCGCGCCATCTTGCGGAGGATGCCGAGCAGGTGGCCGGTCGCGGGATTGAGCCTGGCGGGCTTGCCCTGCAGCGCGGGCAGGATCTGGCCCGCGATCTTCTTGCCGAGCTCCACGCCCCATTGGTCGAAGGAGTTGATGCCCCAGATGCGCCCCTGCACGAACACCTTGTGCTCGTAGATCGCGAGCAGCGCCCCGAGGTGGAAGGCGTCCAGCGCCGGCAGCACGAACGTGGTGCTCATGCGGTCGCCGGGACAGGCACGCCAGCTCTCGGGTGTCGCCACGCCGTCCATCAGCGCTTCCGATTGCGCGAGCGCGTTGGCGAGCAGGATCCGGTGATGCTCGTGGTGCGTGCCCATGCTGTGCGCGACCACGATGAAGTCGCACGAGGCGACGTCGGTGCCCTGGTGCAGCCACTGGTGGAACGCGTGCTGGCCGTTGGTCTCGGGCCCGCCCCACACCACCGGGCACGTCGGGAAGTCCAGCACCTCGCCATCACGGTCCACGCGCTTGCCGTTGGACTCCATCTCGAGCTGCTGCAGGTAGGCCGGCAGGTTCTCGAGCCGCGACGCATAGCCCAGCACGGCGTGCGTCGGCACATCCAGCGCGTTGCGGTTCCAGACACCGATGAGCCCGAGCAACGCGGGCACGTTCGATTCCAGCGGGCTCGAGCGGAAGGCGATGTCCACGGCGTGCGCTCCGGCGAGGAGCTGCTCGAAGCGCGGCATGCCGATGCCGATCGCGAGCGGCAGGCCCACGCTCGACCACAGCGAGAAGCGGCCGCCGACCCACTCGCCGAACGGGAACACGTTGCATTGCGGCAGTCCCCAGCGCGCGGCCTCGTCCTCGTTCGCGGTCGCGGCGACGAAGTGGCGCGCGACCGCGTGCTCGCCCACCGCGGCGCGCAACCATTCGCGCGCGGCCGCCGCGTTGACCATCGTCTCCTGCGTGGTGAAGGTCTTCGAGGCGACGACGACGAGGGTCGCTTCCGGGTCGAAGCCCGCGACCGCATCGTCGAACTCGGCCGGGTCGATGTTGGCGATGAAGCGCACCTCGGGGCCATCGGCCTCGGCCCGCAGCGCCTCGAGTGCGAGCTTCGGCCCGAGCGCCGAGCCACCGATGCCGAGCGCCAGCACGTGCCGGATGGTCTTGTGGGTCGCGCCCTTCCAGAGCCCCTCGCGCACCGCCTGCGCGAACGTGCGCATGCGCTCGCGCACGCGCTGGATGTCGCCGCGCAGCTCGTGGCCTTCGATGACGACATGCTCGTCGCCGCGCAGCGCCGTGTGCAGCACCGGGCGGTTCTCGGACGTGTTGATGCGCTCGCCCGCGAAGAGCCGTTCGATGCCCTCGGCCACGCCGCGCTCGCGGGCGAGCTGCACCAGCAGCGGCAGCGTCTCCGGCACGATGCGCTGCTTGGAGAAGTCGACGGCGATGCCGGCGCAATGGAAAGTCAGGCGCTCGCCGCGGCGGGGATCGGCCTGCCAGAAACCGGAGATGCGTTGGCCGGCAAGCGCGTCGCGATGGCGGAGCAGCGCTTGCCATGCAGCGGACTGTTTGAAGGAGGCCATTCGGGAAACGCGAGGTGTTCGCGCCGATTCTACCCCAGCGCGAGGCCCGCCATCCCGAGCACCATGCCGATGGCGGCGACGGCGCGGCGCGCGAGGTCGCCCTCGCGCAGCAGGTGCGCGCCCATGAGCGCCGCGAACAGGATCGACACCTCGCGCGCGGGTGCCACGAGGCTCACCGGCGTGAACACCATCGCGGTGAGCACGAGGATGTACGAAAGCGGCGACAGCACTGCGATCGCGAACACGGTGCCGCGCCGCTCGTGCCACGCCCGCGCGATCGCACCCGGCTGGCGGCGCCGCGTGAACGGCACCAGCACCGCGACCCGGAACGCGTTGCAGCCCCAGTCGAAAAGAAGCGGCGGCACCAGCCAGCGCGCGACGCTCGCCTTGTCCCACACCGTGTACACCGCGATCATGCAGCCGGTCAGCAGCGCGAAGCCCACGGCATGGCGCGATTCGCCCCGGTGCCACGCGAACGGATTGCCCGTGAGGAGCAGCGCCGATGCGGCGATCAGCAGCGCGCCCGCAAGGGGCACGGCACCGGGCCGCTCGCCCAGCAGCGTGATGGCGACCACGATCGTGATCATGGGACCGGTCGCGCGCGCCAGGGGATAGACGATGGAGAGGTCGCCGCCGCTGCGATAGGCGCGGTCGAGCAACAGGAAGTAGCTCGTGTGGACGAGGCCGCTCACCAGCATCAGCGCGAGGTGGACCGGCTGGAATGCGTAGTGCTGCCAGGCCATCACGCCGATCGCGACCGGGGCATACAGCACCAGCGAGGCGACCGAGGCCGCGGCCACCAGCCCCGGGCCGCCGCCGCTCTTCTTCAGGAGGTAGTTCCAGCTCGCGTGGGAGAAGGCGGCGACCAGGACCAGTCCCAGCGCCAGCCCCGTCACGGCTTGAGCAGGCGCTGCAGGTCCAGGTACTGCGGGTCCTCGGGCATCACGGCGCCCTGGCGCAGCAGGCCGTCGATCATCACCGCGCCCGCGTCGAGCGTGAAGTCGCCCGCGAGGAGCGACTGCATCACTTCCTCGAGCGGCATGCGGCGGATGTCCGCGACTTCGCCGTCCTGGTTCACGGGCTTGAATTCCTCCGGCAGCCAGAGATCGTGAACGAAGAGGATCTCGCGATGGAGGCCTTCGGGCACGGAGTACTCGACGCGCACGGCGCCCATGCAGTTGAGCCCCGCCAGCAGCGCCGGCGCGATGCCCGCTTCCTCCCACGCTTCCTTGCGCAGCGTCTCGTCGACCGTGAGGCCCGCGGAGATGCGGCCGCCCACCAGGTTGTCGAGCTTGTCGGGATCGACCGCCTTGTCGGCGCTGCGGCGCGAGATCCATGCGTGCACCATGCCCTCGATGCGCACGAACCCGTTCACGTGCACGCCGTAGGCCATCACGCCGAAGTGGCGGCAAGCGGCGCGCTCCATGCGCAGCAGCTCGGGCGCCGCGTAGTGGTGCGAGATGGCCACGGGCTCGTCGCGCCACCCGGCGAGGAGGCCGTCGCGGTGGAGGTCGCGCGTGACCTCCGCCATCGCCGCGGTGCGCGCCGCGGCCGTATCGGGCGTGGCCTTGAGCGCCACGTAAGCGGTGTCCACGTCGAAGACGTGCGGCCAGCGGCGCAGCAGGTCGGCGAAGGAGGGCCGGAGCCATCCGACGACATGCTCCTTCACGTAGAAGGGCAGCACCGGCAGCTCGCGCCCCGCGTGCGAGGCGTGGGTGCAGGCGGCGCGAAGGAGTCCCAGGAGGTCGGCGTAGATACGCGGTCTCATGTCGGGAATTGTTTTCGCACTCGGGGGATCGAACGGGAAATCGCGTTGACAAGTCTAAGCCAATTCTCCAGACTCCGCCCGCCATGAATCGCGCGATATGAGAGTGCTTGTGCTCGGTGCCGGCGTGATCGGCACCTCCACCGCGTGGTACCTGGTCCGCGCGGGCCACGAGGTGACGGTGGTCGATCGCCGCGAAGGCGCGGGGCTCGAGACGTCGTTCGCCAATGGCGGCCAGATTTCGGTCTGCCACGCGGAGCCGTGGGCCAATCCCGACGCGCCCGCGAAGCTCGTGCAGTGGCTCTTCCGCGACGACTCGCCGCTGCTCTTCCGCCTGCGCCTGGATCCCAACCAGTGGACCTGGGGCGCGCGCTTCCTCTACGAGTGCCAGCCCGCCCGCACGCGGGAGAACATCGCGCAGATCGTGAAGCTCTCGCTCTTCAGCCGCTCCTCGCTGCAGGAACTGCGCGCGGAGACGGGCATCGAATACGACGCGCTCGCGCGCGGCATCCTGCACTACTACACCGAGCAGGACGAGTTCGACCGCGCGGTGAAGAGCGCCTCGATCATGCGGGCGTATGGCCTGGATCGCGACGTGAAGACCGTGGACGAGGCGATCGCGATCGAGCCGGCGCTCGCAGCCGCGCGCGCGAAGCTCGTGGGCGCCACCTATACCGCCACCGACGAATCGGGCGACGCGCACAAGTTCACGCGCGCGCTTGCGGCGCTCGCCACGGCGAAGGGCGCACGGTTCGCCTACGGGCGCGACATCCGGCGGCTGGCCGCCGCGCACGGCGAGATGCAGGGCGTGGTGGTGGCCGATGAAAACGGCACGGAAGAGGTGCTCACCGCGGATGCGTACGTCGTGGCGCTGGGCAGCTACTCGCCGCTGCTCACGCGCGCGATCGGCCTCGACCTGCCGGTGTATCCCGCCAAGGGGTATTCGGCCTCCGTGGACATCATCGATCCCTCGCGCGCGCCCACCGTGAGCCTCACCGACGACAGCGCGAAGATCGTCTTCTCGCGGCTGGGCAACCGCATGCGCATCGCCGGCACGGCCGAGCTTTCGGGCTATTCCACGGACCTCAATCCCGTGCGCTGCGAGGCCCTCACGCGCCGCGCGATGGAGATCTTCCCCGGGGCGGCCAGCTATGCCCATGCCACCTTCTGGACCGGGCTGCGCCCCTCGACGCCATCGAACGTGCCGATCATCGGCGCGTCAAAGACAGGCAAGCTGTGGCTCAATACGGGCCACGGCACCCTCGGATGGACCATGGCATGCGGCTCGGGCCGCGCGCTGGCGGACCTCATCTCGGGACGCAAGCCCCCCGTCGACTTCAAATTCTCCCCATGAGCGTCCAGTTCAGCGACATCCAGGCCGCGGCGAAGGTGATCGAGGGACAGGTCGTCCGCACGCCCTGCCTGCACTCGCGCACGCTCTCCGAGATCACCGGCGCGGAGGTCTACCTCAAGTTCGAGAACCACCAGTTCACCGCCTCGTTCAAGGAGCGCGGTGCGCTGAACAAGCTCACCTCGCTCGATGCCGAGCAGCGTGCGCGCGGCGTGATCGCGTGCTCCGCGGGCAACCATGCACAGGGCGTGGCCTATCATGCGGCGCGCCTCGGCATTCCCGCGACCATCGTGATGCCGCGCCACACGCCGTACGTGAAGGTCGAGCACACGCAGCGCCACGGCGCGCAGGTGATCCTCGAGGGCGACGGCTTCGACGCCGCCAAGGCCCATGCGATCGAGCAGGCGGGCGCCCGCGGCCTCACGCTCGTGCATCCGTACGACGACGAGCGGATCGTCGCGGGGCAGGGCACGTGCGGGCTGGAGATGCTCACCGACCATCCCGATCTCGACGCGCTCGTGGTCGCCATCGGCGGCGGCGGGCTCATCGCGGGCATCTCGGTCGCAGCCAAGGCGATGCGCCCGCAGATCGAGGTCTTCGGTGTCGAGATGGTGCGTTTTCCCGGCATGTACCACGCGGTGAAGGGCACCGAGCCCACCTTCGCCGCGTCCACGATCGCCGAGGGCATCGCGGTGAAGGAGCCGGGCCGCATCACGCTCGAGATCATCGGCCGCAATATCGCCGAGATCCTGCTCGTGGACGAAGGCGATATCGAGCAGGCGATCGTGATGCTGCTCGAGATCGAGAAGACCGTGGTGGAAGGCGCGGGTGCCGCGCCGCTCGCGGCCCTGCTGCAGAATGCCGAGCGCTTTCGCGGGCGCAAGGTGGGGCTGGTCCTGGGCGGCGGCAACATCGATCCGCTCATGCTGGCCGAGATCGTGCAGCGCGGCATGGTCCGCGCGGGCCGCCTCGCCCGCATCACGGTGGAGGTGCGGGACCTGCCGGGATCGCTCGCGCAGGTCACCGCGTGCATCGCCGCGCAGAACGCGAACATCGAAGAGGTGCATCACCAGCGCGCCTTCTCGCACCTCGCCGTGCAGAATGCGGAGGTGGACCTCGTGATCAAGACCCGCAACCATGCGCATGTCGGGGAGATCGTCGCTGCGTTGCAGCGCATCGGCTTCAAGGCACGCGCGCAATAGGGAGAAGGAACGCATGACCATCCAGCGCCACAACATCGGCAAGCGCCTGTCCGAGATCGTCGTCCACAACGGCACCGTGTACCTCGCGGGCGAGGTGCCCGACGACACGTCCAAGGACATCACCGCGCAGACGGAGGAGGTGCTCGGCAAGATCGACAAGCTCTTGAAGCAGGTGGGCACCGACAAGTCGCGCATCATCTCCGCGCAGATCTTCCTGCGCGACATGGGCGACTTCGCGGGCATGAACGCCGCCTGGGAGAAGTGGGTCGTGCCGAGCCAGACGCCGGTGCGCGCCACCATCGAGGCGAAGCTCGCCAACCCGGAGTACAAGGTGGAGATCATGGCCATCGCGGCTCTCTAGCCGCCGATGTCGCGCGCGCAGACCGTCGTCCTCGCGCTGCTCGTCCTCCATGCCATGCTGGGCACGCTGTGCCTGGTGATCGCGCGCGGCGAGCACAAGTCGCCCGCCCTGCGCTGGTGGGGCTGGGGCGTGCTCGTCTACGCCGCGGGGCTGGGTGCCGCGATCGTGCGGGATGTGGTCCCGCCGGCGTTCGCGCTCACGCTCGCCAACAGCCTCATCACCGTGGCGCCGGTGCTGTGCGCGATGGGGGTGCTCGCGCACACGCGCTACGTGCTGCCGCGCATGCCGCTCGACGCGCTGGTGCTGGCGACGGTCGCGATCCTTTCCGTCGCGAACTTCGGGCACGTGCACGCCGACCTCGTGAACCTCGTGGCGCCGACGCCGATCGCGGTCGCGCTCTTCGTGCTGGCAGGCTGGAAGATATGGCGCGACGGGCCGCCGGAAGCGCGCGCGGCTTCGCGCTTCCTCGCGCTGTGCATGTTCGTGGCCGTGGGCACCTGGATCCTGCGCCTCGCGATCATGGGGGTCGAGACCGGGGAGCGCGTGGGCGAGGAGGAGGTGGACCTCACCATCGCGCTCTTCGCGATCATGCAGATGGTGAACGGCGTGGCCACCACGCTCACGCTCGTGTGGGTGGACGTGCGCCTCATGCAGGCGGACCTCGCGCGCGTCGCGCACACCGATTTCCTGACCGGCCTGCCGAATCGCCGCTCCGTGTTGCTGCGCTTCCGCGAGGAAGCGGCGCGCGCCGAGCGCGGCCAGGGCGGCTTCGCGCTCGCGGTGTTCGACATCGACCGCTTCAAGCAGATCAACGACCGCCACGGGCACACCGCCGGCGATGCGGTGCTGAAGGAAGTGGCGCGTGCGCTGGGTGAAGCGAAGCGCGCGCATGACGTCCTCGGGCGCATCGGCGGCGAGGAGTTCGTGGTGATCCTGCCGCAGCAGTCGCGCGCCGGCGCGCTCGACGCCGCCGAGCGCCTGCGCAACGCCGTGGCGCATTCGGCCGTCGTGGTCGCCGGCGCCAGCATCCGCGCCACGGTGAGCGGCGGCGTCGCCTTCTATCCCGAGGACGGCGACGACTGGGATCACGTCTTCGCCGTGGCCGACCACCGCCTCTACGACGCCAAGCGCGCCGGCCGCGACCGCGTCGAGCCCGCCGCACTCCTCGATCGCCGCGTCGCCCAGACCCACGCCGGCAAACCGCGCCCGTAGACGCATTGCTTCAACGATCGCGCCACCGCAATCTCCCTTGAGCGATCGCCGCAAACCCCGCTGGTAGAGAAGGGACTGTTGCGGACGCGATACGAAAGGTAAAGAGCGTCGGACCCACAAAGCCCGCGGCAGCGGGTGCGGCTGCACGAGCGTCGAGGCGGCGTACCTGCTCGAGCGGCGATGAGGTGGTTGCCGCCCATGGCACCGGCCAGGTAAAGGTTTTCGCATCCGGATTCGGCAAGGCGGTAGTTGCCTTTTGACTCCCCGCTGAAGTGCTGCAATCAGGTCCGCCGCACCCGAATCCAACAAACGCCCGCTCGACGCAGGTACCCCCCTCGACGCTCGTGTAAAGAGCGCATTTGATATCCTGCGCAGGATGAACACCCTCATCACCGGCGGCGGCGGCTTCCTCGGCTCGCGACTCGCCGCAGCCCTCAAGGCGCGCGACCCCTCCGCGCGTATCACGCTCCTCGATGTGCAATTCCCGCCCGGCCTCGAGAAGGACTTCGAGTGCATCAAGGGGGACCTGCCCTCGCCCGACGTGATCGCGAAGGCACTGCGACCCGACACCGACAGCGTCTTCCACCTCGCGTCGGTGGTGAGCGGCGGTGCGGAAGCCGATTTCGACCTCGGTTACCGCGTGAACCTCGACGGCACGCGCAACCTGCTCGAGGCGTGCCGCAAGCTCGCGAAGCCGCCGAAGCTCGTCTTCACGAGCTCGGTCGCCGCCTTCGGCGGCGTGATGCCGGAAGTGCTCGACGATTCCACCACGCCCACGCCGCAGACGTCCTACGGCACTCAGAAGGTGGCGTGCGAATACCTCATCGCCGACTGGACGCGCAAGGGCATGCTCGACGGGCGCTCGCTTCGCCTGCCCACGATCGTCGTGCGGCCGGGCAAGCCCAACCTCGCGGCCTCGTCATTCGCGAGCGGCATCATCCGCGAGCCGCTCACCGGCGTCGACACGGACTGTCCCGTGCCCGATTCCACCGGCGTGTGGATCCTCTCGCCGCGGCGCGTCGTGGAAGCGTTCATCCATGCACACGACCTGCCCGCATCGGCATGGCCCTCGAGCCGCGTCGTGAACCTGCCCGGCATCACCCTCAGCGTGCGCGAAATGCTCGACGCCATGGGCCGCGTCGCGGGGGCGGATAGCGTGAAGCGCGTGCGGTTCGTGCCCGACCAGCGCATCCAGAACATCGTGAAGACCTGGCCCGTGCGTTTCCGCACGGAACGCGCGAATGCGATGGGGTTCAAGGCCGACGCGAGCTTCGAGGACATCGTCCGCGATTTCATCGCGGACCAGGGCCTGGCGAAAAGCGGCTCGCGTTAAGGACGCGAAGCGGCCAGCGCCTCGATGAGGTGCAGCCCGCTGCGCACGCCGGCAAGGAAAAGCGAGACCTTCGTCGACTCGTTGGGCGCGTGGTTGTTCTCGTCGTAAGGGGCCAGCGGCACCACGATCGAGGGCAGCCGCAGCAGCCGCGTGAAGACGAAATCGGGAGTCGTCCCGCCGAGCGAGGGCACCACCAGCGGCGCCCGGCCGAAGCCCTTTGCCACCGCCTGCTTCACCACCGCCGCCATCGGGTGATCGAGCGGCGTGCGCGACGCGGGCGTGCCCTTCAACTTGCGCAGCTCGATGCCGCGATAGCCCCGAGCCTTCGCGAAGTCGCTGATCGCGGCGAAGACCGTGTCCGGATCCTGCCCGTCCACCAGGCGCACGTCCGCCTTCGCGAGCGCTTCCTTGAAGATGATCGTCTTCTGCCCCTTGCCCGTGTACCCGGCACTGAAGCCGGAAACATTGAAGGCCGGCCGCAGCATGAGCCGCTCGTGGAAGAGCGCGTGGTCGTCGCCCGTGATCGGATCGGCCCCGACGCTTTCACGGAACCCGGCACGATCGAGCGGCAGGTCCTTCACCGCTTCGATATCCGCCGGCGCGACCTTCACTTCGGCGTAGCCCGCACCGGGCACGCGCAGCCGGCCTTCGCGATCCACCATCTCGGCCAGCAGGTGGATGAGGTCGAGCGTGGGATTGGGCGCGACGCCGCCGAAATTGCCCGAATGCAGGTTGCGCTTCGCGCCCTTCGCCGCGAACTCGATGCCCAGGTTGCCGCGCACACCCATGAGCAGCACGGGCTGGTCGTCCGGGAACATCGGACCGTCGGAGTAGCAGCAGAGATCCGCCTTGAGGCGTGCGCGGTTGGCCTCGATGAACTTGGGCAGCGGCACGCTGCCGGTTTCCTCGTCGCCCTCGAGGACCACCTTGATGCGGATCGGCAGCTCGCCATGCAGCTCGCGCCACACGGCGATCGCCGACAGCATCGCCAGGTGCTGGCCCTTGTTGTCGCCGGTGCCGCGGCCCCAGATGCGGTCGCCCTCGACGACGGGCTCGAACGGCTTCGTGCGCCAGCCTTCCTGCTTCTCGTCGGCGGGATAGACGTCGTAGTGCCCGTAGAGCAGCCACGTGAACCTGCCGCTCGCCGGCCCGATCTCGGCGTAGATGATCGGATGGCTCGCCGTCGGATGCACCTCGACCGCGAAGCCCCAATCCTTCAGCCGTTTGCCGAGGAATGCGACCTGGTCGGCGATGCCTTCGCCGGTGAGGCTCACCGAGGCGATGCGCACGGATTCCAGCAACGTGCGCAGCAGCGACTCGGAACGCTCGCGGACGGCTTCTTCGATCATCGATATCCTCCCGGTTTTTTCGCGCAAGCTTACCGGTGAACAGGCCCGGGTGAATCGAGTCGAAGTGAATTTCGCGCAAAAAAGGGAGGGGCATGGAGCGTTTTGCAGGCAAGGTGGTGATCGTCACGGGCGCGGGCTCGGGCATCGGCGAAGCGACGGCACGCCGCTTCTCGGAGGAGGGCGCGGCGGTCGTGCTCGTGGGCGATCATCGCAACAACGTGGCCCGGGTCGCAAAGGACCTGCCGAAGGACCGCACGCTCGTGCGCGTGGCCGACGTGGCGAAATACGGCGAAGTCGAGGCGGCGGTCGAATCGGCGGTGCGCACTTTCGGACGCCTCGACGTGATGGTCAACAACGCCGGCGTCTTCGCCGGCAGCACGGTCACGAAGACGAAGCCTTCCGACTGGCAGAAGGTGATGGACACGAACGCGGGCGGCGTCTTCAACGGCTCGCGCGCGGCGCTGCCCTGGCTCATCAAGCGGCGCGGCTGCATCGTGAATACTTCGTCGGTTTCGGGCATCGGCGCGGACTGGGGCATGGCCGCCTACAACGCCTCGAAGGGCGCGGTGAGCAACCTCACGCGCGCGATGGCGCTGGACTACGGCGCGCGCGGCGTGCGCGTGAACGCGGTAGCGCCCAGCCTCACCGTGACCAACATGACCAAGGGAATGGTGAAGAACCGGAAGCTCGTGGCGAAGTTCATGGAGCGCATGCCCATCGGCCGCGTGGCGCAGCCTGGGGACATCGCGGCGGTGATCGCATTCCTCGCGAGCGACGACGCGCGCTTCGTGAACGGCGTGATCCTGCCCGTCGATGGCGGGCTCACCGCGTCGAACGGCCAGCCCAACGCCGGTTAGCCGCGGGGAGCCGTTCGCGCGCGTTAAGCGTATGCTGCGCTTCCAAGGCAGTGCCCCAGGGTTCCAAGAACAACAAGAAGTCGCACAGCACGGAGGATCCGACCCCCCAGGAGGCAGCATGCGAATCGACCGTCTAACAGGCGTCTGCACGGCGCTTGCCATCATCCTTTCCGGTTGTGGCGGCAGTGGCGACAACAACACGCCGCCGGTGGACCAGCCGCGGGCCAAGGTAGCCATCCCCGGCCTTGCCGATACCGCCAACTTTTCCTTCGACCTCGGCACGGTCGTGAACGGCAAGTACTACGTGACCGACCGCAACAACAAGGCGGTCGACGTGGTGGATGTGAACACCCTCGACGTGAAGCAGATCAAGGGAACCGGTGCGAATGCGTTCGCGGGCTCGTTCCCCAACAACGCGATATCCGGGCCCGACGGCATCAACGTCATCACCCCAACCACGCTCTTCGTGGGCGACGTGGACCACGTCCGCATCGTCGACACGACCTCGAACACCGTCACCGGCAGCATCCAGGTCGGCAACTTCGGCGTTCGCGCGGACGAGGGATGCTTCGATCCCGACCATCACCTGTACATGATCTCGATACCGGACGCGGATCTCCCGTTCGCCTCGTTCATCGACACCACGACCCGGAGCGTGGTCGCGACGGTGAACTGGATGGACGTGAATGGCAATCCCGCGGGCGGCAACGAGCAATGCCAGTACGACGCGGCGTCGCAGAGCTTTCTCGTGAACAACGACAACACCGTCGCGAACCCGCACGGGGAGCTCGATGTGATCCCGGTGGCCTCGATCCGCGCGCTTCCGGCGGGCACCACGACCAACGTGTTCTCGCTCGCCAACGTGAAGCGCTTCCCGCTCGGCACGTGCGATCCGACCGGGCTCGTGCTCGGGCCGGGGACGGATGCCGTGGTCGAATGCCGCCAGGGCGACGCGGGCCAGGCGCTGACCACCCTCATCGTGAACCGCACCAACGGCGCGGTGGTCGCCACGATACCGTTCGGCGGCGGCGACCAGGTCGCCTTCGATCCGACGACGAACCGCTATTTCGTCGCGGCGAGCCGGTGGCATGCTTCCGGCAAGAACGATCTCGGGGGCGGATGCAGCGCGAGCAATCCGTGCACGCCGATGCTGGGCGTGATCGATGCGGCCACGCGGCAGCTCGTGCTGAAGGTCAACACCGGCAACAACGCGCATTCGGTGGCAGTCGATCCGGTCACCGGCGAGGTGTTCGTGCCGTTCTCGTCGGCCGCAGCGCCCGCAGGATGCCCGGGGTGCGCTGCGAACGGGTTCGTGACGCCCGGAATCGCGGTGTTCATGTTCTGATGGATGGGTGGAAAAGCAAACGGGGGCCAGCGGCCCCCGTTTTTTTCCTTTCGCTGCTAGCGCAGCTCGAACTCGAAGGTGCTCACGACGCGGATCTTCTTCGATGGCGTGCTCGTGGGCGACCATGGCGCCGATTCGTCATTGCCATCGGAGCCGAAGATCTGGATCGTTCCCTGGTTGGCACTGCGTATGCCTCCCACGGTGGCGCCGGAGTCCGCGGCGAACTGGGTCGCGATGGCACGCGCGTTCTTCGTGGCCTCGGCGAGGAGCTGGGGCCGCAGGTCGTTGAACGTGGTCACGGTGTAGTGCGGATTGGCGCGGCCTTCCACCGGGCCGTCGAGGATTACGCCCTGCTTGAGCAACTCTCCGGTTGCCCCGAAGGAAGCCTGGATGCGGTCGATACGCCGGCTCTTCACGACGATGGCATTGGCCACGACATAGCGCAGCCGCGGCGCCTGCCCAACGTAATCCTGGGCGAGCTTGTCGATCGTGCTCGTGGGACGTACCTCGATCTCGGGATCGGCGAAGCCCTGGGCCCGAAGGAATGCGAGCACGGCCTCGCGATCGGCGCTGATGCGCGCGTGGACGTCAGGCAGCGAATCGCCCACGCGGCGAAAGGAAAGCCTCCACGTCGCCTCGTCCGCTGTCACCTCGCGCTCGACCAGTCCCTTCACCGTGACACTGCGCACATCGGCCTTGAAGCCCTTCATGCCGTGGCCCACGAGCCACCCGCCGGCGGTGAGCCCCGCGGCGAGACACGCTCCGATGAAGGCGATCCCGAGGGAATTGCGACGCGTGGTTTCCATTCGTGTGCGCTCCGCGCCGGCGTTTTCGATGCGGCCAACATGCGCGCGCGAGGTGGGCGCAGCGATGCGCGAATGCTTGCGCGGCGCGGATCGATTCTGGCGAAGGAATGACAACGGGGGCAGAGGCCCCCCGTTGTTCTTGCCAATCATTTACGAATTTGAAGCGGCTACCGCGGCCCTCCGTTCTAAGACCTACGAGCTTGAAAAACCCAAGCGGTTGGGTTATTGTCCGGGATGCCCACCGTGTTTCACGTCGGCCAGGAGTGTCTCGATATCTGGAGAAGCATCCATGGCCACTAAATCTCAGATCGATAAGGCCCTCGCGGGCTATGTTGGGGCGGCAGCTCGAGGCCGAGCGTTGCGGGCTCGCGGAAACATGGC
>DATMJE010000161.1:0-6348 GCA_035553995.1 Usitatibacter sp. | reverse complement strand
CAAGGTCGGCAACTTCCACGTGCCGACGACGCTCGACGGCTATCGCGCGGTCTATCGTGGACATATCGCGGACCCCGACATACAGGAGGCGCGCGCATGGTTCCCGTTCGTCTGCATCGGGGACAACCACGAATTCTCGTGGCAGGGTTGGCAAAGCACGATCAAGTTCAACGGCAAGTCCGAGCCGGCGCAGCCGCTGCGCGTGGCGGCCAACCAGGCGTGGTGGGAATACATCCCTTCGCGGGTGGCCAAGGCATCGGGCCCTGGGCTCGCGCGCTTCGATCCTCCGAAGGTCGTCACGGTCCCGATCGAGCGCATCGACGCGGACGGCCTCGGCGACGAGCCCAACAATCTCGCCGCCCTCGCCAGCATGACGGCGTACCGGTCGCTTCGATTCGGCCGGCACGTGGAGCTGATCCTGACCGACATGCACAGCTACGCGATGGAGGACCCTGCCTCGCGAAAGGAGACGGATCCGCTGGACCAGACGGTCTTCCCGTTCCTGTTCCCCCAGGAATCGATGGAGGTGCTCGACGCAGGCCGGGCGTACGCCGACGGGAAGCCTCCCGAGACCATCTCCTTCGGCGAAGCCTCCATTCCCAATTTCCGGCGCGACGAACCGCCGATGACCCTGCTCGGGAAGCAGCAGAAGGCGTGGTTCAAGCGTACGCTCGCGTCGTCGCAGGCCACGTGGAAGGTCTGGGGCGCCTCGAACGGTACGCTCGACTGGCGCGTCGACGCGCAGAACCTGCCCGAGGGCATCGCGAAGACGCCGTGGCCCGCCGCGGGATACGCGAGCATGGGCAGTGGCGACCTCGGCAGCGCCTATCACGAGCGCGCCGAGCTCTACGACTTCATCCGCGACCGGCGCATCGATGGATTCGTCACCGTGAGCGGCGATCGTCACAGCTTCTGGGCGGGATACGCGGCGAAGGACCTGCCGCCGCGCGCGTTCGAGCCCGTGGGCGTGGCGTTCATCACCGGATCGATTTCCGCGCCGGGACTCGCCGAATCTCTCGAGCATGGATTGAAGAACCACCCGCTGCGGCCGCTCTTCACCGTGCAGCGGGCGGACGGCCGGCACGAGGCCACCGTCAACCTCGCATTGAAGCGCGGCGTGCGCAGCGCGCTCGAATATGCGCGCACGGGCGACATCGATGCGGCGAGGCGACTCACGAATCCCGACAACTCACCCCATCTCGAATTCATCGACATGGGAGGGCATGGGTACTCGGTGGTGACCGCTTCGTCAACGACGATCACCACCGAGTTCGTTTGCATCCCGCGTCCGATCACGCGCGCGACGACCGAGGACGGCGGGCCGATTCGCTATCGCGTGCGCCACGCCGCGCGACGGTGGAAACCGGGAGAAGCGCCGCGGCTCCTGCGCGAGATCGTCGAGGGGGATGTGCGCATCATGGTTTGACCTGGCGTGAGCCTGCGGAGGCGGGTCTCGAGCAATACTCCGTTACAGCCGCTGCGATCGCGTTGTCAAGAAGCCGATTGAGCGTGTGAAACTCGCGCACATCGATATTTGCATTCCTTTCAAAGGCAAGTTCGGTAACCGCCTGGCAAAGATCTCCATAGTCATGCACGACCTGGTCGACCGTGAGGCCGCGGTTTTGCAGTTCCACGGCGTGCCTTTTGGCACTGGATGAGACCCTCTCGGAAAGCTCCTTCTTGGAGGCAGGCTCATCGGAGATTTCGAAAGCGTTGGATTGCTGGTCGAGGTGCAGCATCTCGATCAACTGATCCAGGAAGATCGGAATGCCGAACTTCATTTCATCCCAGGTCGGGTAGGGTGCGGGCCGGCGAGCGACCTTTGTCTGGCAGCGTTCGATCAGCTCTGCCCGATTCGCACTCAAGAGCTCATTCAACATTTTTGCCCCGCTTTCGCATGATCAGTGCGTTTTATCCATTTCCGGCAAGTCGATGACGAACACGCATCCCTCCCCGGGAAGGTCGCGCACCGAAAGGGTTCCGCCATCGGCTTCGACACCTTTGCGGCTTATGGCGAGTCCAAGGCCGACTCCTGCGCGGTTGCGGCCTGCCTGCTCGAAGGGTTTGAAGATTATTTCCCGGGAGCCGGTAGGCAATCCGCCGCATTCGTCTTGCACTTCGATGAGCACTCGACCAGCTGCGGTGCGAGCGCGGAGGATCACGTGTCCGCCCTCGCGGCCGAACTTGAACGCATTCTGCAGCAGGTTCGCGACGGCGCCTGCCAGGATCTGCCGATCAGCGAAAACCATGACACCATGATCGATTGGAAGAACCGTGAGCTCGCAGCCGAGCGACGACGCCTCGAGCGCCGCGGCGACCTGCATTTCGTGCAGGAATGAGGAAATCTCGATCGGCTCGGCGACCAGAGGTGCGGCATTCGAGGCCCGCAATCGCACCTCGCTCAGCGAGCGGTCGATCAGGTCGCGCATTCCAAGGAGGCTACGGTCGAGCGCCGCGGCGGTCCCCCCGCCGAAACCGACACCTCCGCTCCTGATCGCGGCGAGCGCGAGGATTGCGGTGTTGAGCTTGTTGCGCATCTCGTGCCCGAGCATGCCCAACCGCTCGTTCATTTCGGTTGCATGCAGCCTCCCGAGGCTCGCTTCACTCCCTCTCGACCATTCCCCGACCGCCGCAGCGATGGCGTTATCGAGCAGCAGGTTCAGCACCGAGAATTCGGGTACGGTAATCGGTGCGCCCCGCTCCTGTGCCAGCTCTGTGATCGCCTGGCAGAGGTCCCCATAGTCATGGACCACCTGGTCTATGGGGAACTTGCCCTTCAGCAGCTCTCCGCCATGTTTCACCGCAGCCAGGTCCATCAGGACGTCCGTGGCCACCGGTGCCATCCCCGATCCTGGAAGCATGCCGGCAAGCTGATCGATGAAGGTGGGAATTCCGTGCTCCAGCTCGAAAGGTGTCGCGCGCGGGGCTCGGCGGGCAGACACGCGCGCCCGGCATCGGTTGATCAGCTCCGCACGGTTCGACTCGATGAATTCACGCAGCATGGTTGGGTCTCCAGTGCGCTATCGAATATAGGGATCTTGTTGTGATGTCGAGCGCTGGATTTCGTTGCCCGAACACCAACTTTACGCTGGTTGTGCCGCAGTTATCCCGGATAAAACCAGGTATTGAACGTGGAGATCGCACTGGATCACCCATCCATTCGCCTCAAGTCCCCGCCATGCGAAGCCAGGATTTGGCCACTATGATGACTTGATGGATCTGTCCCGTTTCGAAGCGCTGTTCGAGCAAGCCCCCCTCAGCATGCAGCTGCTCGCCAGGGGCGGGCGGACGCTTCGCGTCAACAAGGCATGGAAGTCCCTGTGGGCGCCGGATTCCGATGAGCTCACCCGTTGGGTCCTGAGCGAGTACAACGTGCTCGAGGATCCGCAGCTCGAGCGCAGCGGGATCGCCGCATTGCTGCGCAAGGCGTTCGCGGGCGAGTCGGTCGAGTTGCCCACCATCCGCTACGACCCGGCGGAGGCCGGCAAGCCGGGGCCTGCGCGCTGGGTGCGCGCCTACGCACATCCCATCAAGGACGCGGATGGCCAGGTGCGGGAAGTCATGCTCATCCACGAGGACGTGAGCGAGCGGATTGCGGCCGATGCGGCGATCCGCTCCGCCGAGGAGCGGCTGCGCATCGCGGTCCTCGCGGGCAACATCGGCATCTGGGACTGGGACCTGTTGCGCGACGTGGTGACCTGGTCGCCCAAGGTCTTCGAGCTCCATGGCTTGCCTCCCGAGGCGGACGGACGGCCCGCGGCGGAATTCACCGCCCTCGTGCACGACGACGACCGCAATGCTGTGCACGAGAAGCTGCGCGTGGCGATCGAGCGGCGTGAAGGATTTTCGAGCGAGTACCGTGCGGTGCTTCCGGACGGCAGCACGCGATGGCTTTCGACGTGGGCCACGACCGTCGTCGATGCGCAGGGCGTTCCATTCCGGATGGTCGGCGCGGTGATCAGCGTCGACGCGTACAAGCGCGCCGAGGCCGCGCTGCGCGACACCGACCAGCGCAAGGACGAGTTCCTCGCGATGCTGGCTCACGAGCTGCGCAACCCGCTCGCACCGATCCGCACGTCCGCGGAGATCCTTCGCCTCGCCGCCACTGATCCTCAACGCGTGCGGGCCTCGGCGGAGGTGATCGACCGGCAGGTGCGCCACCTCACGGAGCTGATGGACGACCTGCTCGACGTCTCGCGCGTGACCCGCGGCCTCATCACCCTGGAGCGCGAGGATGTCGACCTCGCCAGGGTGATCCACACGGCGATCGAGCAAGCCTCGCACCTCCTCCATGCCAAGGGACACGCCTTGTCCGTGAACATGCAAGCCGGAGAGGCCCACGTGCTCGGCGACCGCGCGCGGCTGGTGCAGATCGTGGCAAACCTGCTCAACAACGCGGCCCGCTACACGCCCAACGGAGGGCGCATCGAGGTGGCGCTGACGACGGCGGGCGACACCGTCGAGCTTCGCGTCTCGGACAACGGCAGTGGCATCGAGGCCGGATTCCTGCCACAGCTTTTCGAGCTCTTCACGCAGGGCGAGCGCATGCCCGACCGTTCACAGGGTGGATTGGGGCTGGGCCTGGCCCTGGTGAAGCGCCTGGTCGAGCTGCACGGGGGCACGGTCGCTGCCCGCAGCGCGGGGCCCGGACAGGGTGCGACGTTCATCGTGACGCTGCCTGCGTCGCACAACCGGCCGACAAGCGGCGAGGCGGTCGGGCCGGTTTTGCAAGGCGATGGGCACCCGCTGCGCATCCTGGTCGTGGACGACAATCGCGACGCCGCGGAGTCGCTCGCCGTGCTGCTGGAATCGATGGGGCACGCGGTGGAGGTGCGCTACGATGCCGACGCGGTGCTCGCAGCGTCGGGGTTGGACGGTTTCGACGCGTTCGTCATCGACATCGGCCTTCCGGGGCGTGACGGCCGGTCGCTCGCGCGCGCCTTGCGCGAGCGCGGCATCGCGGCCACGCTCATCGCCCTCACCGGTTATGGCCAGCCCGCCGATCGCGCCCTGTCGCTCGAAAGCGGCTTCGACCACCACCTGGTGAAGCCGATCGAATCGGCTGCGCTGGTTGCGGTGCTGCGGCCGCGGGAGATGTCATGAGGAAGCCGACGCGCTTCACGGGCAGGACCGTGGTCAGACGCCTTGTACGGAATAGCCACCATCAACCGGGATCGCAGTTCCAGTGATGAAGTTGGCGGCGGCCGAGCACAGGAAGACTGCAATCCCGGCCATGTCTTCCGGCGTGCCCCACCGTCCCGCGGGAGTGCGCGCCGCGACCCGCTCGTGCAGGCCGGCGACTTCATCGCGTGCGCGCTGTGTGAGCGCCGTGTCGATCCATCCCGGCAATACAGCGTTCACCTGGATGTTGTCCTTCGCCCATGCGCAGGCGAGGGCGCGTGTGAGCTGCACGATGCCGCCCTTGCTCGCTCCGTAGGGCGCGACGAATGGTGCGCCGAAGATCGACATCATCGAACCGACGTTCAGGATCTTGCCGCCGCCCGCGTTGCGCATGTGCACGTAGGCGGCCTGCGAGGCGACGAATGCGCTCGTGAGGTTCGAATCGAGCACGCGGTGCCATTCCTCGAGCGAATAGTCCTGCGGCGCCTTGCGAATGTTGATGCCCGCATTGTTGACGAGGATATCGAGCCGGCCCAGCCGGTTGGCTGCCTCCTCCACCATGGCGCGGCACGACTGCTCCTTCGTCAGTTCGGCCGAAATCGAGATCGCTCGAGCGCCCAGCTTGGTGAGCCTTGCCACAGCGGCGGTGTTCTTGTCCGCGTCTCGTCCCGCGATCGCCACGGCCGCGCCTGCGAGCGCAAGCCCTTCGGCCATGCCCAGGCCGATCCCGCCGTTGCCGCCGGTGATGAGCGCGGCCTTCCCGGTGAGATTGAACGGCTCGATGCGGTGATCATCCATTTTCGGATGGCCAGTATAAGTTGGCATCCATGCGAGTGAACCGAATGTTCTTACTTGGGCAGTCGCGCCGCCCGCCGATTCACGGACACACCTCTTCGGTGCGTCGTCACGGGCTTCGTGGTGCCGGCTGCCTCGAACAATTGCCGAAGCCGGCATTCCAGCAGTTCGACGGCCTTCTCCAGGGCGCCGAGTTGTCGAACCCGGACTATCGCAACGGGCCGGTGCAGCTCGAACGATGGCGGACGCAATATTTTCACGCGATCGATGGAACGATTCCTGGCAATGAAGCGAGCCGGCAGCAGCCCGACACCATGACCGGCCTGGGCGAACGCGAGCTGCATCTGGATGTTGTTGACTTCAGCCGCGATCATGGGCGTGAAGCCGGCACGCTCCATCCGATCGATGAGGCTCGCCCGAAGAAAGCACCCG
>DATMJE010000160.1:0-2999 GCA_035553995.1 Usitatibacter sp. | reverse complement strand
CTTCGTGTTTTCCATGATCTTCGCGCACGCGCCGCTAGTGGTGCTGGTGATCGCGCGGGTTTGCATGGTGTACACGCCCGCGTTCTACGGGCCCCTCGTCCTGCTCCATGCGTCCGTCGCGTGGCGCGCCGCCGCCATCTTCCTGGGCGGGCCGGATCTCTACATCGCGGGGCTTTTCAATGCGGCGGCGATCGTCGTCTTCGTCGCGGTACTGTTGTATCGGATGAAAACCGGGTAGCGAGGGTTTGATGCTCCTCAATGCCGGTGACGCCTGGAGGCGTAGAAGGGAGTTTGCGAATCTGCCCCCCGGCCGCTGCGCGAGCAGTTGGCGCACCCCATGAGCGTCCAGGAATCCCTCCCGATCGCCACGCAGGCCAGGAACTTCTCACAGCGGCTGGAGGACCTCCACGTTTCGCTTCGCGAGGACCTCGCCCACATCGACCGGGTCGCGGTCGCGCTGTACGCGCCCGCCACGAACACGCTGCGCACCTTCGCGCACAGCACGTTCGGGGCCGCACCGCTGTGGCACCACGAGGCGCGCCTCGACGAGGTGCCGAGCCTGCTCGAGCTGGCCCGCACGCGCAGCCCCCGCCTCCTCCAGGACCTCGCAGTCTTCGCCGACCGCGCCACGCGCCACTCGCGCTATCTCCTCGAGCAGGGCTTCCACGCGAGCTACACGGAGCCGATCTTCGAGGACGACCAGCTGATGGGATTCGTCTTCGTGAACACACGCCATCCGAAGGGTTTCGGCGTCGACACCATGCCGTACCTGATGCTGGTGACGCGCATCGTGTCGCTGATGCTGCGCGCCGAGGTGGACTCGGTGCGCATGCTGGTGACGTCGCTGGAGGCGACGAAGGAGATCACGTCGCTGCGCGACCGGGAGACCGGCGAGCATCTCGCGCGCATCGGCGAATTCAGCCGGCTGATGTGCGTGGCGCTCGGCGACGAGCTTGGCCTGGACGACGAGTATTGCGCGCTGGTCGGGCGCCTATCGCCCCTGCACGACATCGGCAAGATCGCGATACCCGACAGCATCCTCACGAAACCCGGGCCGCTGTCGCGCGAGGAAATGGACGTGATGAAGACGCATGCCTCTCGCGGCGCGCTCATCGTGGACCGCTTCTTCTCCTCGCCGCGCTACGATTCGCTCGAGCGGCCCCTGCAGATCCTGCGCAACATCGTGCTGCACCACCACGAGGCGTGGGACGGGACGGGCTATCCCGTGGGCCTCGCGGGCGAGGCCATCCCGCTCGAGGCCCGCATCGTGCGCATCGTGGACGTGTACGACGCGCTCACGCACAGGCGCCGCTACAAGGACAAGTGGACGCACGCGGCGACCGTGGATTACCTGCGCGAATACTCGGGCTCGTATTTCGATCCGCGCTGCATCGCGGCATTTCTGCGCATCGAAGACGTGTTCACGCGGGCCGCGGCTCTCGCGGGCGAGGAGGCTTAGGGCCCTGCAAGAGGCGCCTGCGCGGCGGGTCCCCACGCCATCGCGCTTGCGTGCTAGTACGTGGAGATCCGCGCCTTGCTGTCGACCGCCGTGAGCCTCACGTCCATCACCTGCGCCTTGTCGCCCACACTCACGGGCAGGGACAGGGCGATCCAGTTGCCGATGCCCTTGTCCGTGAGCTCCGTTTCGTTCCCGTCCCAGCGCACGTTGAACATCTTCTGCGTTGGAAAGAGATCGCCCAGGTCCGGGGCGAAGGAAACGCGCGTTTCCTTCCCGGGCTCGACGCACAACGCCGGGGGCCTGAAGTCCCGCCGTTGCTTCGGGTCCGTGGATCCAAGCAGTTTCCACTTGTCCTCGAACGTCGCCCACGAATACGCCTTCAGCGGCACAGCCGCCGGGTGCAGGTTCGAGCTGATCCGCGCCTCGTCGAAGCGCATGCAGAGCCGGCTCGGCGAGCGGTTGGCGACGGAACCGCCCATGCCGAGCGTTCCGGTTCCGAGGGTCCATTCGAAATCGCGCCCCCGATACTGCACCGCATCGAACGGCGACAGTAGCCCGGCCGGCCTCGGCACCACGACCACCTCGCCCACCTCGACTGCGCCGTCGTCCACATTACGGAGCACGACTTCCGCGCTCACCGCGTAGTCGACGATGACGGTCCCGGGTCCGCAGGCGGCTAGCAGGAGGGCGGCCGCGGCCCAAGGCCGCGGCCACGCTTGCACACCAAGGCATCCGGACGTCATGACGTATTGATCGGGATGTCGCACACTTCGATGCCGCTAGCCGCCCGGTGATCAGATCTGCTATCAGATATACGGGATTGCTCTCCGTATTTGCCGACTTCACGTATCTGCCGAGCGATTGTATTCACTTTACTTCGCTCGTGTGCTCCACCGCCTCAAGTCGGTTATCGGAAAACTGTAGCTGCCAGCTTTCGATGAGCCTCTGAGTTGACTCATCGTGTTTAATGCCCAAAGTCACTTGATGGCTTGTTCGCCCTTGTATCGAAACGTATTTAAGGCTCACCATGTTTGAGCCGCCCTTCTCCAAAGAAGTCGGCTCACCTAATCTTCGAATAACTTCGTCTGCGGTCGCATGCGATTGCGCGAGTTCCCCTAGAACAGCGCTATCCAGGGGACGCCCCTCAAGCTGTCGTAAGGGTCCATCGTAAACACCCCAATCGCAAGCGGCGACCAAGATTGCAATGGCGAAGATACACAAGCGTAAGTACATAGTCGCACCAGCGCGGGCCACGCGGACAGTTGAAGCCGGCGCCCTGGTGTTGCTCACCAGTAATTCCGCGGACGTCCGACACCAATCTGCTTTTCGTCCATCATCCTCTGTATGGGCCTCAAGCCTAGTTCGGGGGCATCTGAGGCCGTTAACTTCCTGGCGACATGACCACTACCGGGACCTTCGAATACCTTCGTCTTCATTCGCGTAGTACAGGAATCCCAGCTCCTTCGTTTCAATCATTACGCCCTTGGAAAGCCGTCCTCCGCCAACAAGTTCCTCATTGCTGAGCCACTTCTCATACCCG
>DATMJE010000159.1:0-6607 GCA_035553995.1 Usitatibacter sp. | reverse complement strand
CGCGGATGTGTCGGGCGATGTGGGTCAGTTCACGTCCCGCCGCGCGCCCTCCATGTGGCCGATCGTGATGCCCTCGCCCTGCGGTGCCGCGGTGTTGTGGTGGAAGATCCGCGAGGTGAAGCCCTCGGCGGTCACGAAGATGTCCTGCATGTCGAAGGTGCCGGTGCGGCCGCTGTTGCAGCTGAACGTGCCGCTCACGAAGCGCTGCTCGCCGAGCTGTTGCGCGGACGGCGCGGAGTAGCTGCAGCTCGGTGCGGCGTGCCCGATCGTCTGCATGCTGAAGCCGGTGTCGCTGTCGTTGATGGTGATGTCGACCGGATCGTCGCTCGTGCCGCCCGGGTCCGCGGGTGTGCCCTGCAGGTGGCCCACGTACCGGCCGGAGGCGTCGTTCTTGCGGAACGCGAAGCGCTTCACGGTCTTGTCGACCGTCACGCCGTCGACCGTATAGGTGAGCGTCGCCGTGCCCGCGTCGCGTACGTTGAAGGTCATGTTGCCCACCTGGCGGGTCCTTACCTTCGAAGGATCGAAGGGACCCGAGAACGGCGGTCCGGTCTCCTCGAAGAGCGGGCCGCTGTAGGCCGAGCCGGACTGCGTGAGCTGCGAGGCCACGAACCAGTGCGAGCGGCCCTGCGCGTCGTAGACGAAGATCGTGGCGAAGATCGTATCGCCCTGCTCGACCACATTGAGTCCCCAGCCGCTCTCGTTCGGCGGGAACCAGATGTCGTTGCGCCAGCCGGTGCCGTCCATGCGCGGCTCGGCGCGCAACGACGCGGCGACGCGGCCCAGCGGGGGCGTGATGCCGTCGCCGATGAAGGTTCCGGTGAACCCGTGCGGCGTGGGATCGATGCGCATCGACCACGGGCCGAAGCGTCCCCCGCAGCGGTCGCTGCCGGTGAGCGTGATCACCTGCCCGCCCTGGCTGCGCGCGCCCGCCAGCGTGCACGCCGGCTGCGAATCGCTGCCCACGTCGATCGTGACCGTGTCGCCGCTCTCGGCGATGATGAAGTCCTGGTTCTTCGCCACCTCGGCGTTCTGCCCCGTCGCGGGCTGCAGCTCGAAGCCGCGATAGATGCCGGCCACCGGGATCCTGCGGAACGAGAACGGGACGATCTGCTTCACGACACTCGCCCCGTCGACGGTATACGACACCATCGCCGCATCGTCGCCGATGTCGAGGGTCATGGTGCCCACCTGCCGGCGCACCACGGCGTTCGGATCGAACGGGCCGCCGAAGAACGGGCCGGTCGCCTCGTAGAGCGCGCCGGAATAAGGACCGTCCCGGTCGCCGGTGAGGCTCGAGCCCACGTACCACTTCGGCTGCCCGTCGGGACCGTAGACGAACAGGCAGGCGAAGATCGTATCGCCCTGGTGGAAGATGTTCAGGCCCCAGCCGGATTCCGCGGGGTTGAACCACATGTCCGTGCCGTTGCGCAGCTGCGGCGTGGAGAAAGCAGGAAGGGCGACCGACGTGACGACGGCCGCCAGGAGCAGGCGAAGCAGCATGGGGATACCTCCTGAATACTGACTCCCCTGCGCCGGATCAGTTGCATGGTACTGGCTCTTCCGGACTACCCGGCACGGGCAAGAAGCAAGAAGCGAAACACGGCCAAATAAAGCGAAACACGGAGAGCGCGGAGAAGGCACGGAGAACCACGGAGAAAGGCAAACCAATAATTGCCCCGTGCTGCGCGCTTTTCGCCAGGAATAGGTTTTCTCCGTGTGCTCCGTGCCTTCTCCGCGCTCTCCGTGTTTCGCTTTGGCTTTAGTTATTTTTCACGGACTTCGCGAATAGCTTCGCGAAAATCCTCGACATCCTGGAAGCTGCGATACACGGAAGCGAAGCGGATATAAGCCACCTTGTCCAGCTTGCGCAGCTCCTCCATCACCATCTCGCCCAGGCGGCGGGAATCGATCTCGCGCTCGCCGAGTGCCAGCATCTTCTGCTCGATGCGCGTGATGGCGCCATCGACCGCCTCGGCGGTGACGGGACGCTTGTGCAGCGCGCGCTGGAAGCCGGTGCGCAGCTTGGTGGTGGAGAAATCCTCGCGCACGCCGTCGTTCTTCACGATCTGGGGCATGCGCAGCTCCGCGGTCTCGTACGTGGTGAAGCGCTTGTTGCACACCTGGCAGCGCCTGCGGCGGCGGATGGAGTCGCCCTCCTCGCTCACCCGCGAGTCGATCACCTGCGTGTCGACGGCGCTGCAGAAGGGGCATTTCACGCGGTGACGGCCTCCATTCCATAGGTGGCGTGCATCTTCGGGCCGTACACGGGGAAGCGCGCGCAGAGCTCGTTCACCTGGCTGGCCACGTTCGCGAGCTTCACCGGATCGCCATGGCCTTCGAGCGCGTCGGCGATGAAGTTCGCCACCTGCCTCGCTTCGGCGTCCCTGAACCCGCGCGTGGTCATCGCCGGCGAGCCGATGCGGATGCCGCTCGTGACGAAGGGCTTCTCGGGATCGTTGGGGATGGCGTTCTTGTTGACGGTGATGTGCGCGCGCCCGAGCACCGCCTCGGCGTCCTTGCCGGTGACGCGCTTGGGCCGCAGGTCCACGAGGAAGAGGTGGCTCTCGGTGCGGCCGGAGACGATGCGCAACCCGCGGGCCGCGAGCGTCTCGGCCATGATGCGCGCGTTCGTCATCACCTGCTTCTGGTACTCCTTGAACGCGGGCTGCAGCGCCTCGTGGAAGGAAACCGCCTTGGCCGCGATCACGTGCATCAGCGGGCCGCCCTGCAGCGAGGGGAAGATCGACGAGTTGAGCACCTTCTCGTGCTCCACTCCGGCGAGCACGATGCCGCCGCGCGGGCCGCGCAGCGTCTTGTGCGTGGTGCTGGTCACGAACTGGGCGATGCCGACGGGGCTGGGATAAAGGCCGGCAGCCACGAGGCCCGCGTAATGCGCCATGTCCACCATCAGCAGCGCGCCGACTTCGTCGGCGATCTCGCGGAATTTTCGCCAGTCGGCGCGCAGGGCATAAGCCGAGGCGCCCGCCACGATCATGCGCGGCTTGTGCTCCTTCGCGAGCGCGCGCACCTGGTCGTAGTCGATCTCCTCGGCTGCGTTGAGCCCGTAGGCGACGGCGTGGTAGAGCTTGCCGGAGAGGTTGACCGAGGCACCGTGCGTGAGGTGGCCGCCGTGCGCGAGCGACATGCCGAGGATGGTGTCGCCGGGCTTGAGCATCGCGGTGTACACGGCCTGGTTGGCCTGCGAGCCCGAGTGGGGCTGCACGTTCGCATACTCGGCGCCGAAGAGCTGCTTCACGCGGTCGATCGCGAGCTGCTCGGCCACGTCGACGAACTCGCAGCCGCCGTAATAGCGCTTGCCCGGATAGCCTTCGGCGTACTTGTTCGTGAGCACGCTGCCCTGCGCGGCCAGCACCGCGGGGCTCGCATAGTTCTCCGAGGCGATGAGCTCGATGCCCTCTTCCTGGCGGCGGAACTCGGATTGGATGGCGGCCCAGAGGGCCGGGTCGGACGCGGCGATCGTGTTCGAGTCGGGGAACATTGGAGGGAGCCTTTGGGGGACCTTCGATTATATAGCGCCGACCTTCTCGCCCATGGCGTTCACGATCTCGCCATCCTCGAGCACGCACAGGTAGGGGAGTCCGAGCGATTCGAGCCATGCGCGGCCTTCGGTAGCCCCCTTCAGCATCGCGATGGTCGAAGCGCTGCCCGCGAGCACGCAACTGCTGGCGTGGACCGTCACCGACTGGAAGCCGCGCGCGCTTCGCCCGGTGCGCGGATCGAGCACATGGCAGTGGCGCGCGCCGTCGGCCTCGATGAAGCGCTCGTAGTCGCCGCTGGTCGCGATGGCACCGGAGTAGATCGGCAGGGAGGCGATGATCGCGTCGGGATTGCGCGGATGCCGGATGCCCACGCGCCAGGGCACACCGCCGGGCTGCGGAGCGAGGATCGCGAGATCGCCCGCGAGATTCACCATGCCGCTTTCCACGCCGCAATCGCGCAGCCGCAGCGCCGCGCGGTCCACGGCGTACTCCTTGCCGAATCCGCCGAAGTCGAGCTCCATCCCGCGCAACGGCAGCCGCACCGTGCCGTCACCGAGGACCACCCGCTCCCACCCGATGAGCGGCAGCACGGCGGCCAGCGCCTCGTCCGTGGGAATGCCGGCAGGCCCTTCGTTGAAGCGCCACACGCGCCGCAGCACGCCCGAGGTGGCGTCGAAGCAGCCGCCGCTCTGCCGATAGCAGGCATCGGCGAACGCGAGCAGTTGCTGCGTCTCCTCGTCGATGTCCGTGGGACCCGCACCCGCGCGCGCGTTGATGCGCGAGAGGAGGCTGTCGTGGCGGTAGCGCGAGTACTTCGCCTCGATACGCTTCACTTCCTCGACGGCGGCACGCGCGGCCGCATCGGCGCTCCGGGCCTCGGCGTGGATCTGGATCTCGTTCTCCGCGGCCATCGCGCGGAAGGTGAAGCGCTGCAGCGTCAAGGGCACCCGTTCAGAACGCGTGGCTCACGCTGAACAGTCCGTAATACGCGCGCAGGGTCTCGAACGCTTCACTGCCCCCGCCGCCGAAATGCAGCGTGCGCGCGTTGTACACGTAGCCCGCGGTGGCCTCGACGGTGAGGCCGGAGTCGTTGCGGTAGATGACGCGCAACGAAGGCGAGAGCCCGCCGAATGCGGCGAGGCGCTGGTCGCTCGAGAGGATCTCGGGCGTGGGCCGCGGGATGGTGGGCGAGTAGAAATCCGCGGCCGACTGCGTGTAGTAGCGCAACGCGGGGCGCAGCGCATAGTGCTCCGCGAGGGGGAATTGCCACGCTCCTTCGAGCGTGTGCGCATCGATGCCCCAATCGTCGTGGTAGTAGCGGTAATCCACCTGCAGCGTCGCATCCGACGACGGGTAGTGGCGCCGATAGCGCGTGGTCCACGCCCAGGTGTCGCGGCTCGACGGTCGCGTATCGGGCAGGAAAGCGGGCGGCGCATCGGGATAGAACGTGAGCGTGAGCTTGTACGGATCGTTGTAATCGCCCTGGCCGCGCGCATAGCGCAGGCTGCTCTGGACGATCGCCACGGGCGAGAGCACCTGCGTGATGCCGAAGAGGTACTCCTTGGTATAGCGCGGCTCGTCGAGCGCGGGATTGTCCGAGGAGCGCACGCGGTCGTTCGACTTTCCATAACCCGCGGTGAGCGTGGTGAGCTTCTGGTTCAAATCCCAGCGCGCCTCCAGCCCGAACGCATGCGAGAGGTAATCCTCCTCCTCCGAATGCGCGCGCGAGGCGGAGAAGGTGAACTCGCCGAAGCGGCGCCCGGCCTTCACGTTGTACGTCCGGCGGCGATCGTTGATCGAGGCACCGGTGATGGTCTGCACCGGCTTGCCCGTCGCGTTGGAGACGAGCTGGGGCGAGGCGCCGGTGATGATGTCGATGACGCCGCTCGCGCTGAGCTCCCACTTCTCATCGATGACCGCATCGCCCCAGAGGACGGGCTCGGTGACCTTCATGAGCCCCTCCTCCTTGTAGCCCAGGAGCGTGAAGCCCACTTCGCCCACGGTCGCGGCGCCGGCGCGCGCCGGAACCACGAGGATCGGGAGCGCGAGTGCCGCCTGCAGCAGCCCCGC
The DNA here is from genome assembly GCA_035553995.1 of Usitatibacter sp. Lineage (GTDB taxonomy): Bacteria > Pseudomonadota > Gammaproteobacteria > Burkholderiales > Usitatibacteraceae > Usitatibacter. Next base: position 1,034 of record DATMJE010000159.1, on the reverse strand, counting down.
GAGCGCGCTGCCGTCGCGCTCAGTTGCAGCCACAGCCACCGCCTCCCACGGAGGCGCCGCCGCTCGCGGCTTCCTTCGCGGAATACGTCTTGCCGAGCGCCTCGGCGGTGCCCGCCGAGGGCTCGAACGCCATGTCGGGCCGCGCGAGGTAACCGCGCTGGTACGGCGCCACGGAGACGCACGCCGCGAGCGCGAGCGCCGCGGCGGCCAGCAACAGGATTCTCATGCAGGTTCCTTCAGGAGTTCCTCGACCTCGTGCTCGAGCTCCGCCGCGGTCTCGGCCGTGAAGCCGCGATGGACCCTGCGCACGACACCCTTGCGGTCCACGAGGTAGCCGCTCGGCATGGCCTTCACGTCGAATGCCTTCGCCGCGGCGTCCTTCTCGTCCTGCGCGAGCGTGAAGCTCACCGGCACGCGCTGCAGGAAGCGTTCCGCATCCGCGTTGCTCACGTCCTTGTTGAAGCCCACGACCGCGAAGCCCTTCGACGAATATTTCCTGTACATCGCATCGAGCGTGGGCATCGAGAGGCGGCAGGGCACGCACCACGACGCCCAGAAGTCGACATACACGACCTGGCCCTTGAGCGATGCGAGGCTCACCGGCGCGCCGGAGGCGGCAAGGCGCGGTGCGGTGATCGCGGGCAAGGGGCTGCCCGCCTCGAGGGCGTGGGTGGCAGCGGCCCCGAGCGAGGCGATGGTGGCGGCGAGTGCGGCGGCGGCGCGGCGCATCAGTACGGCTGCCGCGTGATCGGCTTGCTGACCGAATCGCCGTCGATGGTGAAGTCGATCGTGCCGTTGTTGCGGTCGATGAAGGAGAGCGTGGCAACGCCGACCTGCCGCACGACCACGGCACTCGGATCGAAAGGCACGCCCACGGGGCCGGTGACGCGATAGATGGCGCCGGTATAGCGCAGGGGCGACGTCCACGTGCCGTCGGGAATGACGAGCCATAGCGGACGGCCGCCCGGCGCTTCGTACGTGTACATCACGGCGAAGATCTTGTTGGAGGCGTGCTGGACGATGTTCAGGCCCCA
>DATMJE010000158.1:0-8483 GCA_035553995.1 Usitatibacter sp. | reverse complement strand
CGGGAAGCCGCGTTTCGGCGGGGATACGGGGCGTGGGAGTTTTCATGGGAGTGGCTGGGCGCGAGTGAAGATGCGCCATTGTGGGCAGCCCCCTGGCTCATGGGATGAGCCTGCTATTGCGCGACGGTGACGCTGTCGCCTTCCGCGAGGGAATCGCTCGGGTTCATCACCAGCCGCTCGTCGCCGCGGATGCCGTCGATCACCTCGACGCTCGGGCCGAAATTGCGACCGACCTTCACCGGCACGAGCTTCACCTTGCCGGCCGCATCCACCGCGGCCACGCGGATGCCCTCGGCGCGGAACATGAGCGCGTTGGTGGGAATGGTCATTTCCTTGCTCCCTTGGAGCGGCAGCCCGACCTGCACATAGGCGCCCGGAAGCAGCAGCCCTTCGCGGTTCGGCAGCGAGACCTCCACCTGCATCGTGCGGGTGGCCGGATCGATCGAGCCCGAGGTGCGCGCGACCTGGCCCTTGAAGGCACGCCCGCGCATCTCGTTCTGCGTGATGGAGACCGGCTGCCCGGGCTTGACGAGTGCCGCGTACGATTGCGGCACGTCCACGTAGACGCGCAGCGGATCGGTCTGCGACAGGATGAAGAGGGGACGGGCGCCGCCGCCGTCGATCAGGTCGCCCACGTCCACGTTGCGCCGGGTGATGATGCCGGAGAAGGGCGCCACCACGTTCTTGAAGCGCTGCAGCTCCTTCAGGCGCACGACATTGGCGTCGGCCGCGGCGAGGTTCGCCCGTGCCTGCAGCTCCGCGCTGCGATGCTCGTCCAGCTGCTGCATCGGGATCATGCCGGTCTTGCGCAGCTCCTCCGAGCGCGCCAGCGTGGACTTGGCGAGCTGCAGGCTCGCCGCGGCCTGGTCGCGCGTGGCGACGGCCGCGTGGAGCTGCTGGTCCACTTCGGGGCTTTCGATCTCGGCAAGGAGCTCGCCCTTCTCGACGCGCGCGCCGATGTCGTGCGTCCAGCGCTTCACGTAGCCGGAGGCGCGAGCGGCCACCGGGGCCTGCATGAGGCCCTGCAGCGTGCCGGCGAGCTCGATGGTGCTTCCGGCCCCGCCCACGCTGGGGCTGGCGAGCTTCACGTAGACGCGCGCCTGCTCGGCGGTGCCGGCCTCCAGCGCCCTGGCATTGGAAGCGCGCGAGAACAGCGTGCGCGCGCCGCCGGCCGCGAGCAGCACGACGATCACCACGGCGATGACTTGCGCCCGGCGCACCACGCGCCGCGACGACGCGCTCCGGTCCGCAACGGCGTCACTTCCGGCGCCCTCGATGGGCCGGGCTTCCTGCTTCTCGTTCAATCTGCCTCCTGCATGTGCGCAACTGCATGGGATTCACGGCGCGCCGCGCGGCGGGCGAGCGCGTCGTGCACGGCGGCGTAGACGACCGGCACGAAGAGCAGCGTGGATACCGTCGCGAAGAGCAGGCCGCCGATGACCGCACGGCCCAGCGGTGCATTCTGCTCGCCACCGTCGCCCATGCCGATCGCCATGGGGATCATGCCGATGATCATCGCCAGCGCCGTCATGAGCACGGGACGCATGCGCGTGGCGCCCGCCTCGAGCGCGGCACCTCCGGGGGGTACGCCCGCGGCCTCGCGATCGCGTGCGAAGGACACCAGCAGGATCGAGTTCGCGGTGGCAACGCCCATCGTCATGATGGCGCCGGTGAGCGCCGGCACGCTGAGCGTGGTGCCGGTGATGAAGAGCATCCACGCGATGCCCGCCAGCGCCGCCGGCAGCGCCGCGACGATGATGAAAGCGTCGATCCACGACTGGAAGTTCACCACGATCAGCAGGTAGACGAGGATGATCGCGCCGAGCAGCCCCAGGCCCAGCCCCGTGAACGACGCCTGCATCGTCTCGACCTGCCCGCGCAGCGTGACCTGCGCCCCGCGCGCGAGCCTGGGGCGGATCTGGTCCACGGCCTTCTGCACCTCTTTCGCGACGGAGGCGAGGTCGGTTCCCTGCACGCTCACGAAGACATCCACGGCATTCTGGATGTTGTAGCGGGACACGACGGCGGGCGTGGTACCCGGCCGCGCATCGACCAGGTTGCCCATGATCTGCGGCGAGCGCGTGCCGCCGCTTCCGGTGGCCACGGGGATGTTCATCAGCGCATCGAGCGAATCCACCTTGTACTCGGGCGCCTGCACGGCGATCTGGTAGACCACGCCGTTCTGCGGGTTCAGCCAGAACGCGGGCGACGTCTGCGAGCTGCCCGCCAGCGCGATCAGCAGGTTCTGCCCCACGTTCTGCGCGTTGAGGCCGAGCTGCGCCATGCGCGAGCGGTCCATCTGCAGATCCACCGACGGGTTGTCCAGGCGCTGGTGCAGGTGCACGTCCACCGCGCCCGGAATCGCCTTGAGCTTCTTCACCAGCTCGCCCGCGAGCGCCGCGTTCTTCTCCATGTTGGCGCCGGTGAACTGCACGTCGATCGCGGCCGGGAGGCCGAAGTTGAGGATCTGCGTGACGATGTCCGCGGGCTGGAAGAAGAACTCGATGCCGGGGAAGCGCTTCGGCAGCTCGCGCCGCAGCAGCGTCACCCATTCGACGGTGGGATGGTGTCCCTCGTGCAGCGACATGAGGATCTCGCCGTCGAGCGTGCCGATGGTGCCCGCGTTGCTGTACGAAAGGTTGATGCCGCTGTTGGGCACGCCGAGGTTGTCGAGGATGGTGTCCAGCTCCGAGGCCGGGATGAGCTCGCGGATGGCGCGCTCGACGCGGTCGGCGATGACCGCCGTCTGCTCGATGCGCGTGCCGGTGGGTGCGCGCATGTGCAGGCGGATCTGGCCCGCGTCGACGGTCGGGAAGAAGTCGCGGCCGAGAAAGGGATACAGGGCGCATGACAGCAGGGTGAAGGCGAAGAACGCCACGCCGAACGCCCCGCGGCGCGCGAGGACGGCGGCGAGCGTCGCGCTATAGGCGTGGCGGGCGCGCTCGAAGCGGGTGTCGAAGGCGCGGTAGATGCGGGTGAAGACGGGCCCCCCGCCCGCGCGGGCACGTCGGCCTGCGCCGGCACCGGCACCTGCGCCGTGCGTGCCTTTCATCATCAGCATCACCAGCGTGGGCACGAGGGTCCGCGACAGCACGTACGAGAACGCCATCGCGAACACCACCGCTTCTGCCATGGGCACGAAGAGGAAGCGCGCGACGCCGGTGAGGAAGAACATCGGCACGAACACGATGCAGATGCAGAGCGTGGCCACGAAGGCGGGCACGCCGATCTCGCCCGCGCCCACCAGGATCGCCTCGTGGAGCTCGCGTCCCTCGTGCAGGTGGCGCTCGATGTTCTCGATGGTGACGATCGCCTGGTCGACGAGGATGCCGACGGAGAGTGCCAGGCCGCCCAGCGTCATGAGGTTGAGGGTCTCGCCCAGCATCTTGAGCGCGAGGATCGAGGCGAGGATCGACAGCGGGATGGTGAGCGCGATGATGACCGTCGAGCGCCAGTTGCCGAGGAAGAGCAGCACCATCAGCGCGGTCAGGCCCGCCGCGATCAGCGCTTCCACCACGACGCCCTCGACCGCCGCCTTCACGAACACCGACTGGTCGAAGAGCGGCGTCACCTTGATGTCGTTCGGAAGCTGCTGCGCGGCGATGGGCAGCAGCCGCTGCAGGTTGTCGACGATGTCCAGCGTCGAGGCGCCGCCGTTCTTGAGCACGGAGAGCAGCACGCCGCGCTCGCCGTCCCGGCGCACGACGTTGGTCTGCGGCTGGAAGCCATCGCGTACCTGCGCCACGTCGCGCATGAAGACGGTGGTGCCGTTGGTGGTGCGGACCGGCAGGTCGTTCAGGCCCGCGATGGCGTCGGGCGAGGCGTCCAGGCCCACGTTGTACTCGGTGTCGCCCATCTTCACCGTGCCCGACGGCAGGATGAGGTTCTGCGCATTGAGCGCATTCACCGCATCCGCCGGCGAGAGGCCGCGTGCCTGCAGCGCCTGCAGGTCCAGGTCCACGGAGATGAAGCGCTGCTTGCCGCCGTACGGGAAGGGGATCGCCACGCCCGGGATGGTCACGAGCTGCGGGCGGAGCTGGTTGATCGCCGAGTCGAACACCGCCTGCTCGGGCAGGGTCGGGCTCGAGAGCGCCAGCTGGATCACCGGGATCGACGAGGCCGAATACTTGATGATCAGCGGCGGCGTGGTGCCCGGCGGAAGCTGGCGCACCTGCGTCTGCGAGATCGCCACGACCTGCGCGAGCGCCGTCTGGATGTTCGCGTTCGGCTGGAAGAAGATCTTGATGACCGAGACGCCCGAGAGCGACGTGGACTCGATGTGCTCGATGTCGCTCACCGTGGTGGTGAGGCTGCGCTCGGTCTGCCCCGTGAGGCGGTTACCCATCTCCTGCGGCGAGAGGCCGCGGAAGTTCCACACCACCGAGATCACCGGGATGTCGATCTCGGGAAAGATGTCGGTCGCCATGCGCTTCAGAGTGAGCGGCGTGGCGAGCAGGATGAGCATCGCCATCACGATGAAGGTATAAGGCCGCCGAAGGGCCAGCTCGACGACGGATCCGCCGCGCTGCGAGGAGGGCGAAGACATCCATCAATTCTTCCATAGCTCCGCGCGCGATTCGGGCCGGAGTTGTAACAGGCCCGATGCACAAAAAGAAAACGCCGCGGTCTCCACGAACCGCGGCGTTTTCCAGCGCCGCCGCCTCCACGCGCTGCGGCGCTACTGCCGTCCGTAACGCGCTTACGGGCGGCCGGTCGAGCAAGTCATCACGTACGTGCCGGGCGATCCAGGAACTGCGACGGCCACGCACTTCGACGACTTCGCCTCGGCGGGGGTCACGACGGCGAACTGCGCACCGACGACGCCGAGGAGGGAAAGGGCAATTGCAGCGATCCGGGTCTTGGTCTTCATTTTGGCATTACTCCTATGCAGGGGGGTTAGGGGTTGGGGGGTTGCCGCCATACCTAATGCACACGGCGTGCCAGTCCAAAAAGGTCAATGTTTTCAAGGCACGGCATTCTGCCCGTAGTCCGAATGGGGGAAATCGCCCAGCTTTCGCGGGCCTTGCCGCGGCATTTCACCGCGCGGTGGGCTGTCGCGTGGCGTGAGGGACGGTGCCGGTATCGCTTGCGGAGACGATCCACGCAGTTCGTTCGAAAGGCGGCTGCGGAAATGAAAACGCCGTGGCGGGGGCCACGGCGTTCGACGGGTACTGCGACGATCAGGGTCGCCGGGTCGAGCAGGTCACCACGAACGTGCCGATGCTGCCAGGCACCGCGACCGAAGTGCACTTGGCCGACTTCGCTTCGGCGGGCATCACGACGAGGAACTGGACGACGACCAGGCCGGCTACGGCGAGGATCGCGGCGGTGAGAGTGCGAATCTTGGACATTGTTAATTTCCTTCCGGGGGGTTGGGGGGACTGCCCGTTAGCTAATGCAGGCTCCATGCCACTCTCGTGCGCGAGTAAATTCAAGGACTTGGACTTAGGAAGGGGACTTCCTATGGGGCGGCTGCCCAAAAGCCCGGGGCATGTGACGCAGTTCACATTTTTCCCCATGGCGGCGACCCAAAAGAAAAACGCCGTGGCGGCGAGCCACGGCGTTTCCGGAACTGCCGGGAATTACGGACGGCGGGTCGAGCAGGTGACGACGAACGTGCCGGGCGAGCCGGGCACGGCGACCGCCGAGCACTTGGCGGACTTGGCTTCGGCAACGCCGACGATGGCGAATTGACCGGCGATGACCGCGATCGCGGCGAGGGTGGTGAAGGTCTTGGACATTTGGTTCTCCCTGGGGGCGTAGGTTGTATCGGGGGTTGGGTTGCGCCTACCTATTAGCAGGCTCCGTGCCACGAAAAAATACAAATGAAATCAAGTGGCGGCCCGGCACCATCGCCGGGGGAGTTGGCGACTTCACCCATTTTCCACGTGCCCTGCGGTGAATTGCCCCAAGACCGGGGGTAACGGCGCGCTTACGTTTGTAGCCTTGCATTGGTTTCGCCGGCGGAAATCCCACCTGTGCAGGTAGGGTGAACGCCCGGGGGGACGCGGAAAATCTCCCCAAACGCATTGGGGGGACGAATGTCAGGGTTGGCGGGCGAAATGGCGGGCTTCGATGCATTCGCCTTCGAAGCGGGCGGCGGCACGAAGACGGTCTTCGCGGGCGGAGAGGGCCGTGCGGTGCTGCTGATGCACGATGTGGCGGGGCTCACGCCGGGATGCATGGCGCTGGCCGGGCGTCTTGCTCGCGGCGGCCTGCGCGTCTACGTGCCGCTGTTCTTCGGCTGGCCCGGCCAGTCGTCGCGGGTGCTGGGTTTCGGACAGGCCGTCCTGTCGCGCGGCTTCAACCTTTTCGCCGACGAGGGGACGGGCGCGCTCACGGACTGGTTGCGTCCGCTGTGCCGCGAGATCAGCGCGCGCGACCACTGGCGCAGCATCGGTGTCGTGGGCATGGGCATCACCGGCAGCTTCGCGTTCTCCCTGCTGATGGAGCCGTGCGTGGCGGCGGCGGTGGCCTCGCATCCGTCCACCCCGTTGCCGCTCGCGGAGCGCAGCCGTACCTACCTCGGGATTCCCGAAGAGCACCTGGCCAACCTGCGCACGCGCAACGACGTGCGCATGCTCGGATGGCGCTTCGGCGAAGATCGCTTGTGTCCGCCGCAGCGCTTCCGCCGGCTCGCGCAGCTCATGGGACGCCGCTTCGACGGCCGCGTGATCCCTTCCGGCGAGGGCACGGCATTCGCCGCCACGGCCCATGCCGTGCTCGGCTCGCGCAACCCGCAGACACCGCCCATTCCGGATGCGATCGAGCGCACGACGCGCTTCCTGGTCGCACGGCTCGCGGCCGCCGAGCCCGACGAAGATTCGAGCGAGCCACCCGCGCGACGGGAGGCCGCACGCAGGGCCTGAGCGCCGGAGTTGGGGCACAATCGCGTTCCCGCCTGTCGCGTGTCCAATCGCCCATGCCCCGCCTGACCGAAGCCGAGCTCGACCGCCTCGAGCAGTTCCTCAACGAACCCGAACGTCCCGACGACGCGCTGCCGCTGGACATGGCGCAGGGACTGCTCGCCGCCGTCGCAAGCGGTCCGCAACCCGTGCCGCAGGATGTGTGGCTTGCCGCGATCGTGGGCGAAGACCGCGAGTTCGCGAGCGAAGCCGAGGAGAGCGACATCACCACGCTCCTCGAGCGCTTCGCGGCCGACACCGCGCAACAGCTGAACGAGGGCGAGGGGTTCGACTTCATCCTCTACGGCGATGAAGACGGCGAAGACCTCGGTGACTGGGCCGAGGGCTACCTCCTCGGGGTGGACCTCGCGGACCCACGCTGGGACGAGCTCGCCGACGAGGAGGATTACGACAACATCCTCTTCCCCTTCCTCGCGCTCACGGGCGATGCGAAGCAGATGGCCCTCGAAGCGAGCGAGGAGTGGATGGACGAGGCCGAGGAAGCGAAGATGCTCGACGAGATCCGCACGAACATCGCGAGCCACCTGCTCGACGTGCGGCAATTCTGGTTCGACAAGAGCGTGCCGCCGACCGTGCGGCGCGAGGGGCCGAAGATCGGGCGCAACGATCCGTGCCCCTGCGGCAGCGGCAAGAAGTACAAGAACTGCCACGGCGCCGAATGACGGCGCTTACTGCCCGAAGTCGTTCTCGCCGCGCTTGTTGAACAGCCCGTGGCCGACCGTCGGATGCGCGGGCGGGTCCACGTGGAAAAACGGGTTCTCGCGCTCTTCCGGAACCAGCACGTACGCCGGTTCCTGCACGTACGCCGGTTGCTGCACGTACTCGCGCTCGACGATCACGGGCGCCGGCGCCGGGTCCTCGTAGTACACCGTGACCGATTCGCGCGCGGTGTCCGCCGGCGACGGCGGTAGCGGTCCGAAGCTCGGGCCGGAGGACGCGGTCTCCGGACGGTTGGTGCCGTACCATGCGTCGCCGTTAGCGGCGAAGGCGGCCGACGACAGGCTGGCGACAGCGAGCGCGACGGCGGTGGCGATTCGACGGGTTCTCATGGCGGGTCTCCTGTTTCCCTTCCGATAGAGGTGTGAGGCCAGCGCCGCAGGCGAGTTCTGCAGTTCGGACCGCATGCGCCGAACGGGCCAAAACCTCAACGGCGATTCGTAGTCCGATGCCTATCGGCGCTGTCGTCGCCTGGAGCCCCCGATGTCCCGCGATTCCCACGATCCCCCGAGCGAGGCGCGCCGCCGCTTCGTGCTCGGCACCGGCGCCCTCGGCGCGAGCCTCGGCGCGATCGACGCGCTGGGCGCGCCGAAGGATGCCGGTAACAACGCCATCGCGCCGGAGGCGACGCATCGCGTGCGCTTCAGGCTCAACGGAGAGACGCGCGAGCTCGCGCTCGATCCGCGCGTGACGCTGCTCGATGCGCTCCGCGAGCGCCTGCGGATGACCGGCACCAAGAAGGGCTGCGATCGCGGCCAGTGCGGCGCGTGCACGGTGCTGGTGGATGGGCGGCGCGTGAACTCGTGCCTCACCCTCGCGGTGACGCTCGAGGGCAAGGAG
>DATMJE010000157.1:0-6304 GCA_035553995.1 Usitatibacter sp. | reverse complement strand
GCTCGTGCCGGTCGACCTCGTGGTCGACCACTCCGTGCAGATCGACAACTACGGCGCGCCGAACGTGCTCGACCTCAACATGAAGCTGGAGATGCAGCGCAACAAGGAGCGCTACCAGTTCATGAAGTGGGGCATGCAGGCGTTCGACACCTTCCGCATCGTCCCGCCCGGCATCGGCATCGTGCACCAGGTGAACCTCGAGTACCTCGCGCGCGGCGTGTTCCAGAAGAACGGCATGTACTACCCGGATACGCTCGTCGGCACCGACAGCCACACGACGATGATCAACGGCATCGGCGTGGTCGGCTGGGGCGTGGGCGGCATCGAGGCCGAGGCCGGCATGCTGGGGCAGCCGGTTTATTTCCTCACCCCGGACGTGGTCGGCGTGAACCTCGTCGGCAGCGTGCGCGAGGGCGTCACCGCGACGGATGTCGTGCTCACCGTCACGGAAATCCTGCGCAAGGCCAAGGTCGTGGGCAAGTTCGTCGAGTTCTTCGGCGAAGGCGCGGCCTCGCTCGCCGTGCCCGACCGCGCGACGCTCGGCAACATGGCGCCCGAGTACGGCGCGACCATGGGCTTCTTCGCCGTCGACGACAAGACCATCGATTATTTCCGCGGCACCGGCCGCACCGCCGAGGAAGTCTCCGCGCTCGAGGCTTATTTCCGTGCGCAGGAGATGTTCGGCATCCCGCGCGCAGGCGAGGTGGACTACTCCGAGGTCATCACGATCGACCTCGACAAGGTGCGCACCTCGCTGGCGGGCCCGAAGCGTCCGCAGGACCGCATCGAGCTGGGCAAGATGAAGAGCCGCTTCACCGAGCTCTTCTGCATGCCGGTGGCCAACAACGGCTTCGCGAAGAAGCCCGAGGACCTGCCGAAGCGCGTGAAGACCACCGACGGCGTCGAGATCGGCAGCGGCGACGTGCTCATCGCCGCGATCACCTCGTGCACCAATACCTCGAACCCGAGCGTGCTGCTCGCCGCGGGCCTGCTCGCGAAGAAGGCGGTCGAGAAGGGCCTGAGCGTCAAGCACCACATCAAGACCTCGCTCGCCCCGGGCTCGCGCGTGGTGACCGAATACCTCAAGGCCGCGGGCCTCCTCGAATCGCTGGAGAGGCTCAATTTCTACGTTTCGGCCTACGGCTGCACCACCTGCATCGGCAACGCGGGCCCGCTCGCGGAACCGATCGACCAGGCGATCGTGGACAACGATCTCGTCTGCGCGGCGGTCCTCTCCGGCAACCGCAACTTCGAGGCTCGCATCCACCCGAACCTGCGTGCGAATTTCCTCGCCTCCCCGCCGCTGGTGGTCGCGTACGCCATCGCCGGCACGGTGCTCAAGGATCTCGAGAAGGAGCCGCTCGGCGAAGGCAAGGATGGCCCCGTGTACCTCAAGGACATCTGGCCCACGACCGCGGAAGTGCACGCGCTGCTCAAGTACGCGCTCGATCCGAAGGTCTTCGGCAGGCTCTACGGCGACTTCACCAAGGACAACCCGATGTGGGCCGCGGTGCCGACCTCCACCGGACAGGTCTACAACTGGCCCAAGTCCACCTACATCGCCGAGCCGCCGTTCTTCGAGGGCTTCGGCATGTCCGCCGGCAAGGCGAAGAACGTGAAGGGCGCGCGCGCGCTGGGCATCTTCGGCGACTCGGTGACCACCGATCACATCTCGCCCGCGGGCTCCATCAAGGAAGCGTCACCCGCCGGCCAGTACCTCATCGCCAACGGCGTGCAGAAGGCGGACTTCAACAGCTACGGCGCGCGCCGCGGCAACCACGAGGTGATGATGCGCGGCACGTTCGCCAACGTGCGCATCAAGAACCTCATGCTGCCGTTGAGGCAGGATGGCTCGCGCGTGGAAGGCGGCGTGACGCTCTTCCAGCCTTCGGGCGAGCAGATGCCGATCTACGACGCGGCGATGAAGTACATCTCGCAGGGCACGCCCACGGTCGTGTTCGGCGGCGAGGAATACGGCACCGGCTCGTCGCGCGACTGGGCGGCCAAGGGCACGCAGCTCCTCGGCGTGAAGGCGGTCGTGGCACGCAGCTTCGAGCGCATCCATCGCTCCAACCTGGTGGGCATGGGCGTGCTGCCGCTGCAGTTCAAGGGCACCGACTCGTGCGACACCCTCGGCATCAAGGGCGACGAGACGTTCGACGTAACGGGCGTGGAGGGCGGCATCCGCCCGCAGATGGACGTGACGCTGGTGATCCATCGCAAGGACGGCTCGTCGAAGGAAGTGCCGGTGCTGCTGCGCATCGACACGCCGATCGAGGTCGACTACTACCTGCACGGCGGCATCCTGCCGTACGTGCTGCGCGAGCTGGTGGCCAAGGCTCCGGCGACGGCGAAGGTCACCGCTTAAGAGCCTTGCTGCAGTAACGCGGGCCCCTCGAACGCTCGGGGGGCCTTTTCATTTCTGGCGGGGCGGATCCCGTCGAGCGCCGGGGCGCGGTCAGGCATCTGGCGCGTGCGTTCGTGGACCCACGACGATTTCGACGAGCTCGCCGACCTGGTCGAGATCTGCCCCAGCACGCAACGCCGCTTCGAATTTCGCGTAGACGTGCGGTTCGGAGCTGACGAGGAAAGCGTGAATCTATCCCATATTCATTTGGACCACGCGGCCTTGTCTCGACGCTAGAATCCGCGCAGGAAACCGACATGCCCACCCTGCTCGACCTCCTCGGCAAGAACATCGCCGCGCCCGACGTGGCGAAGCGCCTCGCCGCCTATCCCGCATTGCAGCCGGAGGAAGCCGGCCCGTCACCAGACGCGCGCATGGAACCGGTGACCTACCTGCGCAGCGCGCGCGACGGCCTGCTCATCAAGACCTCGCAGGAGGGCGAGATCCTCGCCATCCTCATGCTGAGCGACGGCAAGGACGGCGGCTCCGAGTTCCGCGGCGAGCTGCCGGGGCGCATCAACTTCGCCGCCGAGCCCGAGGATGCGATCCGCGCATTGGGTTCTCCCGCGTGGCGCCGGCCCGAGGCCACCTTCGGCGGCCATCGCCTGGGCGAGCTGCTCAGGTTCGATTTTCCCGCGTATTCGCTGCACTTCCAGTTTCGTGCCGACCACGACGGCATCGATCTCGTGACCGCGACGATCGCGCGCCTCGTGCCCGGACGCAGGCAGGCCTGACGTGCGCTTCAAGGCACTGCCCATCGCGTTCACCGCCGTGCTGGGCCTTGCGCTGCCCTATCTCGCGGCGCGGAATCGAACGTATGGATGCGCCACGACACCTGCCCGATCGTTCGCACGCACACGGTGATATCGCCCGGCGCGATCGCGGCGAGGACGCGCCCCCAGAACGCGAGGCCGCCGAGGTTGGCTTCGGCGACCCGCACCGTCCACACCCCGGGTAGACAGCGCCACAACAAGCGCGCGGCGCACTCACCCACGCCAAGCCGTCGGTACTCGCGCTTCACGAAGAACTCGGCCACGTCGAGGACGTCGGGATCTTCCGTCGCGGGCGAGCCCCGGGTCGCCAGCGCGAAGCCCGCCACCGCACCGTCGGCGCGGATGATGAACGCGAAGCGTCTTTCCGGCTCGCTCCAATAGAGCGGCAACCGTGGATAGCCGTAACGGCCGTCCGGCCCCGCGACCAGGCCCGGGAACACGCTGCTGAGCTCATGGGCGTACAGCTCGATCAACTCGCCGAGGAGCGGGCCATCCGCTTCGTTCGCAGGGTCCAGCGTTACCGCAGGCATCGACCGCATCCGCGCTCAAATCGGGACATTTTGCCGTACCGGCACCGGCAACCAACCCCTCCGCGCCCGTGTCGAAGGGGCCATGACCATTCGCACCTACGCGCCGTACGTCGTCGTCACGCTTGCGCTGCTGGCGCTGGCGCTGCTCATCGTGAAGCTGGCACCGGTCCTGCTGCTGGCATTCGCGGGCGTGGTCTTCGCGGCGATCATCCGCGCCGCGGCGAACCCGCTCATCACGCGGCTGAAGGTGCCGTCGACCATCGCCGTGGTGGTCGTGACGCTCCTCATCGCGGCGATCGTGGTGGGCGGCGGTTGGCTCTTCGGGCAGCAGGTGACGGCGCAGGCGGCGGAGCTCTGGACCGCGCTGCAGGAATCGCTGGATACGCTGCGCCAGCGCGTGGGCGATTCGCCGCTGCTGCAATCGATCATGGAGCAGGCGCGCGGCGCGACGAGCCCGGAAACCATGGGCAAGGTCGCGAAAGGCACCGCGACCGTCTTTGGCGTGGTCATCGACGTGGCGCTCGTGCTCTTCCTGGCCGTGTATCTCGCGCTCGACCCCATCACCTATCGCGATGGCCTCGTGCGGCTCTTTCCGAAAGCCACGCGGGCGCGCGTGACCGATGCGCTGGACGCGGCGGGTGCGGACCTGCGCCGGTGGCTGATCGGCCAGCTCGGTGCGATGGTCTGCGTGGGCATCCTCGCGGCGATCGGCCTTTCGATCGCGGGCGTGCCGCTCGCCGTGCCCCTCGGCATCCTGCTGGGGGTGATGGACTTCGTGCCCGTCGTGGGGCCGCTCATCGCCGCGATTCCCGGCGTGCTCATCGCCTTCGCCCAATCGCCGCATCTCGCGCTGTGGGCGATCGTCGTCTACCTCATCGTGCAGAACATCGAGGGCAACGTGATCGTGCCGCTCGCGCAACGCTGGGCGGTATCGCTGCCGGCGGCGCTCACGCTCGTGGGCATCGTCGCCTTCGGCACCCTCCTCGGACCGGCGGGCCTTTTCCTCGCGATGCCGCTCATCGTCGTCACCAAGACGCTCGTCGAAAAGCTCTACCTCCCGGCGCTGGAATGAATGCGCGCATCGCCGTCGCCGGCGTGCTCGCGGCCGGGCGTTGGCCAATCGTTCTCAGCCGCCCCAGGCGAGCAGGTTGAGGAACTCGCGCCGCGTCTTCGGCCCGTAGGTCACGAATGCGGGATCGGGCCGCTCGGCCCGATACGTCTCGCGTTCGAGCGCCACGCGGTCGCGCACGTGCTGCTTCACCACGTCCTCGGGCAGCGAGTACACCTTGAGCGCATTGAGCCCGAACACCTTCGCGCGCAGCGCAGCCGTGATCTCCGGGTAGCCGTGCTTCTCGCGCAGCTCCGGCGCGATCTGGAAGGTGCGGAAGGCCTGGATCTGGTCCTGCGGCGAGCCGTACCAGATCGAATCCGTGCCCCACAGGACGTTGTCCACGCCGCAGTGCCTGAGCAGCTTCCCCATCGCATGCGCAGCCGAGTCGGGATCGCGCATGAGGAAGCGCCACGTCGAACCCAGCTCCGCGTAGACGTTCGACCCGGGCTTGACACCATTCGCCTGCAGGCTCGTCACGAGCGCGTCGATACCGTCGGACTTCTTCGGATCGTACGGTCCTTCCTTCTGGCCGGCGACGTAGCCGGAGTGGTAGATGAGGAAGTTCACGTCGGGATAGCGCTTCGCCACCCGGCCCACGTCGACGCACGTCGAGTGCTCGTACGACTCCTGCCCGAAGGGCAGGCCCTTGTGGACGGCGACATTGCGGATGCCCAGCCTGCGCGCCTTCTCGATCATGCGGATGCCGGGCTCGTCGTCGAGGAAGAAGCCGCGGCCGTCGGGTCCCCACTGCGTATACGTCTTCCACGCCGCGACCTTGTGGCGCGCGGCGAGCTCGTCCATGCCGTCGAGGTCGCCCGCCTGGTTCGGGTTCACGCGGCCGTGGACGAGGAGCCGGTGCGTGCCCTGGAGCTTCTCGACGATGCGCGCGGTAGCCTCGGCCTCCTGTATGGTGAGCGGCTCCCCCGCACGCGTGGAGGGCACGAACGACAGCACCATCAGGTCGGTATCCGAGTCCATGAAGACGTCCTTCACGAACTGGTCCGGCCCCACGCAGCTCAGGTAATCCAGGTCGCCGCCCTTCAGGTGCGGGGCGCATCGCTCGCTCGTGGTGAACGTGAGCGGCCGGGCACCCTTCGGCAGCGTCTTCAGCCACGCGCCCGTCGGGTTCACGAAGTGGCCCTGCACGTCGAAGATGAACTCGTTGCCGTCCACGGCACTGCGGGCCGCATGCAGGTCGAGGGCCGCTTCGCGCGGGACATCGTAGAACCCGCCGGTTCGCCCCGCCTTCGCGTAGGCGGCGTTCATCGCGATGAGCGTGCTCGCCACGCCGCACGACGACACGAGGAAGGCGCGGCGCGAAACCCCCAGGCGGCTCGCATTCGCGGCCGCGACCTCGAAGGCAAGGTGCCGGGCATGGCGATGCACGTCCTCGAGCGGGATCGGCGCGAACTCGCCGTTGGTCGTCGTGTCGAGCTTGACCGGCAGGCGCATGCCGTCGGGATCGTTGCGGAAATCCATGGGC
>DATMJE010000156.1:0-5058 GCA_035553995.1 Usitatibacter sp. | reverse complement strand
GACCTCGTGCTGCTCGACCTCAAGCTCCCGGACGAGGACGGCCTCGCCATCGCGCGCCGCCTGCGCGAATCGCTCGACATTCCCATCATCATCCTCACCGGCCGCAAGGAAGAGGTGGACCGCGTGATGGGCCTGGAGCTGGGCGCGGACGACTACGTCACCAAGCCCTTCAGCCAGCGCGAGCTGCTCGCGCGCATCAAGGCGGTGCTGCGCCGCACGGAAGGCAAGAGGAGCGTGCGCCGCGGCGAGAACGTGCGCGCATACCGCTTCTCCGGCTGGGAGCTCAACACCGGCACGCGCAAGCTGCGTTCACCGGATGGCCGCAACGTCGAGCTCACCAACAGCGAGTACGCGCTGCTGGTCGCGTTCCTCAAGGCGCCCAACCGCATCCTGTCGCGCGACCAGTTGCTGGAGTCGAGCCGGCTCCACGACGACATCTACGACCGCTCCATCGACGTGCAGATCCTGCGGCTGCGCCGGAAGGTCGAGGAGAGCCCGAACACGCCCAAGCTCATCCGCACGGAGCGCGGCGCGGGCTACTACCTGGATACGAAAGTCGAGACCGTGTGATCGGGCCGGCCGCGATGGATGGCGTCGTCGCCGTCGTCACGGCCTGGCTGCTCCTCGGCATTGCGGGTGCCGTGCGGCCGCGGCAATTCGGCTTCGTGGCCCACGTGCTGTTTCCCGCCTCGGCCGCCGTGAGCCTCGTGCTCGCGGGCTTCGCCGTCGGCGCGATTCCGGCGCCGCCGCAGGTTGCCATCCTGCCGCTCGGCCTGCCGGGGCTGCCATTCCACCTGCGCCTCGATGCGCTTTCGTCCTTCTTCCTCGCGATCCTCGCGCTGGCAAGCGCCGGCATCTCGATCTTCGGCGCGGGCTACTTCCGCACCGGCGCAGGCACCCCCCCGGGCATCATCTGCCTGCAGTACCACCTCTTCCTCGCCGCCATGGCGCTGGTGCTGCTCGCCGACGACGCGTACGTCTTCATGGTGAGCTGGGAGCTGATGGCGCTCGCCTCCTTCTTCCTCGTCACCACGAACCATCGGGTGCCGGAAATCCAGCACGCGGGCTACCTGTACCTCCTCGTCGCGCACGTCGGCGCCATCGCGATCCTGCTCGCCTTCGGCGTGCTGCAGGCGGACACGGGCGACTACACGTTCGACAACATGCGCGCGCAGCGCCTTTCGCCGTTCGCGGCATCGGCGGGGTTCCTGCTGGCGCTCTTCGGCTTCGGCGCGAAGGCGGGGCTGCTGCCGCTGCACGCATGGCTGCCCGAGGCGCATCCCGCAGCGCCGTCGCCGGTTTCGGCGCTCATGAGCGGCGTCATGCTGAAGACCGCCATCTACGGGATGCTGCGCGTGACCTTCGACCTCGTCGACACGCCGCTGTGGTGGTGGGGCGTGGTGGCACTGGTCCTCGGGCTCGTGACGGCCCTTTTCGGCGTGGTGTTTGCCGCGGCGCAAGTGGACATGAAGCGGTTGCTGGCGTACTCGTCGATCGAGAACATCGGCCTGCTCGTCATGGGGATGGGTCTCGCGATCGTCTTCCACGCCTACCACATGGATTCCCTCGCGGCGCTCGCGCTGAGCGCGATGCTGCTGCATGCGCTCAACCACGCGCTCTTCAAGAGCCTGCTCTTCCTCGGCACGGGCGCGGTGCTGCACGCCACGCAGGAGCGCAACCTCGGCAAGCTGGGCGGCCTGCTGCGCTACATGCCGTGGGTCGGCTGGACCACGCTGGCGGGCGTCATCGCGAGCGCGGGGCTGCCCCCTTCCAATGGCTTCGTCTCCGAGTGGCTGTTGCTGCAGAGCTTCCTCTTCACGGGCGGGCTGCCCAACCCTTACCTGGGCATGCTCGTGCCGCTCTTCGCCGCGGGTGTGGCGCTCGTGGCCGCCCTTGCAGGCTACGTGATGGTGAAGTTCTTCGGCGTGATCTTCCTCGGCCGCCCGCGCGAGGAGCGGCTCGCGCAGGCGCACGATGCCGGCCGGCTGGAGCGCCTGGGCCTGCTGTGGCTCACCGCGGGCTGCGTCCTGATCGGCATCTTCCCGGTGCCCGTGCTGGACCTGATCGACCCGATCCTGGCCGCGCTGGTGGGACATGGCCTTGCAGAGGGCGGGCGCATCGGCGACTGGCTGGTGCTCGCGCCCGTGAGCGCCGAGCGCGCCTCGTACAGCCCGATCGTCTTCGTGATCGCGGCCCTGCTGCTGATGGGGCTCGCGTTCGTGCTCGTGCGCAAGCTCTTCCATGGCCGCATCCGCCGCGCGGCGCCCTGGGATTGCGGCTTCCCGCTGCAGACCGCGCGCATGCAGGATACGGCCGAAGGCTTCGGGCAGCCCATCCGCCAGATCTTCGAGCCCTTCTTCCGCATGAAGCGCGAGCTGCCCTCGCCGTTCGATTCGGCGCCGCGTTACCGGGTAACGGTGGAGGATCCGCTCTGGCACTGGCTCTACCTGCCGATCGCGTGGGCCACCGAACGCGTCTCCCGCTTCATCGGCCTCCTGCAGCGCGGGCGCATCTCCATGTACCTGTTCTACAGCTTCATCACGCTCGTGGCACTTCTCTTCCTCACGCAGGCATGAGCCTCGAAGGCATCGCGGCGCAGGCTTTCTCGATGGTGGCCGCCCTCGTGCTGGCGCCGCTGCTGGCAGGCTGGGTGGGGCAGTGCCGTGCGTGGCTGCAGAACCGCCGCGCGCCGCCGTTGCTGCAGCCCTTCCGCACCCTGCACAAGCTCTTCCGCAAGGAAGCGGTGATGGCGCACGAGGCGAGTCCGCTCTACCGCTCGGCGCCCTACGTGGTGTTCGCCTGCATGCTGCTCGCCGGCATGATCATCCCCACGCTCTCCACCAACCTGCCGCTCGCACCCGCGGCCGACGCGATCGCGCTGGTGGGCCTCTTCGCGCTGGCGCGCCTCTTCATCTCGCTTGCCGCCATGGACGTGGGGACCGCGTTCGGCACGCTGGGGGCGCGGCGCGAGATGCTGATCGGCTTCCTTGCCGAGCCCGCGTTGCTGATGGTGTTCTTCACCGCTTCGCTGCTCTCGAGCTCCACCTCGCTCGCACGCATCGTGGAGAGCGTGTCGCGGCAGGAGCTGACGATCCTGCCCAGCCTTGCCTTCGCCGGCGTGGCATTCACCATGGTGTCCCTCGCGGAGAACGCGCGCATCCCGGTGGACAATCCCGCCACGCACCTCGAGCTCACCATGATCCACGAGGCGCTGGTGCTCGAGTATTCGGGACGGCACCTGGCATTGCTCGAGTGGGCGGCAACGCTCAAGCTCTTCGCCTATTCGTGCGCCGGCATCGCGCTGTTCTTTCCCTGGGGTGTGGCCCACGCACGCGACTACGTGGCCCTCGCGCTCGCCGTTCCCGTGCTGGTGGCCAAGCTCGCGGCGGGCGGCTTCTTCCTCGCGTTGATAGAGACCACGCTCGCGAAGATGCGGATCTTCCGCGTGCCCGAATTCCTCGCCACCGCGTTCCTGCTCGGAGTGCTGGCGCTGCTCGTGCACATCCTCCTGGGCGCCTGAAGCATGACCCCGATGTCCACCCAGCTGGTGAACCTCTTCGCGAGCGCGCTGCTGCTGCTCGCGTTCGCGATGCTGTCGCAGCGGCGCATCGTGCGGCTGATCAACCTCTTCGCGCTGCAGGGGCTGGCCCTGGTGGCTTCGACGATCACCATGGCGTATGCGACCGGGCAATCGCACCTCTACTGGTCGGCCGCGATCAACGGGCTGCTCAAGGTGATCGTGCTGCCGTGGATCCTGCACCGGCTCATCCGCCGGCTCAGCGTGAAATGGGACATCGAGACGCTGATCAACATCCCGACGATGATGCTGGTGGGCATCGTGCTGGTGGTGTTCGCTTTCAACCTGGCGCTGCCGATCTCGCAGTTCTCGCATTCGATCGCGCGCGGCACGCTCGGCATCGCGCTCGCCTGCGTGCTGATGTCCTTCCTGATGATGATCACGCGCTCCAAGGCGGTCCCGCAGGTGATCGGCTTCCTGTCGATGGAGAACGGCCTCTTCTTCGCGGCGACCAGCGCCACGTACGGCATGCCGATGGTGGTCGAGCTGGGTATCGCGCTCGACGTGCTGGTGGGCATGGTGATCCTGGGCGTGTTCATGTTCCAGATCCGCGAGCAGTTCGACTCGCTCGACATCCACCACCTGGAAAAGCTGAGGGAAGAGTGATCGAGCCGCTGGTACTCCTCCTGGCACTCCCGCTTGCCGGCGGCCTCCTCCTGTGGGTCCTGGGCGAGCGCGACAGCGCCCCGGAAATCAACGCGGCCTTCAGCGGCATGACGTTCCTCGCCGCCGCGTGGCTCACGGAAGGGGTGATCTCGTCCGGGCCGGTGACGGCGCTGCGCGAGCAGTTCTTCGTCGATGCGCTGAACGTCTTCCTCGTGGCGCTCACCGCCTTCGTCGCCTTCACCACCTCGCTCTTCTCGCGCCCCTACATGCGCATCGAGCGCGAGAAGGGGCGCATGACGCTCTCGCGGCTGCGGCTCTACCACAGCATGTACCAGGTGTTCACGTTCACGATGCTGCTGGCGCTCACCACCAACAACCTCGGCATCCTCTGGGTCGCCATGGAAGCGGCGACGCTCGCCACGGTGCTGCTCGTGGCGGTCTACCGCACGCCGGCGAGCCTCGAGGCGGCGTGGAAGTATTTCATCCTGTGCGGCGTCGGCATCGCGCAGGCGCTCTTCGGCACGATCCTGGTGTACTTCGCCGCCGAGCGCGTGCTGGGCGCCGAGGGCAATGCGCTCCTGTGGACGCACCTGGACGGGGTCAAGCACCAGCTCGAGCCCGCGATCATGTCGCTCGCGTTCGTGTTCCTGCTCGTGGGTTACGGCACCAAGGCGGGCCTCGTGCCGCTGCACAACTGGCTGCCGGATGCGCACGCCGAAGGTCCGACGCCGGTTTCGGCGGTGCTGTCGGGCCTGCTGCTCAACGTCGCGCTGTACGCGGTCGTCCGCTGCAAGGTGCTGGTCGAAGGCTCGCTGCACACCTCCTTCGCCAAGCAGCTGATGATGGGCTTCGGCTTGCTGTCGGTCGTCGTGGCC
>DATMJE010000155.1:0-4465 GCA_035553995.1 Usitatibacter sp. | reverse complement strand
GATGACGGTGGCCTTCGCCGGGGACTTCGCCGCGCTCACGTATACCGTGGACGGCGTCACCGTGAACAAGACCTTGCGCAGGCAGGCGTTCGCCGCGCAGAGGGCTCCCGCCTGCGTGGACACCGTCGTATCGCGCGGTGCCACGGGCAGCTTCCAGGACCTGTGGTGGAATCCGGACGAATCGGGATGGGGCATCAACTTCGCCCAGCAGGGCGGCGTGCTGTTCGGCACGCTCTTCACCTACGATGCGAGCGGCCGGGACACCTGGTTCGTGATGTCGGCCGGCCGCAAGCAGTCCGACGGCTCCTTCGCGGGCGAGCTCTATCGCACGAGCGGGCCGCCGTTCAACGCCGCGCCCTTCACGCCCATCGGGCCCGCCCGGATCGTGCAAGTCGGGATGATGCAGGTGACGTTCGCGGACGCGAGCCACGGCACGCTCACCTATTCCGTGAACGGCACGACGGTCACGAAGCCGATCACGCGGCAGGTGTTCTCGAGCCCCCAGCCGGTCTGCGGCGGCGGCTAGCGTTCCCGGCTCGTGGCGACGGGGATCGCGGTCAGAGGATGAAGCTCACGGCGCCGAGGCTGCCCAGCTCCTGCGCATCGAGGATCGCCTCGCGGCGCGCGATGCGCAGTGCGCCTTCGACGCGCCGCAGCGTGTAGCGGTAGCGGCCGACGAACTGCGAGACCTGCCCGTTGCGCCGGAAGCGGTGCACCGCGAAGTTCGCCTCGACCTCGAGCTCGCCCACGACGCGCACGTTGGTGATCATCCGCCGCGTGCGCGAATGGGGAAACTCGGCGTGCGCCTGCGGGCTTTTCAGCCGCTTCACGCGGCCGCGGATGCGCGCCATGTCGTCGGCGATGGTGTACAGCGTGGCCTGCGGGTCGCCTTCGGGCGCGTCGTTCGAGGGCACGAGGTAATGCGCGTCGCCGGTGAGCAGCTCCAGCCATTCGTCGAGCTTCCACGCATCGAGGAGCGCCGCCTCGTGGTAGAGGAAATCCTCCGCCTCCTGCCGCGTCAGCATCGCATGTACCGGTCCCAATGGACCCAGAACTCGCGCAGGTGCAGCTCGTCGGTGTTGAGCTGCTCGCCCTGCTTGTCGAGGCCGCGCGTCATCACCGACCACGGGATCTCGCGCCACGCCTGCATGCCCTGCTGCACGGACTCGAGCGCCTCCACGTCGTCGGGTGTCGCGAACCCGCCCGGCCCGTAGAAGGTGAGGAAGCTGTCGAGGCGGATCGCGCGCGCCCGCGAAGATTCGCCTTTCGGGCCGAGCGCCCAGGCGGTCACTTCCATGCGGTCCGGGGCAGTGGGATGGAAGGTCCGGATCGTCACCGACGAGCCGTCGTTCACGACGAGGTTCGGGAACACCACCAGGTTGCGGTTGGTGTCGCAGACGCGGCGCGCGCGCGCCTCTCCCAGCCGCGCGAAGATCTCGCGACGGATGCGCTCGATCTCGGGCTTCGCCTCCTCGCCGTAGAGGGGAATCCATTTCGCCACCGGCCGGCCACGGAAGTTCTCGTTGTCGATCACCGCGTGCCCGTTGCCGAGCGCCCGGCCCACGCCGTGCGCCGGCATCACGTGGCCCTTCGGCGGCTTCGGGATCTGCACGCCGGACGACTTCATGTACTCGAGCCACGTCGAATGCGTGCTCATGAGGTGGTAGTCGTCGAAGCTGTTCTCGACCAGCAGCTTCCAGTTGGCGCGGATCGCGTATTCCTGCGTGCCGCGGATCACCTCCATCTCGCCCGTGGGCGACTGGTCGACGACGAGATCGAGGTATTCCTTCGCGCCCGCGAGATAGTCGTCCAGGGGCTGCGCTCGCGGATTGAACGACAGGAACACGAAGCCGCGATAGGAATCGACGTGCGGCGGCGACGCGAGCCCGAGCTGCGCACGGTCGAAGCTCGCGGGATAGCTCGACTGCCCGGGCACCCCGTCGAGGCAGCCGTCGCGGTCGTAGCTCCAGCCGTGATAGAAGCAGTGATAGCCCTTCGCGTTGCCCTGCCGCTCGCGGCACACGACCGCGCCGCGGTGACGGCAGACGTTCAGGAACACGCGGATCGCGCCGGCGCTGTCGCGGCACAGGATCACCGGCCGGCCGCAGAGCGTGCGCGTCACGAAGTCGCCCGGCGCGCGCACCTCGCTCTCGTGCCCCGCGTAGATCCAGCACACGTCGAAGATGCGGCGCATCTCCCGCTCGAGCACCTCGCGATCCACCATCGCCGCGCGATGCACGCGGAAATCGAGCGCCTGCGGATCGTTGATGACGTATTGCGCGTCCTCCATGGCCGTTATGATACGGACAAAATAAATCGGGTCCGTCCCCATTTCCCGCATAGGAGAACTGCTCGCGATGTCATGGAGGTCCTGGGCCGCGCTGGTGGCGGCATTCGCGACCTGCGCTGCGCATGCCGGGCAGGCAACGTGGCCGGCGCGGCCGGTGACGATCGTCGTGCCGTACACGCCCGCCACCGGCGCGGACGTGATCGCGCGCCTGCTGCAGCCGAGGCTCACCGGGAGGCTCGGCGCAACCGTGGTCGTGGAGAACAAGGCCGGAGCGAGCGGCGCGATCGGCACGGAGCACGTCGCGAAGTCCGCGCCCGATGGCTACACGCTGCTGCTGACCGCGACCTCCCACGGCACCATCCCGGCCATGAGCGCGCACCTGCCCTACGATGCGCTGAAGAGCTTCGCGCCGGTGGCATTGGCGGCGACGAGCGCGATGGCGTTGGTGGTCGGGCCGCAAGTGCCCGCGTCCACCGTGGACGAATTCGTGGCGCTCGCGAAGAAGCAGCCCGGTGCGCTCTACTACTCGTCGCCGGGCAACGGCAGCATCCAGCACCTCACGATGGAGCTCATCAAGCAGGAGACCGGAATCGACCTCGTGCACGTGCCGTACAAGGGCTCCGCGGGCGCCGCCACCGACCTGGTCGCGGGCCACGTGCAGGCCACCGTCGCGGCATTGCAGACGATGGCGCCCTTCGTGAAAACGGGCAAGCTGCGGATGCTCGCGGTGCTTTCCGAAGAGCGCTCGCCCGCATTTCCCGACGTGCCGACGATGCGCGAGCTGGGACATCCCGGCCTCGTCGTGGATACCTGGTATGGGCTCTTCGCGCCCGCGGGGACGCCGCCCGAAATCGTCGCGCGCCTCAACACGGAAGTGGATGCCCTGCTGCAGTCGTCCGATGTGCGCGAGGCGCTGGCGAAACAGGGGATGACCGCCGTGGCCGACAAGCCCGAACGGCTCGGTGCGCTCGTCGCCAACGAGCTCGACCGCTGGAGCCACGTGGTCGGCGCGGCGAAGATCCGGGGAGATTGAGATGAGCCAGGTGCTGGACCTCGTGATCGCGTCGCGCACGCTGGCCGAGCATGGCGTGATCGATGCGTACGGGCATGCGACGGTCCGCTCCGGGGCCGATCCGCAGCGCTATCTCATGGCCCGCAACCTCGCCCCGGAGCTCGTGACCGAGGAGGACATCCTCGAGTTCGACCTCGACAGCAACGCGATCGACGC
This sequence comes from Usitatibacter sp., assembly GCA_035553995.1. GTDB lineage: Bacteria > Pseudomonadota > Gammaproteobacteria > Burkholderiales > Usitatibacteraceae > Usitatibacter. The sequence continues at coordinate 947 of DATMJE010000155.1, read as the reverse complement.
GCAGGGCCGCGCGGTCTACCAGGAGCGCTTCATCCACGGCGAGATCTACAAGGCGCGCCCCGACGTGATGGCGATCGTGCACAACCATTCGCCGTCGGTGGTGCCGTTCGCGTGCACCGGCTGCGAGATGAAGCCCATCTTCCACATGTCGGCATTCATCGGGCTGGGCGTCCCCAACTGGGACATTCGCGATGCGCAGACGGGCACCGACATGCTGGTGAAGACGCCGTCGCTCGGCGCGCACCTGGCACGCCGGCTGGGCCCCCACCCCGCGGTCCTCATGCGCGGCCACGGCTCGACCGTCGTGGGGGAAAACCTGCAGCGCGCGGTGGGACGCACGATCTATCTCGAGATGAACGCGCGCATGCAGTTCCAGTCGATCGTGCTCGCGGGCGAGCGCGGCCACATCGTGTTCATGGACGATGCGGAAGTGCAGGCGAACGTCTCGTGGCAGAACTACGAGCGCTCCTGGAACCTGTGGAAGACGCGGGCGCTGGCGAAGCTCGATGCCGAGAGGCGGGCGCGCTGATGCGTCACACGGAAGCGGAGCTCACGTCGATCGCGGTGCGCGCGCTCATGGGCTGCGGCCTCGCGCACGCCGATGCCGTCGATACGGCGCGCATCCTGGTCATGGCCGACATGTTCGGCCTGCACACCCACGGGTGCAGCCGCATCGAGTCGTACGGCGAGCGCCTGCGCAATGGCGGCGTCGATCCTCACGCGCGCGTGGAGATCGAGCGCGTCGCCCCGTCGATCGCGCGGGTGAACGGCAACAACGGCGTGGGCCCGCTGGTGGGCCTGCGGGCGCTCGAAGCGGCGACGCAGCTCGCCCGCGAGACCGGCGTGGGCATCGCGCTCGCGCGGGCGAGCAACCATTTCGGGCCGATCGCGCCGTACAACTGGCTCGCGGCGCAGGGCGGCTTCGCGAGCATGGTGTGCAGCAATGC
>DATMJE010000154.1:0-6152 GCA_035553995.1 Usitatibacter sp. | reverse complement strand
GCCGCCACCGACGCGTCTGGTCTGAAGCGATCAACGCGTCCGGGGCAACGTGGTGACGTCGTTTAGCACGCGCGCGGCATCCTGCATCGCATGGACCTCCTGCGCACGACCGCCCTGCTCCTCGCCACCACCATGCTCGCGTCGCCGGCGATGGCGACCGTGCTCTACAAGTCGATCGCCGCGAACGGCGTGGTCGAGTTCTCCGACGTGCCGCCCACGGACAGCTCGAAGCTGGTCGAGGAGCGCGAGATCGGCCGGTCGGGCCTGGCGCCCGCTGCCGCGATCACCACGGCCGCCGTCGTGCAGACCACGCCGCTCGCGATGGAGTCGCTGATCGCCGACGAGGCGGTGGCGCGCGCCTCCGAGAAGGTGGACCTCGCCGAGCACGCCCTCGCCGTTGCGCGCCAGGGCCTGTGGTCGCCGCGCGACGGCCTGCACCTGCGCAGCCCCGGCCGCACCGCCGCCGACGAGCAGCGCCTCGAGTACTTCAAGCGTGGCGTGCTTGCCGCCCGCCAGGCGCTCATGGACACGCTGCGCGAGCGCCTCGCCAGCCGCTGAAGCGAAGCGCCCGGGCACCATTGCCTCCCCGATCAGCGGATCACGCGCAGCTCCACCAGCTCCAGCCGCGAAATCCCGGCCGCTTTCTTGATCGCATTGAGCGCCGCAGTTGTGCTCGCCACCTTCGGATCGAGCGCGAAGGCGAGCGACGCGGGCGCCTGCGAGGTGCGCACGCTCGCCGGATCGACCCCGCGCGCATGCGCGGCCGCCGCGGAAAGCTTTTGGGCAAGCGTGGCCGCTTCCACGTTCGCGCGCGGCTCGGCGAACACGACGATGCGTCCCTGCGCCTTGGCGCGCGTCACGACGGCGTGGTCGTAGGTCGCGGCGATCTTGTCCTCGATGCACACGCCGCACGCCATGGCGGTTCCGAGGGCGGCCATGCCCAGCACTGCCACGAGCCCGCGCGACATCATGGCTTGCCTCCCCCGCCCGCCGGCGTTGCCGAGTACGTCTCCGAGGGATTCTTCGCGGTGCCGGGCGCGGCCGGTTGCGGCTGCGTGGTGCCGCGGGGCCGGACGTTGGCATCGGCCCACTTGAAGTAGGCGATGTATTCGCGGATCTCGGGCTCGGAGAGGCTCTGGTTCGGCATCGGGATCCTGAACCTGCCCAGCATCTCCTTGGCGGCGGCATCGGACTGCAGCATCTGCTCGGGGCTCTTCAGCCAGCGCGCGAGCCACGCATCGTCGCGCCGCTTCGTGACGTTGTAGAGATCGGGGCCCACCTTGTCGCCGCCCGCGATCGAGTGGCAGGCGAGGCACTTGGTCTCGAAGGCGAGCTTGCCGCGCACGGCGACCGGATCCGTCGGCGCGGCGGTGGCCGGGATGTTGTGATGCTCGTTCTCGCCCGCGCCGCCCTCGGCCGTACCGCCCGCGGCGATGATGCCGACCGCGCCCTGCGAGGCATTGGCGAAGTGGTGATCGACCATCACGTAGTTTCCCGCCTCGGGAACGATGAACTCCACGATCACGCCGGAGGACGAGCCCAGCAGCGCCGTCTGCATGCCGCGCATCTGGTTGTCGGGATTGCCGTCCCACCACACACGATCGAAGATGGTGCCCACAACGTGGAAGCTGGAAGTATTCGACGGGCCCACGTTCAGCACGAAGAGGCGCACGCGCTCGCCCGGCTTGGCCGGCAGCGGCTTGTCGACGAAGCCGTTGTAGCGGCCGTTGAAGACGGTGTACGTGGGCGCCTTCGAGCGCACGCGTGCCGCATCGAGCACGTAGAGTGGCGCTCCGTCGATCTTGTGGTTCTCGGGATCGGGCCGCGTGTAGAACTCGCTCTGCACGATCGCATACTCGCGGTCCACCTTCGTGGGATACCCTTTGCGCGGCTCGACGATCATCATGCCGTACATGCCGGACGCGATATGCTCCAGCACCATCGGCGTGCCGCAGTGGTACATGAAGACGCCCGGATAGTTGGGCGTGAACTCGTAGCTGATTGTCTGGCCCGGTGCGATGGAGCGGTACTTGTCGCCGGGGGAGACCATGGCCGAGTGGAAGTCCATGGAATGCATCATCGGCGCGGCGGAGAATGAAATGCCCGGCGCCTTCTCGTCGGAGCGGTTGGTCATCGTGAACCGGATGCGGTCGCCCACGCGCACGCGCACCACCGGGCCGGGCACCGTGTCCCCGAAGGTCCACGCGGAGAACTTCACGCCCGGCGCGATCTCGATGATCTTGTGCGTCGTGTCGAGGCGCACCTCCTTCACGGGCGAGGGATCGAGCGGTTTCACCATCGCGTCCATCGACAGCGATGCGCCCTGCGCGAAGGGTCCCGTGTGGCGCTCGGAGCCGAGCGTCGCCGCCGTCGGCTTCCAGTCCATCTTCGCGGGATCGTACTTGTCGGGCGGGGCTGCGGGCCTGGCCGCGGCGTCCGCGGTGCTTGCGGGCTTCGTCGCGGTTTCCGCCGTGCTCGCGGGCCTGGCCGCGGGACCGGCTGGTTCCCTTTGACAACCTGCCCCGAGCCCTGCCAGGGCGCAAACCAGCAGCGTCCACGAAAGCATGCGCGCCATCTTCTTCTCCACGTATCGTCGTTCGATACTGATGAAGTTAGGCGATGGCCACCAAGGCGAATTTGACCCGGGTCAAGCCCGGCCGTTATTTAGGTGCATTTAGAATGCACCTTAAACGCACGTGTCCAGGCTCGCCCTGACCACACATTCATCCGTGTTCATCTGCGTTCATCTGTGTTCATCTGCGTCAAATGCTTTTGCGCGCGTGCCTGGGCGATCCGCCCGTCGACCATGTGCAGCTCGCGTCCCATGCGAGCGGCAAGGTCGGGATCGTGCGTGACCATCACGAAGGCGGCGCGATGGCGTGCGTTGAGCGCGAGGATCAGCTCGAAGACGCGCGCGGCGTTGTCGCGATCGAGGTTGCCGGTGGGCTCGTCCGCAAGCACGCAGGCGGGCTCCGTCACGAGCGCGCGTGCGACGGCCACCCGCTGGCGCTCGCCCCCCGAAAGCTCCCCCGGCCGGTGCGTGACACGGTGCGCGAGGCCGACCTCGTCCAGCATCGCGGCGGCCCTTGCGTGCGCCTCGCGCTCGGGCATGCGGCGGATGCTGAGCGGCATGGCGACGTTCTCGAGCGCGGAGAACTCCGGAAGCAGGTGGTGGAACTGGTAGACGAAGCCGAGCGCCTCGTTGCGCAGCCGCCCCTGTGCCCTGGGATCGAGGCGCCCCATGTTGCGGCCGAGGAGGTCTACCTCGCCGGAAGTCGCGCCGTCGAGGCCGCCGAGGATATGCAGCAGCGTGCTCTTGCCCGAGCCTGACGCGCCCACGATCGCGATCGATTCGCCGCGCCGCACATCGAGGTCCACTCCCTTCAGCACCGGCACCGCGACATCGCCCAGGCCGTAGGTCTTGGTGATGCCGCGGCACGAGAGCACCACCTCGGCGCGATCGCCGGCCGGCAGGCTACTCATAGCGCAGTGCCTCCGCCGGGTTCACGCGCGCCGCACGCCAGCTCGGGTAGATCGTCGCCACGAACGCCAGCACGAGCGACATGGCCGCCACCATCCACACATCCTGCCAGTGCAGGTCGGAGGGGAGCTCGCTGATGTAGTAAACGTCCCGCGACAGGATCTGGAAATTGAACGCGTGCTCGATCGCGGGCACGACCGTCGCGATGTTGAGCGCGAGCAGCACGCCGGTGACCACGCCGATCAGCGTGCCGATGGTGCCGATGACGGCGCCCTGCACCACGAAGATCTGCATGATGCTGCCGGGAGAAGCGCCGAGCGTGCGCAGGATGGCGATGTCGGGATGCTTGTCGGTCACCACCATCACCAGCGTCGAGACCAGGTTGAACGCCGCCACCGCGATGATGAGCGTGAGGATGATGAACATCATCCGCTTCTCGATCGAGATCGCGCGGAAGTAGTTCACGTTCTGCTGCGTCCAGTCGGAGACGAGCGTGTCCGGGGGCATGCGCTGCGCGATCTCGCGGGCGACCGCCGGCGCGCGGTCCACGTCGCGGACCTTGAGGCGTATGCCGCTCACGGCGCCGCCCTCCAGGCGATAGAGGACCTGCGCGTCCTCCATGCGCACGAGTGCCAGGGCGGAATCGAACTCGTTGTGGTCCATGGCGAAGATGCCGACCACGGTGAACTGCTTCAAGCGCGGCATGAGCCCCGCCGGCGTGACCTGTCCCTGCGGCGAGATGAGCGTCACCTTGTCGCCCACGCGCAACTGCAGGCCGCGCGCGATGCCGATACCGAGGACGATGCCGAAGCCGCCGGGCTGCAGGTCCTCGAGCTTCCCGGCGCGCATGTTCCTGCCGAAGTCCGCGACCGTGTTCTCGAGCTCCGGCACCACGCCGCGCACGAAGACGCCGCGCACCGCGGAGCCCGTGGAGAGCAGTCCCTGCGCCTGCACGAAGGGTGCCGTCGCGACGACCTCGGGATTGGCCTTCGCCTCGTCGGCGAGGTGCTGCCAGTCCGGGAGCCCGCTCTCCGGCCCGATCACCTGGATGTGCGCGGCGGCGCCGAGGATGCGCGAACGGATCTCCTTCTCGAAGCCGTTCATCACCGACATCACCGTGATGAGCGCGGCGATGCCCAGCGCGATGCCGAGCATCGAGATGAGCGAGATGAAGGAGATGAAGTGCGTGCGGCGCTTCGCTCGCGTGTAGCGGAGGCCGACGAAAAGCTCGAAGGGGCGCAAGTCGGGTTCGACCGGAAGTGTGGCCGGAAGTTTGCCATGTTTTGGGACGGCTTTTGCCGCCGCCTTCGGGTTGGCGCGTGACGGCGGTCCAAGTATCCTTGCAGCGTGCCGCTCGATGTCGTCGTCCCCGATCTCCTCCTCCCCGCCGAAGCTCCCGCCGCCCTGCGTGCCGTGCGAATGCCGGCGCTCGAACGCTGGATCGCGCGCGCCGACCGGGGACGCGTCGATCGCAACGGCCGCCACGCCTGGGTCGCGCACGCGCACGCGCTGCCCGAGCCGCTGCCCGTAGCGGCCATCACGCTTGCGGCCGACGACGCGCCGCGCGAGGGCACGTGGCTGCGTGCCGACCCGGTGCACCTGCGGATCGAGATGCACGGCGCCACGCTGCACGATGCGAATGTGCTCGACGTGCAGGGCGAGGAGGCCGCCGCGCTGGTCGCGGAGCTGCAGTCTTTCTTTCGCGGGGACGGCCTCGAATTCCTGGCGCCCCATCCCAGCCGCTGGTATGTGCGCGTCCCCCCGGCAGAGCTTCCGCAGACGACACCCCTCGAACAGGTGCTCGGCCGCAACGTCTCGGCATCGCTGCCGCGCGGCAGCGGACGCATCGAGTGGCGCTCGGCGATCACGGAAGCGCAGATGGTGCTCGCCACGCATGCGGTGAATGTGCATCGCGAGCAGGCGGGCCAGCCACAGATCAACAGCGTGTGGTTCTGGGGTGGGGGCGCGACACCCGCGATCGCATCGCGGCCCTACTCGGTGATCTACGCGGATGATGCGTTCACGCGCGGCGTGGCGCGGCTCGCGGGCACGCGCGTGGCCGAATTGCCGCGCGGGTTCGATGCGATCGATGCCGTTGCCGCCGGAGAGAACGCCCTCCTCGTCCTCGATGGCTTGAGCACCGCCTGGGATCGCGGCGACGAAGCGGCCTGGAAAGACGCTGCGGCCGCGATCGATGCATGGTTCGTCCATGCCGGCAACGCGCTGGAGCGCTTCGGCGAGATGCGCATCGTGCTGCCCTCCGCGGGACCGGCGCGCGTCTTCACGCTCAAGCCCTCTTCCCGCTGGCGCCTTTTCCGCCGCGGCAAGCCGGTCAATGCCGATGCCTGAGATCCGCGAACGCGAGGTCGATGAAGCGGCTTGTGCACGGCTGGTCGCCTCGGGCGTGGCGCCACGCTTGGCGCGCATCTACGCTTCACGTGGTCTCGCGGAGCTGGGAGAGCTTGCGACGGCTCTCGCAGGGCTTGCCGCTCCCGATCGCTTGAACAACGTGGCCGATGCGGCGCGCCTGCTTGCGGACGCGATCGGGCGGCGCGAACGCCTGCTCATCGTCGCCGACTACGATGCCGATGGTGCGACGGCCTGCGCGGTCGGTGTGAAGGCCCTGCGGGCGATGGGGGCCACGGTCGATTACCTCGTGCCGAATCGTTTC
>DATMJE010000153.1:0-10117 GCA_035553995.1 Usitatibacter sp. | reverse complement strand
TCGATCGGCTCGGGCGGCGGCATCAAGCAGATCACCGCGAAGACCGTCGATTTCGGCGCCTCGGACATGCCCCTCAAGCCCGAGGAGCTCGACAAGGGCGGGCTCACGCAATTTCCGACGGTGATCGGCGGCGATGTGCCGGTCGTGAACCTGCCGGGCGTGAAGCCGGGTGAGCTGCACCTCACGGGCCCCGTCCTCGCGAGCATCTACCTCGGCAACATCAAGAAGTGGGACGACCCCGCGATCGCCAAGCTGAATCCGAACGTGAAGCTGCCGAGCCAGGACATCACCGTGGTGCATCGCTCGGACGGCTCCGGCACCACGTTCATCTGGGTGAACTATCTCTCCAAGGTGAGCCCCGAATGGAAGGCGAAAGTCGGTGAGGGCACGTCGGTCAACTGGCCCACCGGCGTGGGTGGCAAGGGCAACGAAGGCGTCGCTTCGTACGTGCAACGCATCTCCGGTGCCATCGGCTACGTCGAATACGCCTATGCGCTGCAGAACAAGATGAACACGGCCGCGGTGCAGAACCGCGAAGGCGAATTCGTCCAGGCGAACGCGGAGGCCTTCAAGGCCGCGGCGGCGAATGCGGAATGGAACAAGGTGCCGGGCTTCTACCTCATCCTCACGGACCAGCCCGGCAAGGGCGCGTGGCCGATCAGTGGCGCGACTTTCATCCTGATGCACAGGAGCCAGGGCAAGCCCGAAATCGCGAAGGAAGTGCTCAAGTTCTTCGACTGGGCCTACGGCGCCGAGGGCGACAAGCTCGCCTCCAGCCTGGACTACGTGCCGCTGCCCGACAACGTGGTGGACCAGGTCAAGGCGTCGTGGAAATCGAACATCAAGGACGCGTCGGGGAAACCGATCTATTGAACCGCCGTTGATGCGGCAGGCAAGGGGCGGTCCGCGTGCCGCCCCTTTTCGTGCAGCGCGTGGATACTTCCTGGAATGAAGCGATGAGCATGGCATTGGATAATAGGCAGGCGGCGGGCTTGGATTCCCGCCCCCTCGCCCATGTCCACGTCCCCAGGCCGCCCACGATGCGCAACAACGCGCTGATGGATCTGCTGTTCCGCAATCTCACGCGGTTCTTCGCGTTCTTCGTCTTCAGCCTGCTGGCCGCCATCGTCATCTCCCTTTTCATCGGCAGCTCGCTGTCGCTGAAGAAGTTCGGCCTCGGTTTCCTGTGGAGCGCGAGCTGGGATCCGGTGAAGGACGACTTCGGCGCCCTCGTGCCGATCGCGGGCACCATCGCCACCTCCGCGATCGCGCTCGTCATCGCGATCCCGGTGAGCTTCGGCATCGCGATGTTCCTCACCGAGCTCTCGCCCGTGTGGCTGCGCCGCCCGCTGGGCACCGCGATCGAGATGCTGGCCGCGATTCCCAGCATCATCTACGGCATGTGGGGCCTGTTCATCTTCGCGCCGCTGTTCCAGCAATACGTCCAGCCGGCCATCCAGGCGATACTCGGCAACGTGCCGGTGCTGGGCGCGTTCTTCTCCGGCCCGCCCATGGGCATCGGCATGCTGACCGCGGGCATCATCCTCTCGGTCATGGTCATACCCTTTTTCACCGCGGTGATGCGCGACGTGTTCGAGCTCGTCCCCTCGATGCTCAAGGAATCGGCGTACGCGCTGGGATCGACCACGTGGGAAGTGGTGTGGGGCATCGTGCTGCCCTATACCAAGGTGGGCGTGATCGGCGGCATCATGCTGGGGCTGGGCCGAGCGCTGGGTGAAACCATGGCCGTGACCTTCGTGATCGGCAATGCGCACCAGCTCTCGAAGTCGTTCTTCGCGCCGGGCAACTCGATCGCCTCGGCGCTCGCCAACGAGTTCACCGAGGCCGTGGGCGACGTATACACCTCCGCGTTGATCGAGCTGGGCCTCATCCTCTTCCTCATCACGACGATCGTGCTGGCGTTGTCCAAGCTGCTGCTGCTGCAACTCGGCAAGCGGGAGGGCGAGCGCACGTGAGCGCGCAGCCCGCCGCCGCCACCGCCACGCCGGCGAACCGCACGTACCGGCGGCGGCGCGTCGTCAACAAGGTGATGATGGCGCTGTCGGCCGTGGCGCTCGCCTTCGGCCTCTTCTGGCTCGTCTGGATCCTCGGGGTGCTCGTCTGGGAGGGCGCCAACGCGCTGCGTCCTTCGCTCTTCTACCAGATGACGCCGCCCCCGGGTGGCAACGGCGGCCTCGCCAACGCGATCTTCGGCAGCGTGCTCATGTCGGGCGCGGGCACGCTCATCGGCACCCCCATCGGCATCCTCGCCGGCACGTATCTCGCGGAGTACGGCCGCCGCGGCTGGCTCGCGCCCGCCACGCGCTTCATCAACGACGTGCTGCTGTCCGCGCCCTCGATCGTGATCGGCCTCTTCGTGTACGCCGTGTACGTCGCGCGCATCGGGCACTTCTCCGGCTGGGCGGGTGCGATCGCGCTCTCCATCATCGTGGTTCCCGTGGTGGTGCGCACCACCGACGACATGCTGAAGCTCGTGCCCAACAGCCTGCGCGAGGCCGCCGTGGCGCTCGGCTGCCCCACGTGGAAGATGATCACGCTGGTGTCCTATCGCGCCGCGCGCGCGGGCATCATGACCGGGATCCTGCTCGCCATCGCGCGCATCTCCGGCGAGACGGCACCGCTGCTCTTCACCGCGCTCAACAACCAGTTCTGGACGGTCGACATGAACGCCCCGATGGCGAACCTGCCCGTGGTGATCTTCCAGTTCGCCATGAGCCCGTACGACGACTGGCAACGGCTGGCGTGGGGCGGGGCCTGCCTCATCACGCTGCTGGTCCTCGGCATCAACATCGCCGCACGCCTGCTCTTCCGGAAGACTCCATGAACGCCCTTGCCCAAAACGTCCCCGCGCGCGAGCCCAAGCTCACGGTTCGCGACCTCGACTTCTACTACGGCAGCTTCAAGGCGCTCAAGCACATCAACCTGGAGGTGCCCGAGAAGCTGGTCACCGCGTTCATCGGTCCTTCGGGCTGCGGCAAGTCCACGCTGCTGCGCACGTTCAACCGCATGTTCGAGCTCTATCCCGAGCAACGCGCCGAGGGCCAGATCCTGTTCGACGGCGAGAACCTGCTCACCTCGAAGATGGACGTGTCGCTCTTGCGCGCGAAGATCGGCATGGTGTTCCAGAAGCCCACGCCTTTCCCCATGTCCATCTACGACAACGTGGCTTTCGGCGTGCGGCTCTTCGAGGACCTGCCGCGCGCGCGCATGGACGAACGGGTCGAGTGGGCGCTCAGCAGTGCCGCGCTGTGGAAGGAAGTGAAGGACAAGCTGAACCAGAGCGGGCTCAGCCTCTCCGGCGGCCAGCAGCAGCGCCTTTGCATCGCGCGCGGCATCGCGGTGAAGCCGGAGATCCTGCTCCTGGACGAGCCCTGCTCCGCGCTCGATCCCATCTCCACCGCCAAGATCGAGGAGCTCATCAGCGAGCTCAAGGCCGACTACACGGTGGTGATCGTCACGCACAACATGCAGCAGGCGGCGCGCGTCTCCGACTACACCGCCTATATGTACCTCGGCGAGCTGGTCGAGTTCGGCGAGACCGACCAGCTCTTCCTCAAGCCCCGGATGCAGGCCACCGAGGACTACATCACCGGCCGCTTCGGCTAGCGAAACCCGAAAATCGGGACGTACCCCATTTCCTGCATGCAGGAACGCGGTTCCGCTATACCGAAAATCGGGACGTACCCCATTTCCCGCATAGAGGAATGGCATCCCGCCATGCGGGAAATGGGGTACGTCCCGATTTTTTGGTTTCAGGCGGCGAAGCGCTGGGCGAGGGCGCGTGCGAGCACGCCGACGCGGGTGCGAAGCGCGTCCGGCGTGCGCACCTCGAAGCGGAACGGCAGCCGCATCAGCTCCCGTGCGCACCAGTCGAGCTCGTCTACCGAAGCCCTGAGGAGCACGCCGCCCTCGTGCGCCTCCGCGACACCCAGCGCCGGACTCAGCTCGCGCCGTGCGGAATCGATGTCGGTGGCGAGCCAGACTTCCACGGGGATCGCGTGCGGCAGTGTCGCCATCGCGCGCGCGAGGTATTCGGCGGCGTCGAAATCGCCGGGCCGCTCGAAGCCCCTGGTGCCGACCTCCGCGTGCGCGACACGATCGAGCCGCAGCGTGCGCAGGCCCTGGCGCAGGTGGCAGTAGCCCACGACATACCAGCGGCCCGCGCGGAACACGAGGCCGTAGACGTCGAACTCGCGCGACGTGGCGGCACCATCCGCGGCCCGGTAGCGCAGCGAAGCGGTGAGGCGCTGCTGCGCGGATTCGCCGAGGATGCGCAGCAGGCGCACGTCCGCATGCGTGCGCGCATCTCCCATCTGCAGCGCCACGCTCTCGCGCATCGCGGCGAGCGCCTTGCGCGGCGCGCTCGGCAGCACGCGATCGAGCTTGGCCTGCACGCTCTCGATGGCGGGTGCCGCATCGGCCAGGCCCAGCCCGCGCGCGGCGAGCAGCCCGAGCGACAGCGCCTGCGCCTCCTCCTCGGTGAACATCATCGGCGGCAGCTTGAACCCCGGCACGAGGCGATAGCCGCCGTAGCGCCCCTGCTCCGTGGTGATGGGGATGCCCATCTCCTCCAGCGTCGCGATGTAGCGGCGCAGCGTGCGCGGATCCACCTCCACGCGGCGTGCGAGCTCCGCCCCGCTCATCTGGCCGTGCGACTGCAGCAGCTCGAGGACCGCGAGCACGCGGGTGGTCGGTTGCGACATAGGGCGACGATACTCACGAACTAGGACGGGTTACGCCCTACTTACGCGGTAGTCTACGCCGATGAAACTCGAGATCCGGCTGTTCGCCCTGGGCATGCTCCTGTTGCTGCTGATCGCCGCCACGTGCCAGCAGCTCGCGGCGGCGGCCGGTCTTTAGGCAACCCTAAGGCAGGAAAGCGGCACCCTCCCCGTCCCAGAACGGAGCAGCGCCCTCGAGGGGCTTCACGCTCTCCCACTGGTCCTCGCGCGGGATGCCCTGGCGCACCCACTCCACCGGAAGCGCGTAGAAGCTCGTGGTCGAGTTGCGCCGGCGGAAGGTGAGCAGCCCCACCAGCGTGCCGTCCTCGTCGAAGAGGCCGCCGCCGCTCGAGCCGGAATTGAACTGCGCGTCGGCCTCGATCACCTGCGCGCCGTCGATCTCCCGCAGCGCGCGCACGTTGCCCAGTCGCGGCTTGATCGGCGCGCCCGCCGTGAAGCCCAGCGCCACCACCGTTGCACCGACCTCGGGCGCATCCGCTTGTGCGAGCGCCACCGGATGCCCGCTCCATCCCGGCACGCGCAGGAAGCACACATCGTGGCGCGCGTCGCCCACCTCGCCATCCACCTCCCACATCACGCCGCCGCCCGCCACGCGGATGCTGCCCGAGTCGCGCACGACGTGGCAGTTGGTCGCGACGATGGCGGGCGCCACCGTGACGCCGCTGCCCACCGAGAGCCGCCCGCCTTCGAGCAACGCCTCGACGCGCACGACGCTCGCGGCGATCGGCAGGTAGAGCGCGGGCTGGAAAGGCTGGCTCGACGCCGCGCCGCAAAACAATGCGACGCATGATGAAACGATCGTACGGCGTATGCGCATCATGACGGCTCCCCGAAGGATTCGATTGCGTATCACGATGCAATTTTCAGGCCGCCGCTGGGCGAGCGGCTACGGCTTACCCCGCGAAGGCGTTTGGGATAAATGCGGATCGGCGAGGCCGTGTCGCCGCTCGAAATCGGTGCGCCAGGATTACTGCGCGGTGCAGCCGCGGCCTTGGGTCAACCCAGCTTCGGCAGCAGGATCGCGGCCCACACCACGGCCAGGAGCACCAGGGTGACCAGCACGGCGGCGCTGCCGATGTCCTTCGCACGCTTGGAGAGGAGGTGGCGCTCGAACGAGATGCGATCGATCGCCGCCTCCACGCCGGTGTTGAGCAGCTCGACCACCAGCACCAGCAGCACGGAGGCGATCAGCAGCGCCCGCTCCACCGGCAGCACCCGCACCAGCAGCGCCACGGGGATGAGCACCGCGGCCAGCAGCAGCTCCTGGCGGAAGGCACTCTCGTTGCGCCACGCGTCGGCGAGGCCGTCGCAGGAATTGAGGAAGGCGTGGAAGATCCTGAGGAGGCCGGTCTTGCCCTTGAACGGGCTGCGGGCATCGGCCGGGTCAGGCAGCTCGTGCAAGGCGCCCCTCCGGCACGCGCGCGGGCACGAGGCTCATGAGGAACTGGCGCGAGCAGTGCTCCCACGAATAGCGCTCGGCATGGCGGCGGACCTTCGAGCGATCGAGCGCGAGTGCCGCCATCGCCGCCGCGGCGAGGTCGTTGTCGAGCACGCCGGCCGCGGGGTCGGTGACCACGTCGACCGGTCCGCGCACCGGATAGGCGGCCACGGGTGTTCCGCACGCCATCGCCTCGATGAGGACGAGGCCGAAGGTATCGGTGCGGCTCGGGAAGACGAAGACGTCCGCGCGCCGGTAGTACGAAACGAGGTCCGCGCCCGACTTGAGGCCCGCGAACAGCGCCTCGGGAAAGCGTTGCTCGAGCTCGCGGCGCTGCGGCCCGTCGCCCACCACGACCTTGGTGCCGGGCAGGTCGAGCGTGAGGAACGCGGCGAGGTTCTTCTCCACCGCCACGCGCCCGGCATAGAGGAACACCGGGCGGCGCAGGTCGCTGAACCGTTCCTCGTGCGGCCGATAGAGCGCGAGGTCCACGCCGCGCGACCAGTCCGCCACGTTGTCGAAGCCGCGAGCCTCGAGCAGCTCGCGGATCGCAGGGGTCGCGACGAGCACCGCGGAGGACGGCCCATGGAAGCGGCGCAGCCACGCGTACGTCCACGATAGCGGTACGCCGAAGCGCGCTCTCACGTATTCGGGGAAGCACGTGTGATAGGCGGTGGTGAACGCGAGCCCGTGGTGCAGGCAATGTGCGCGCGCGGCGAGGCCGAGCGGGCCCTCGGTGGCGATGTGCACCGCCTCGGGCTCGAAATCGCGGATGCGGCGGGAGACTTCGCGCCGCGGCAGGAGCGCCAGCGGGATCTCGGGATACGTCGGCATCGGCATGGTGCGGAAGCCCTCGGGCGAGAGCACCTGCACCTCGTGCCCCCAGCGCCGCAGCCACGCGATCGTATTCGCGAGCGTCACCACGACGCCGTTCACCTGGGGATGCCAGGCGTCAGTCACCAGCAGGATACGCAAGGGCCGGTCCTTTCATGTGCGCGAGCTCGTGCCATTCCCGGGGAAGCGCCTTCCAGTCCATGATGCGCAGCTCGCCGCTTTCCAGCTCCACCAGCGCGGTGAGGCTTTCCACCCAGTCGCCGTCGTTGCAGTAGCGCACGCCGCCGATGTCGCGGATCTCCGCCTTGTGGATGTGGCCGCATACCACGCCGTCGAAGCCGCGGCGCCGCGCCTCGTGCGCGAGCGCGTCCTCGAAGCGCGTGATGTAGCTCACTGCATTCTTCACGCGCTGCTTGAGGAACTGGGAGAGCGACCAGTAGGGCAATCCCAGCCTGCCGCGCAGGTGGTTGAACCACTGGTTCGCCTTGAGCAAGGAGACGTACAGCGCGTCGCCCACGTACGCCAGCCAGCGCGCACGCTGCACCACTGCGTCGAACAGGTCGCCGTGGGTCACGAGCAGCCGCTTGCCGTCGGCGGTCACGTGCACCGCCTCGTCGCGGATGTCGATGCCGCCGAAGGCGAGGCCGAGGAAGTGGCGCATCGCCTCGTCGTGGTTGCCGGCGATGTAGGTCACGCGCGTGCCCTTGCGCGCCTTGCGCAGCACCTTCTGCACGACGTCGTTGTGCGACTGGTGCCAGTACCAGCGGCGCTTGAGCTGCCAGCCGTCGATGATGTCGCCGACGAGGTAGAGCTCGCGGCTCTCGGTGTGGCGCAGGAAGCTCAGCAGCGCCGCGGCCTGGCAGCCCGGCGTGCCGAGGTGGATGTCGGAGATGAAGATGGTGCGGAAGCGCAGCCGCGGCTCGGTGTCTTCGTCATCGCACTTCGCGACTTCACGCGGGATGGCAGCGTCCATTCGCAACCGATTGTGGTTGCGCGACAAGTCATCCGCGTGTCAGCGGCGTGATGTTTTCGTGACCGCGCCGCGAGTCAGGCGGCGGCGCGCTGGCGGAAGGAAGGCAGGTAGCGGAGGGTGAAGCGGTGCAGCGCCGCTTCCTCGGTCACGATGTGGCGCGTGCAAAGCGCGCGGAAATCCGCGATCGCCTCGTGGTCGAGGGGACGCTGCAGGCCCTCGGCCACGGCCTCGAGCGGACGGCGCAGCGGGCGCCAGGCTTGCGCGATGCCGGCGTGCTCGTGGTGCAACAGGACGCGCAGCTCGCGGAATTCCGCCAGCGCGCCCGCATCGGCGATCCGCCTTTCGATGGCGGGCAGCAATTGCGCTTCCTCGATCGCGTGGTGCTCCGCGGTGGAGCGTCCGAGCACGTCGAGGATGGAGAGTGCCGCGGCACTCGCGCGCGGGCCGGGCCCGCGTCCCTCGAGCTCGGCGGCAAGGGTGGCGAGCTGCGCCAGGTGCTTCTCGGTGCGGCGGTGGAAGGCGAGCAGCGGCTCGAGCGGGTCGCTCGCGGGGAGGTGGAAGGAGCTCATCGGCATCACGTTACGCAGGCCCCGTGACAATCCCCGGACAGGAATGCGCGATGCCTCACGCACGCCGCCGGCGCAGCGTCTCGCGCGCATGGCGCGCCGCGAGGACAGGCAGGTAGGTGCGCACGCGTGCGTCACGCCCCAACCGCTCGAGCTCGCGCTGGTAGGCGAGGCGCGCCTCCGGCTCGGGAATGTGCTCCTCGCGGGCGAGACGCGATATCAGGTGCTCCTGCTGCCCGGCAGGCAGTGCGAGTCTCGCGATCGGCATGCGGTATCCCTGTCGTCGGCAAGACGTTGAGGATCGCGCGAGACGTCGGAGCGGGAAATCCCTCGGCAGGAACGGGGGGCGCGGCGGAATTCGACAGCCCGTGGCGCGGCGGCCACAGGCGAAGGCGGTCAGTCGACCTCGACGGTCTCGACGCGGTCGCCGCGACCGCGAATCTCGCGGGCCAGGGCAGCCACCAGCTCCAGCAGGTAGACGCGGAGATCGCCATCGCCGTGCAGGGCGCGGCGGCGGGTTTCGGCGACGCCATGCTCCACGCCTGCGGGAACGGCTCGCGCCAGCGCGCTCACCCCTTCCGCGGGATCGAAGACGATGCATCCATTGATGGCGAAGCTGCTCACACGACCCCCAGGATTCGTGCGCTTCTGCGCACCCTTGAAGCTTAGCCCCGAACCGTGGCGAAATCGTGTCAGGAAAGTGCGGTTTGTTGCCGCGCGCGCAGGCGCGCACCGCTGAATCGCGCCCGGAAGCGGCTGCCCTGGCCGGGGACGCTGTCCACATGGAGCGTGGCGCCGTGCCGCATGAGCGCGTGCTTGACGATCGCGAGCCCCAGGCCCGTACCGCCCGTCTCGCGCGAACGGCCGCGATCGACGCGATAGAAGCGCTCCGTGAGCCGCGGGATATGCTCGGGGGCGATGCCCACGCCCGTATCCTCGACCGCGAACTCGGCGCCCTCGTCCGTCTCGCGCCATGCAAGCCGCACCACCCCGCCGTCGGGCGTATAGCGCACCGCATTGCTCACCAGGTTGCCGAACGCGCTCGCGAGCTCCTTCTCGCTGCCGATGAGGTCGATGGGCGCCGCGGGCTCGGCCTCGATGCGGTGGCGCCGGTTCGAAAGCGCGCGCGCCTCGGCCGCGAGCCGCGCGGAAAGGCCGCCCATGTCGACCACGTCCTCCATGGGGGGCGGTGGCGCCGATTCGAGCGCGGAGAGGGTGAGCAGGTCCTCCACCAGCCGCAGCATGCGCCGCGACTGCTCCGACATGAGGTCGATGTAGCGCTGCCGCGCCGCGGCATCGGGCTCGTCGACGAGGGTCTCGAGGAAACCCGCGATGACCGTGAGCGGCGTGCGCAGCTCGTGCGAGACGTTGGCCACGAACTCGCTGCGCATGCGCTCGACCCGCTCGAGCTGCGTCACGTCGCGCGTGAGGATCAACCGCTGCTCGCGCCCGTAGACGACCACGCGAATCGAGAGCACGCGCTCCGACGCACCCGCACCCGTGCGCACGATGACCGCGCGGTCGAAGCGGGCCTCGCGCAGGT
>DATMJE010000152.1:0-4595 GCA_035553995.1 Usitatibacter sp. | reverse complement strand
ATCTGGCCTATCCGCTCATCGAAGGCCCGGCCTACGTGTGAGCGCGCGCGACGAGACCGCGGTGCTGCAGGCGCTCATGCGCGGGCCGGATGACGGCGTCCCGAAGTACCTGCGCCTGCGCAACTCGATCGCCGATGCCATCGCCAAGGGCCGATGGAAGAAGGGCGCGCGGCTGCCCGCCGAGGAGAAGCTCGTCGAGGGCACGGGCCTGAGCCTGGGCACCGTGCAGAAGGCGTTGCGCGCGCTCGCCGACGACGGCCTCGTGGTGCGCCAGCACGGCCGCGGCACGTTCGTCGCGAGCGGCGAGGCGCCGATGAATGCGCCGTTCTATCACTGCCGCTTCCTGGACGACGGGGGCGACCTGCTGCCGATCTTCTCGAAGTTCGTGCGACGCCGGCGCGCGACGGAAAGGGGCGAGTGGTCGCGGTATCTTTCCGGCCGCGATATCCGCGTGATCGAGCGCACCTTTTCGATTAACGGCGAGTTCTCGATCTACACGCATCTTTATTTCGACGCCGCGCGCCTGCCCGTGCTCATGCAGGCCGATGCCGCCTCGCTCTCGGGCGTCAACGTGAAGACGCTCATCGCGCGCGACCTGCACATCTCGCTCGCACGCTTCACCGAGACGATGCAGGTCGCCACGTTTCCCGACTATGTCTGCGAGGCGATCGCGGTAAGGCGCGGCACGTCGGGGGCAGTGCTCCAGATCGCCGCGCGCGACCGCGCGGGCGAGGTGGTGTATTTCCAGGATCTCTGGATTCCGCCGACGCGCCGTCGCCTCTTCATCGCCGAATAGGCCGAGGTGTTCCTGGCGACGCTGTCCTGGAAACCGCGATTGACATTACACCACCTGGAAATCCAGCCCGATATCCGCTGCCGGGGCGCTTTGCATCAGGCGGCCGACCGAGACGTAGGTGACGCCGCTCGCCGCGATCGCGGCGATGGTGTCGAGCCGGACGCCGCCGCTGGCCTCTGTCGGCACCCGGCCGGCGACCATGGCCACGGCTTCGCGCAGCGTCTCCAACCCCATGTTGTCGAGCAGCAGGTGGGTGGCGCCGGCGGCGAGGGCGGGCTCGATCTGGGCGAGCTCGTCCACCTCGCAGACGATGTTGGCGAGGCCCGCCGCCCGTGCCCGCGCCACCGCCGGGCCGACACCGCCCGCCACGGCGACGTGGTTGTCCTTGATCATCGCCGCGTCCCACAGGCCCATGCGGAAGTTTTGCGCGCCGCCCATCCGCAACGCGTACTTTTCGAGCCTCCTGAGGCCGGGGATGGTCTTGCGGGTATCGAGCATCGTGGCGTTTCCGGCCATGGCGTCGACATAGGCCCGCGTCATGGTGGCAATGCCGGAGAGGTGCTGGACGGTGTTCAAGGCGCTGCGCTCCGCCGTCAGCAGGGCGCGGGCATTGCCGGACAGGCGCATCAGCGCAGTGCCCGGCGCGACGCGATCGCCATCCGTGGCGAGCATTTCGATCTCCACCCCGGGGTCGAGGTGGCGGAAGAAGGCGGCAGCCAGCGGCAGGCCGGCAACGGTGATCGCATCGCGGCTGTCCATCACCCCGGCGAAGCGGGCCTCGGCGGGGATGACGCTCTCGGAGGTGACATCGCGCC
The DNA here is from genome assembly GCA_035553995.1 of Usitatibacter sp. Classification (GTDB taxonomy): domain Bacteria; phylum Pseudomonadota; class Gammaproteobacteria; order Burkholderiales; family Usitatibacteraceae; genus Usitatibacter. Next base: position 2,984 of record DATMJE010000152.1, on the reverse strand, counting down.
CGCCGCCGGGCAGCCCCTCGCCCAGATCCTCAGCCAGGGTGGCGCGGATGAAAGTGGCAACGTCGAAGCCGGCCAGCTCGAAGTCGGGGCGGGGGAGGGGGGTGGTCATGGCGAGCGTACTTAGAGTCCGGGCAATGGAGATGCGAGGGGGTTATATAACACCCTTTTCGATGGAGATCGGGAGCCACCCACAGCGGACGCTGACTTCCCGTAGCGCCGACGACGATTGCGAAGGCGTAAGATGATCAGCGCGGCGGCGATTATCGTCGGCCGACACATCCGCGAATGGGGGTTCCCATGAAGCAGATTTGCCTTGCATGCCTGTTCGCGCTCGGAACGTCCACCCTTTCGCTCGCAGCGTTTGGCCACTCGGACGACGCCGCCAATGCACCAAAGGTAGAGAAGTTCGGCCGGGTCCTCTTCAAGACCACATGTACGCTCGCGGCGCAGGAGCAGTTCGAGCGCGCGCTCGCGATGCTGCATTCGTTCTACTTCCCGGAGACGGTCAAGGCGTTCACGGCGATTCCAGAGACCGATCCCGGTTGCGCGATCGCCTATTGGGGGATCGCGATCAGTCAGCGGCCGAATCCGCTCGTGGGACCCTTCGATGCGGCGACACTCAAGCGTGGGCTCGATTTGGTGGAAAAGGGTGAGGCGATCGGCGCAAAGAGCGAGCGCGAGCGCGACTGGCTCTCAGCCATAAAGGAGTTCTACAAGGACTACGACAAGGTCGATCAGGCCGTGCGCACGAAGAACTACGCGATGGCCATGGAAGCCCTTACGCGCAAGTACCCGGACGACGTAGAGGCGAAGATCTTCTATGCCCTCGCATTGAACGAGACCTTCGACCACAAATCGATGGAGCCACTGCTCAAGGCGATATCGATTCTTGAGCCCCTGGACAGGAAATATCCTGACCATCCGGGAATCACACACTATTTAATCCACAGCTACGACTTCGCGCCGATAGCGAAGAGGGGCGTTCCATACGCGAACAAGTATGCGAAGATCGCGCCGGCAGCGCCGCACGCGCAGCACATGCCATCGCACATCTATTCGATGGTCGGCATGTGGGAGGACTCGATCAGATCGAATGAGCAGACCATCGAGATCAGCAAGCAGATTGGGGACAAGAACTGGCCCGGCACCGGAAAGATCTTCCCGGCAGCTCCCCACTCCTGGGACTTCATGGCTTACGCATACCTCCAGCTCGGCCAAGACCAGAAGGCGAAGCAGGTCATGGACGAGCTGAAGGCGTCGCAGATGGGCTTTTATCCGAACATCGCCGTCTACACTGGGATCATCGCGGTGCCTGCGCGTTACTACCTTGAGCGCCAGGACTGGAAAGGCGCGGCGCAACTGCAGCCGCTGGAGACTCCCTTCCCGGCCGCCAAGGCCATCACTCACTTCGCGCGGGCGATGGGTGCCGCCCGCAGCGGTGATCTCGACGCGGCACGGGTAGACATCAAGCGGCTGGACGAATTGCGCGACGAGCTGGTGGGGGCGAACCAGAGCTACTGGGCCGAGCAGGTCGAGGTGCAGATCCTTGCCGCGCGCGCATGGCTTTCGCAAGGGCAAGGCAACGCTGACGAGGCGTTGAAGCTGATGGCCGCTGCGGCCGACCTCGAGGATTCGACCGAGAAACACGTCGCAATGGAGAATCGTCTGTATCCGATGCGCGAACTCCTGGGCGACCTCCTTATGGTGCAGGGCCAGCCTGGCGCGGCGCTGCTCGACTACGAGCAGGCAATGAAAGCGGCGCCCGAGCGGCTGCGTGGTTACTACGGCGCGGCGAAGGCTGCCGAGGCACACGGCGACAAAGCCAAGGCAAGGGCCTACTTCGTCAAGCTCGCGAACCTTACGCGAAACGCCGACGGCGAACGCGCAGAGTTGAAGGAAATGAAGCTCTACCTTGCAGGCAAGTAAGCGAGTAATGGGACACAGGGCTTCATGCGTGCTGCTGTGCCTCGGACTGGCGATCATTCCGACTGCAGCGCTTGCCGAGGCGTCGGAAGAAAAACCCGGCGCATCGGATCTGGACCCCGACTATGCCGCGGGCAAGAAAGCGATCGAGGCGAAGGATTGGAAAGCCGCGATCAAGGCTCTCTCGTCCGCGGCGCTACGGGACACGCGCAATCCCGACATCCAGAACTACCTGGGCTTCGCGTATCGCAACTCGGGGAACCTCGATGCGGCGTTTCGCCACTACGAGAAATCGCTAGAGCTTAGCCCGCGCCACCGAGGGGCCCACGAGTACATGGGCGAGGCCTACCTGATGGTCGGCAACCTCGCCAAAGCCGAGGAGCATCTCGACGCCCTGCGCGCGATCTGCCTCATCCCCTGCGAGGAATTCAAAGACCTGAAGGCTAAGATCGTGGCGTACCGCGCGCGCGGCACGAAGTAGCCCAGGCCAACTTACCTTTACGAGCCATTGGCCTAAACGCACTACCGAAGCTTGTAAAGCGACCGCTCCTGGCCGCTCACCGTCCACCTTGGCCGGCAAGCGGCCGACTCGGCCTTCGTCCTCCTCATGTGTGCGTCCCGTACGACTGGTCGTCGAGCCCAATCTGCCTCACCCAGCGGTGAACAATTCGGCCATATTGCCGGGTGCCGAGGTGTCCGCCCGCCTTGACACGGCTTGGGAACATAGTCGTCGTTACGGAGACGCTTGTGAGCAATCCAAGCGATCAGGGCTTGTCGGGTGCCCTCGGTGATTTCGAATTGAACCGGACGCTTGGTCTTCTGCTGCATGACTACAGCGCGGCTCAATATCCGGCTAGAGTCGCCAAGGTCCCTGACCCGGAAAATCAGCATGCGCCTTTAGGCCCCAATCCGACCCGAAGCGGACGTTGAAAGCGAGCGGAAACGGCCCGTGTCCGCCGACGCTTCCTCAGCGATCTGAAATCCGCAGGTCGAGAAAGTTTGCGATATTCGTCGCGACGGGCGGATCCAAGTTGCTCAGGACCACGGTGACGAGGCCGGAC
>DATMJE010000151.1:0-10060 GCA_035553995.1 Usitatibacter sp. | reverse complement strand
CCGCCGCCTCGGCGAGAACGGTGTCGCGGTGCGCACCGGGCACACGCACAGCACCGGCCGCGTGATCGCCGGCGAGATCCCGCTCTTCCTGGGCGTCTACAGCCACGACGTCGACCGCATGAAGAAGAAAGGCGCGCCGATCGACTGGTTCGTGCTGCCGCCGGCAGTGATCATCCCCTCGGCCGTTGCGATGTCGCGGCGCGCGCCGCATCCGCACGCCGCGGCGCTTTTCTGCGAATACATGTTGGGCGAAGGGCAGAAACTCTACCCCGAGGTCGACCGCATCCCCGCCAACCGCAACTTCGATACGGCGGTGCGCCGCATGCTTCGCGAAGGCATCGCGGTGAAGGTCGTTGATAGCCGCAAGGCCATCGACGACTACGACAAGTGGCTCAGGCTGTACAAGCGGCTGGTGGTGGACCGGTCGCAGCACTGATCTCTACGGCAGGACGTCGATACCGATGATCGTCGGATAAAAGCCGCCATGGCAGGGCGTGTCGTGAAAGAAGATGGTTGCCGTCTTGTCCATCGCGAGCGCCGGCTGGGCGCTGTTCAACATCTCGCGGCATAGCGGATGAGCACCGATCGTTCTAGGCGATAATCGGGCGGTTTCAGCAAAGCCGCACCCCCTTCCCGCTTGCTCATCCTTTCGGTCACCGTCCCCTTCTTCGCCCTCATCCTCTTCGGCTACGTCGCGGCGAAGAAGAGCTGGGTGCCCGTCGAGGCCGTGCCCGCGTTCAACGGGTTCCTCCTGTTCTTCGCGGTGCCGGCAATGCTGTTCCGTTTCGCCGCGAACACGCCCTTCCGCGAGATCGTGAACTACCGCTTCTTCTTCGCGTGGGGCCTGATGGGCGTGACCATCGCGTGCCTCGTGACGTACCTGGCGCGCAGGTTCCTGCGGCTTTCGCAACGCGACGCGGCATTCTTCGGCATGGCGGGCGTGGTGCCGAATTCCGGCTTCCTCGGCGTGCCGATGCTGGTCGCGTTGATGGGCGCGCGCGCTGCGGCGCCGGTGATCCTGTCGATCGTGGCGGACCTGCTCTTCGTCGCCTCGTGCGGCCTTGCGCTTGCGGAATCGGGCGGTGCCACGGGACGAGGCTGGCGAGCCGACGTGCGCGATGCAGTGATCCGGATCGCGCTCAATCCCTTCGTGGTCGCGATGGTGCTGGGCGCGATCTTTTCCGGCATGGACTGGAAGCTCGTCACCCCCGCCGCCGAGATCGTGAAGCTCCTCGCGGATTCCGCGGGCCCGTGTGCGCTCTTCGCGATCGGCGTCTCCCTCGTGCGTCCCGATGCGCCGCTCAAGTCGCCGGATCTCGCGCTGCCGATCGCGTCCAAGCTCCTGCTGCATCCGCTCGCGGCGTGGGCGGTCATGACGGCGATCGGGGCGGACGATTTCACGCGCAAGGTCGCGACCCTCACCGCGGCCCTTCCCTCCGCCGGCTGGGTCTTCATCTTCGCCACGCGCTACGAGGCCGATGCGGGGAAGATCTCCGCGGAGATCCTGCTCACCACCGCCATCGCCTTCGTCACGTTCTCGGCGCTGGTGTCGATACTGGTGTGATGCAGCGCCGCCGCGGACGAACGGTTGCGGCTGTAATCGTTCTGCCCCTTTATTAACGCGTGTTGTAACGAATCGGCAACGATCGCAAGGCAAATTGCGTACATGCCAACCGCGTTTCACATCATGACCAACATCCTGGGCAAGCTCTTCCGGCGTCCGCAACGGAAGGTGCTCACGCCCGGGGACCTTTATCGCCGCATGAGCGCCGAATTCCGCTACGAGCGGCCCGAGGACCATCGCGGATGCGTGATGCCGGTGATCGTCTCGGCGGCGCGGCGCAACGGCTGGGAGGCGAACTGGAGAATCGAGCGCCTGAGCTCCCATTGCCCGGAGTGCTCGGCCATCGCGGCGCCGATCGCGCGCCGCTATGCGAGCCGCTTCGACGTGTTCGATTTCACGCCGTCGGCACCTTCCATGGCCGAGATCCTCGGGGCGGAGCTGCAGCCGGACTGACACGTTTTCCCGCCACGTCGACCGGCCCTCTCCCGGGAGCCGCCGATCCGCGCTTTTGATAACATCCGCAGGCCCTGCATGAACCGGAGAGGCGGCGGATGGCCTGGGAACAGCAGATACAGCAGTGCGAATCGGCAGACTGCGTGATCGACGCGGTGAACGATTTCGTGGCGCAGCAGACCGGTCGGTTCTGGTCCCACGTGCCTGCGGCCTCGCGGCCGGGCATCGTGTCCAATGCCGAGGACATCCGGGCCTGGCATCACCGGCTGGTGCAGGATCTCAAGCGCCAGCATCCCGCGAGCATCGAGCTGCAGGAATTGTGCGTGCTCTTCCTGCGCGCCTCGGTGCGCCTCCACCAGATCGAGCTGCGTGCCGTCGACCGTGAAGGCGCGTCCAACGACGAGATGCGCTGCGCACCGGCGCACCGTTCGCCGCGGCGCCGGCCCTAGGAGATCTTCTTGCCGGCTGCAAAGGACGACTCGGTTCGCGACAATGGTGCCTCGCAGGGCGCGCACCGGGCCGTCATTGCTCGTCCCGTGCTCGACCGGCTGATCAAGGAAAAGATCGGGCGCACGGTGCAGTGCGAGGGCGTGGAGCCGCTGCCGGTGACCTGCGTGCAGAACGGCGCCCGCGGCTGCAACTGGAAAGTGCCCGGCTATCTTGGCGACCACGAGCGGGTCGCACGATGCGAGGCGGCGATCGCCGAGTATCTCGACTTCCTCGCCGCGCAATTCGACGTCGACGAGAACTGAGCGCGGCCGCCTTCAGGCGGCGAGGCGCTTGCGCACGGGTCTTTCCACCGGCACGTAATCGCGGAACAGGACCTTCGCGAGCACGGCCCGGTTCTTCACCAGGTCGGCCAGCGTGTAGCGCGCCAGCACGGCGTGGAACGCTTCGACGGCTTGCGCGAGCACGCCCTCGAGGCGGCAGCGGCCCGTGAGCGAGCAATGATTGTTCTCGCCGAAGCATTCCGCAGGCACGTCGCCGCTCTCGGTCTTGCGCACCACCGCGCCCACGTTGATCTCCGAGGCCGGCAGCGCCAGCCTCAGCCCGCCGCCCCTTCCCCTCACGTTCAGCAACAGGCCTTCCTTGCCGAGGAAATGCACGACCTTGGTGAGATGGTTCTCGGAGATATCGAAGGCACGCGCGATCTCGCCGATGGTCGCGCGCCCGTCCGCTGCGGCGGCCGTGTACATGAGCACCCGCAGGCTGTAATCGGTGAAGTAGGTGAGCCGCATGCTGTCTCCGTGAAAATCGGGACGTACCCCATTTCCCATCTGGCGGAACGGTCTTCCGCCCCGCGGGAAATCGGGACGTACCCGATTTCCCATCTGGAGGAACGCTCTTCCTTCCCGCGGGAAATGGGTACGTCCCCGATCATCTCACGTCGGACGCGCCATGCCCTGCTCGACGCGCACGGCCTGGCCGGGCTTGCGCACGAGCAGACGCAGCGCATAGATCGCGAGCGCTACCGCCCCGAACGCGAAGACGATGTCACCGGGCACGCGCAGCCAGACGAGCGTCTCCATCACGCCGGAGTGCACGATCGCGGGCGAGCGCGCGAACCACAGTCCCTCGGTCACGCTGTACCAGGCCTGGTAGATCCCCGCAGGCAGCAGCGACAGGAACACCATCATCGCGAGCCCGATGTTGAGGCCCCAGAACGCGGGCGCGAGGATCCGGTCCGCATGCCGGCTGCGCTCGTAGAGTCCGCGCAGGCAGAAGAGCAGCAGCCCGATCCCCAGCATGCCGTACACGCCGAAGAGCGCGGCGTGACCGTGCGCGGGCGTCATGTTGAGCCCCTGCACGTAGTAGAGCGATGCCGGCGGGTTGATCGCGAAGCCCAGCAGGCCCGCGCCGACGGTGTTCCAGAAGCCCACCGCGACGAACGACAGGATCGGCCACTTGTACGCCTGCACCCACGGCGCCGCCTGCGAGCGCTTGTAGTTGCGATACGCCTCGATGCCGATGAGCGACAGCGGCACCACCTCGAGGGCGGAGAACACGGCGCCCACGGCGATGACCGAGGTCGGCGTGCCGGTCCAGTAGAGGTGATGCAGCGTGCCGAGGATGCCGCCGAAGAGGAACACGATGGTCTCGGCCACGATGGCGCGATTGGCGCTGCCCGCGGTCACGAGTCCCAGGCGCGTGAAGATCAGCGCGATGACGGCGGTCGCGAACACCTCGAAGAAGCCTTCGACCCAGAGGTGCACGAGCCACCAGCGCCAGTACTCGATCATCGAGTAGTGCGTGTGCTGGCCCCACGACAGCGACGCCGCATAGAACGCGCCGATGCACGTGGCCGACAGGAACACCATCGCCACCAGCCCCCGCGTCTCCGACGGTTTCTTCAGCGCCGGCCACAGCGCGCGGCCGAGCAGCAACAGCCAGAAGAGCAGTCCCACGAACAGCAGGATCTGCCACACGCGGCCCATGCTGGTGAATTCCAGGCCCTGGTTGCCGAGCCAGAACGTGAAGTCGAATCCGGCGCGTTGCAGCGAGCCGATCCAGCCGAACGCGGTCGAGCCCACCACGATCGCGAGCAGCGCGTAGAAGAGCACGTCCACGCCCAGCTTCTGCAGCCTGGGCTCGTGCCCCGAGAGCAGCGGCGCGATGTACAGGCCCGTTGCGAGCCACGCGGTCGCGATCCAGAAGACGCCGAACTGGGTGTGGATCGTGCGGCTGGTCGAGTACGGCAGGAACTCGCCCAGCGGGATGCCGAAGAAGCCCTGCCCTTCGACCGCGTAGTGCGCGGTGATGGCGCCCATGCCGATCTGTACCAGCAGCAGCCCGATCACCACGAAGAAGTACTTGCGCGTGGCCTTCATCGACGGGGTGGCCACGGCGTTGATGAGCGGGTCGCGTTCGGGCGCGCGCGGGTCCGGCTCCTCGGGGTTCCTGCCCTGGTACCACACCATGCCCGCGATGCCGCCGATGAGGAGCACGATGGAGGCGATGGTCCACATCGACGCGGTGCCGGTGAGCGTGTTGCCCACGGCCGGCTCGTGCGGCCAGTTGCTCGTATACGAAAGGCCGGGTTCGTCCGGGCGGTCCGTCACGGTCGACCACGCCGACCAGAAGAAGAACGCCGCAAGCGCCTCGCGATCCTCCGCGCGGGGCAACAGGTTGTTGCCCATCGCATAGCGCTCGCGCAGGAATTGAAGCGCGGGGGCATCGCCGAAGAGGCCGGTGTAGTGCTCCTGCACCTTGGCGATCGCCGCGGCGCGCTCCGGTGTCAGCGTGAGGACGTTGGTGGCCGGATCATAAGTATTGCGGCGCAGGTCCTGCTTCACGATCGCCGCGACCGCGCCCTTCTGCGACGCATCGAGCTTCGCGTATTCGCGGCCGTACATGGCCCGTGCGCGGTCGTCGCGATAGATGCTCATCTCGCGATGCAGCCAATCCGCGGACCAGTCGGGCGCCACGTAGCTTCCATGGCCCCACACGGTGCCGAGCTGCTGGCCGCCCGCGGCGAGCCACGCGCGCTGGCCTTCCTGGATCTGCTCGCCGGTGAAAAGGGTCGCGCCGCTGGTGGTCTTCACGGCGACGGGGATGGGCGGCGCGGCGAGGTAGATCTCGCGGCCCAGCCAGAGCAGTACGGCAAACGAAAGCACGAACACGATGCCCAGCGATTGCCAGAGCTTGCGGTTCGGTGACATGACTTTTATCTCCTTCCACGATGTATGCCATTGCAGTCTAGGCTTAAAGCTGCATGTGATAAGCAGCTTTTCGCACCACTTTTGACGCGGCGCAAAAAAAAGCGACCGGTAGGCGCAGACACTGGGGTGGACGGAGATTCCGCGGGGCTACCCGCGCGCATAAGGAGAAAAATCATGTTCCGGCAATGGAAGCGTCGGGCGACGATCTCGCTCGTCGCCCTGGCGGTCTCGGGAGCGTTTGCGCAGGGACGGCACGAGGAGCAGCCGAAGGACGAGCCCGGGCACAAGGGCGTGCCCCAGGAAGAAGTGCGCTACCAGGCCGGGTCCTCGCCGCTCAAGGAAGCGGAGATGTACCAGGACATCAATCCGAAGGCGCCGCCCATGTCGAAGCCGGAGTTCGACCGCGCGCGCCAGGTCTACTTCGAGCGCTGCGCCGGCTGCCACGGCGTGCTGCGCAAGGGTGCCACCGGCAAGCCGCTCACGCCCGACATCACGCTGGGAAAGGGCACCGAATACCTCAAGGTCTTCATCAAGTACGGCTCGCCGGCCGGCATGCCCAACTGGGGCACCTCGGGCGAGCTCACCGACGCGGAAGTCGACCTCATGGCGCGCTACGTGCAGCAGACGCCGCCCCAGCCGCCGGAGTACGGCATGGCCGAGATGAAGGCCTCGTGGAAGGTGCTCGTGCCACCCGACAAGCGGCCGAAGAAGAAGGAGAACGGCTACAACATCGACAACATCTTCTCGACCACGCTGCGCGACGCGGGCGAGGTGGCGCTGATCGACGGCGACACGAAGAAGATCATCAGCATCGTGAAGACGGGTTACGCGGTGCACATCTCGCGCGTCTCCGCCTCCGGCCGCTACCTCTTCGTGATCGGCCGCGACGCCAAGATCAACATGATCGACCTCTGGATGGCGAAGCCCGACAACGTGGCCGAGATCCGCGTGGGGCTGGAAGCGCGCTCGGTCGACACCTCGAAGTACAAGGGCTACGAGGACAAGTACGCCATCGCCGGCGCCTACTGGCCGCCGCAGTACGTGATCATGAAGGGCGACACGCTCGAGCCGCTCAAGATCGTGAGCACCCGCGGCATGACGGTCGACACGCAGGAGTACCACCCCGAGCCGCGCGTGGCCGCGATCGTGGCGTCGCACTTCAAGCCCGAGTTCGTGGTGAACGTGAAGGAGACCGGCAAGATCCTCATGGTCGACTATCGCGACATCTCGAACCTCTCCGTCACCGAGATTCCCGCCGCGCGCTTCCTGCATGACGGCGGCTGGGACGCCACGCACCGCTACGTGCTGATGGCCGCGAACCAGTCGAACAAGATCGGCGTGGTCGACGCCAAGGAGGGCAAGCTCGCCGCCATCGTCGAGGTCGACAAGATTCCGCATCCGGGGCGCGGTGCCAACTTCAACCATGCGAAGTGCGGTCCCGTGTGGGCCACCGGCCACCTGGGCAGCGAGAAGATCTCGCTCATCGGCACCGACCCCGCGAAGCACAAGGACCACGCGTGGAAGGTGTGCGAAACGCTCGACGGCCAGGGCGGCGGCAACCTCTTCATCAAGACGCACCCGAAAAGCAGGCACCTCTACGTCGACACGCCGCTCAACCCGGACAGCAAGCTCGCCGGCTCCGTGGCCGTCTTCGACACGCAGGACCTCAAGGCCGGATTCAAGGTCCTGCCGATCCTGCAGTGGGCGAAGATCGAGGGCGAAACCGCGGGGCGCGTCGTGCAGCCGGAGTTCAACAAGGCGGGCGACGAGGTGTGGTTCTCGGTGTGGAGCGCGAAGAACCAGCAGTCGGCGATCGTCGTGGTGGACGACCGGACCCTGGAGCTGAAGGCCGTCATCAAGGACCCGAAGCTCATCACGCCCACCGGCCACTTCAACCTCTACAACACGCAGCACGACATCTACTGACCATGAAGCCCTTGTCCATGCCCGCCGCCGGCTGCGAGCATCCGCTCGAGCTCCTCGACGCCTGCCACGAGCGCATCCTGCGCTTCGCGGAGATGATCCCGAAGATCGGGCGCCACGTCGCCGCGAAAGGCGTGGACGAGGAGGTCCGGCAGGCTGCGCTCAGCGTCATCCGCTACTTCGACGGCGCCGGGGCGCGCCACCACATCGACGAGGAACAGGACCTGTTCCCCGCGCTCCTGCGGTGCGCGCCGCCGGAGGAGCTCGGGGTGTTGCAGCGTTTGGTGCGCCGGCTGCGCCAGGACCACAGGGAGCTGGACGCGCTCTGGTCGGCCATGCGGGTGCGCCTGCAGCGGCTGGCCGAGGGGACCGAGACCCCGCTGGATGCTTATGCCGCCGACGCATTCGTCGAGCACTACCACCGGCACATCGCGCTCGAGGAGACCGAGCTGCTGCCGCTCGCGAACCGTCTGCTGGACGGCGCGGCGGTCGCCGCCATGGGCGCCTCGATGGCGGCGCGCCGCGGCGTGGTGCTGAAGACCGCATCGTGAAGCGATTGCTCGAGGCACCGCACCGGCTCTTCTTCTTTTTCGCGGTCGTGCAACTGCTCGCTGCGAGCGCGTGGTGGGCTGCGACGCTCGTCCTGCGCGCGCGAGGCTACCCACCACCCCTCGCGGAAGGCCTCGACGCGGTGCGCGTGCATGCCTTCCTCATGGTGTACGGCTTCTTCGCCTTCTTCATGTTCGGGTTCCTCTTCACCGCGGGCCCGCGTTGGCTGCAAATGGCCGCGCCGGCACGGCGCGAATACATTCCCGCAGGCATCGCGATGGGGGCCGCGGGAATCCTGCTCTATCCGGCGTTGGCTGCGGGTGGTTTCTTCCTCGTGATTTGCGCGGCACTCCTGGCCGCCGCGTGGCTCTGCAACGCGATGCGCTTCGCAGGCCTGGTCGCGAAAAGCGCTGTCGCGGACAAGCAGCATGCGAAGCTCGTGGCCGTCGCAGTGTCCGCCGGCGGCATCGGCGTGGTCGTCTTCGCGGCCGGCATCGCGATTGGATCCGATCGCCTGCTGCACGTCTCCCAATCGATCGGCGTGTGGGCTTTCCTGGTCCCCCTCTTCTGCACGGTTTGCCACCGGATGCTGCCCTTCTTCACCGCGAATGCGCTGCCGTTCGTGAAACCGTGGCGGCCGGGATGGCTTCTCGCGGCGCTGTATGCGGGCAGTCTCGCGCACGGCATGCTCGAGGCCCTCGCCTGGCCGCAATGGCTCTGGATCGTGGACCTGCCCCTTGCGATCGTGGGCTTCTCCATCTCGACGCGTTGGGGTGTAGCGAAGACGCTCGCCAACAAGCTGCTCGCGATGCTGCACCTGGGCTTCCTCTGGATCGGCATCGCCTTCGCGCTGCACGCGGTGCAATCGCTCCTGCTCCTCGCCGGCATCGCGGCGATGGGATTGGCACCGGTCCATGCGTTCACGATCGGGTTCCTCGCTTCGGTCACGCTCGCGATGGTGAGCCGCGTGAGCTGCGGCCACTCGGGGCGCACCCTCGCGGCCGATCGCCTCACGTGGTACGCCTTCCTCGTGCTGCAGCTCGCCGCCGTGCTGCGCGTCGCGGCCGACCTCTGGCCCGCGCATTACGCCGCCCTGCTCCTCGCCGCGATCGGTTGCTGGCTCGCCTGCTTCGGCTCGTGGGCATGGAGGTACCTGCCTCTCTATTGGCGTCCGCGAGCCGACGGGCTTCCCGGCTGACGCCCAGGGCCATGGAACCCACATGAAAGCGCTCATGCTCGCCATGGCCGCGGCTTTCCCCTGCGCGGCTGCCGCTGCGGGTCCCGAGTCTCCCGAGTGGTACGAGCGCATCCTCATCGTGGCGGCGAGCCGCGTGGAGGAGCCGCTCGAGGCGACGCCGTCGCCCGTGAGCGTGATCGAGCGGCGCGAGATCCAGGAGAACGTCGCGACGGATTTGCGCTCGCTGCTGCGCTACGAGCCGGGCGTCTCGATCGACGGCTCGCCCGCGCGCTTCGGGCTCGGCAACATCAACATCCGCGGCCTCGACGGCAACCGCGTGATGACGACGATCGACGGCATCCGCCTGCCCGAGGGCTATCGCGTCGGCAGCTTCTCGAACGCCTCGCGCAACCTCTTCGGGCTCGGACTGCTGGACCGCGTCGAGATCGTGCGTGGGCCCACGTCGGCCGTGCACGGCTCCGATGCGCTTGCGGGCGTCTTCGCCGTCACCACCGTGAGCCCGGCCGCTTATCTGCGCGACGGGCGTACCACGGGCGGCGAGGTCTTCGCGCAGTACGCACAGGCCGACGAGAGCTTCGGCGGCGGTGCCGTGGGAGCGGCGAGGCTCGGGGCCACGCAGCTCCTCGTCGGGCTCGAGACCGCCAACGGGCACGAGGTCATGAACCAGGGAGACGTGGGCGGCACGGGTGCCGCGCGCACCCAGCCCAATCCGCA
>DATMJE010000150.1:0-2217 GCA_035553995.1 Usitatibacter sp. | reverse complement strand
GCCTCGAGGAACCCGGGATCGATCTCGACGCCCAGGCCAGGCCCCTCGTGCGGCCGCACGTTGCCTTTGGCATCGACGGCACATGCGGGCGAGCACATCTCGTCGCGGAACGGGTTCTCGACCGCGACGTCCGCCTCGAAGTAGCCCCCGTTGTCGATCGAGGCGAGCAGGTGGATGCTCGCCGCCATGTTGATGCCGGTGAGGAGCGTGTGCGGGTTCACCTGCAGCCTCCAGCCCGAGGCCATCGCGGCGATGCGCAGCGCTTCGGTGATGCCGCCGGTCTTGGAGAGGTCCGGCTGCAGAACGGTGATGGAACGGTCCTCGATGAGCCGCGTGAACTCGTACCGCGTGTAATGGTTCTCGCCTGCCGCGAGTGGCACGCGCCCGAGCTGCTTCGCCTCGGCATAGCTGCGATGGTCCTGCGGCGCGAACGGTTCCTCGAGCCAGCGGATCGACGCCGCCTCGAAGGCGGGCATCACGCCGCGTACGTCATCCACGCCGTATGCCGTGTTCGCATCGGCGAGGAGCACGAGATCGGGAAATGCCTTGCGCACCGCCTCGACTCGGCGGATGTCGTTCGCGACCGTGTCGCCCACGCGCAGCTTCACCGCCTTGTACCCGCGGCCGGTGAGTGCGCGGATCTCGTCGCAGAGCTGCGCCGGATCCTGGTAGCCCAGCGAGATGCCGCCCGCGTAGGCCGGGATGTCGCGGGACTTGCCCCCGAGCAGGCGATAGACGGGCCAGCCCACGGCCTTGCCACGGATGTCCCAGAGCGCGAGGTCGATGCCGCTCATGGCGAGCGCGGCCGCGGTGCCCATGCCGTGGCTCGCGAGCTGCATGCGATAGATGCGCGTCCAGATACCGACCACGTCGGTCGCGTCCATGCCGACGACGAGCTGGCGCAGCGTCGTGTCGATGAGCTTGGCGATCGCTCCCGGACAGCGGCCATGGTGAGCCTCGCCCCAGCCGACGAGGCCGGACCTGGTCGTCACGCGCACCAGCACCGCGTCGCGCTTTACCGCCCGGCCGATGCCGAGCGTCACGGGTTTCTTGACCGGGAACGACATCGGAAAAGCCCTGACGTCGGCGATCTCGAAGTCGGCCGCGCTCATGCGCGTACTTCCTTCGTGAAGCGGGCGAGGTGGCGCTCCCACACGTCCGGATTGCAGAAATTCACCGGCTTCTCCAGCCGCAGCAGGCGCACGGCGTCCTCGGAGGCACCGGTGCTCATGTTCTTGACACTCTCCCCGGTGAGCCCTGCGGCGTGCGGCGTGAGGATCACGTTGTCGAGCGCGAGGAGCGGGTGGTTGCGGCGCAGCGGCTGCTCCTCGAACACATCGAGGGCCGCACCGCGGATGCGCCGTGCGGCGAGCACCTGCACCAGCGCTTCCTCGTCGATCACCGGGCCGCGTGCGGCGTTCACGATGGAGGCGGTCGGCTTCATGAGCGCAAGGCGCGCGGCATTCACCAGGTGGCGCGTCTCTTCGGTGAGCGGACAAGCGAGTGCCAGGAAGTCGGACTCGCGGAAGATGCGCTCGAGCGGCGCGGTCTCGACGAAGGATGGAAGCTTGCGCGAGCGCGAAGGCGTGCCGAGCACCTTCATGCGGAAGCCGGCGTAGGCGATCTCGGCGATGCGCCTGCCCACGTTCCCCATACCGATGATGCCGAGGGTGCGCCCGGAGAGCTCGATGGAGGCATCGGCATGCTTGCGCGCCGGGCCCCAGTCCTTCGCGCGCAGGTCGCGGTCCATCGCGTGGTGGTTGCGGGCGAGCAGCAGCATCGCGGCGATCGTGTACTCGGCCACCGCCTCGGCGTTCGAGCCTGGGACGTTCGCCACCGGAATCGCATGCCGGGTCGCCGATTCCATCGGGATCATGTCGAGTCCCACGCCGTGGCGCACCACGCCGCGAAGGCGGTGCGGACGCTCGAAGATATCGGGCGGCAGGAAGGCGCGAACCATGAGCAGGTCCGCGTCGCCCACCATGCGGTTGAGCGTCGCCGGGTTCGTGTCCGGCGCGGTAACGACCTCGGCCACCGGCTCGAGGATCGCCATGCCGACCGGATCGATCGGGTTGGTAAGGAGGACCGTGGGTTTCATGGGCCTACTTCACCCGGTACTTGTCGAGGATGGACCGGTCGACGTCCACTCCCAAGCCGGGCTTCGTGGACACGTCGACGAAGCCGCCCTTGTGCACGATGGGGTCCTTGGCGAGCTGG
>DATMJE010000149.1:0-3069 GCA_035553995.1 Usitatibacter sp. | reverse complement strand
GCGGCGGCCACGTGATCGTGCCCTCCTTGATGACCGTGGTGCCGCGGATCACCTCGTCTTCCATGTTCACGTGGAAGGTGCCGTCCTTCTCCTTGCACAGCTCCTCGGACAGGCGGAAGAGGTTGGTGGCATAGAGCGTCGACGCCTGCGTGGCGAGGCGGCTCGGCAGGTCCGTGTAGCCGATGATGGTCACGCCGTAGCGCACGACCACCTGGCCCGGCTCGGTGAGCTCGCAATTGCCGCCCTGCTCGGCCGCGAGGTCCACGATGACGCTGCCCGGCTTCATCGATTGCACCATCTCCGTGGTGATGAGCTTCGGCGCGGGCTTTCCGGGAATGAGCGCGGTGGTGATGATGATGTCGACTTCCTTCGCCTGCTTCGCGAAGGTCTCGCGCTGCGCCTTCTGGAAGCCCTCGCTCATCACTTTCGCGTAGCCGCCGGTACCCGTGCCTTCCTCCTGGTAGTCGACGCCCACGTACTCGCCGCCGAGGGACTGGATCTGGTCGGCCACCTCGGGACGCGTGTCGTTGGCGCGCACGACGGCGCCGAGCCCGGCGGCCGCGCCGATGGCCGCGAGCCCCGCCACGCCCGCGCCGATCACGAACACCTTCGCCGGCGGCACCTTGCCCGCGGCGGTGATCTGCCCGGTGAAGAAGCGGCCGAACTGGTGCGCGGCCTCGATGACCGCGCGGTAGCCGGCGATGTTGGCCATGGAGGAGAGCGCATCGAGCTTCTGCGCGCGCGAGATGCGCGGCACGCTGTCCATCGCGAGGACCGTCGCCTTGCGCTCCGCGAGCTCCTGCATGAGCTCCGGGTTCTGCGCCGGCCAGATGAACGAGACCAGCACCTGCCCCGCGCGCATGAGCTGGACCTCGTCGCGGCTCGGCGCGCGCACCTTGAAGACGATGTCGGCGCCGGACCACACGGCGGCGGCATCGGGCACGACGGTCGCTCCGGCGGCGGTGTAGGCGTCATCACTGATACTCGCGTTCGCGCCGGCGCCCGACTGCACGATCACGCGGAAGCCCAGCTTCGCGAGCTTCGTTACCGCATCGGGCACGGTGGCGACGCGCTTCTCGCCCGGGAATGTCTCCGTGGGTACGCCGATTGTCTGGGTCATTGTTGTTCCTTCGGGTGTTTGGGGGAGGGGCAGGCGCGGCAACGCACGATTCTACTTGGGCGGGCCGGGAAGCCGCTTGCCGCCCGGGGCTCGCCCCGGCCTTTCCCCGGACGGTGCGTACGGCCCCGCCCTGCGATGGATCAACCTCCGCCCGCCAAATCGTTGATTCCGAAAGGGTTCTGCGAGGGTCGGGGCCTTTATGCTGCGGCGCAATATATTTTTGCGCAAACCCCTTGACTGCGGGGCTGGAAGGACATAAATTGTGCATTGTGCAGTGCAGCAAAACAAGCCGCCCCCACCACCCCAAAGGACCCAACGCCATGTTCAAGATCGACCAGTTCACCGCGGCCAACGAGGCTGCCATCGACCAATTCGCCAACCTCGCCCAGCTTTCCCTCGCCAACCTCGAGAAGTTCGCGCAGCTCGGCCTGAGCGCCGCTCGCGAGAACGTCGAGCAGGCCACGGCGCAAGCCCAGGCGCTCGCCGGTGCCCGCGATGTCCACGAGGTGATCGCGCTCAGCAGCGCCGCCGTCGAGCCCGTCATCAAGCGCGCCTACGCCTACTCGCGCACCGTGTACGAGACCACCGCCGACACGAACAACGAAGTGAAGCGCACGTTCGAGAAGCAGGCCGCCGAGATCAACCGCGCCGCCGTTGCCGCCTTCGAAGAGGCCTTCAAGTACGCGCCGACGGGCTCGGAAGCCGTCGTCGAGAACGTGAAGACCGCGTTCGCCGCCGCGCAGGGCGCCTACGACAACCTGGCCTCGATCAACCGCCAGATCTATGACACGGTGGAGAAGACCGTCGAGCAGAACGTCGCCACGGCGCAAGCCGCGACGGAGCCGAAGCGCGCGAAGAAGCGCTAAGCCGCACGCAGCCCGACTCTCCCAGTGTGATTCAAGCCCCGGCCTCGGCCGGGGCTTTTTTCTTGCCACGTCGTTTCAGTGACCGGTGGGCGGCTGCCTCTCCGCCAGCGCCATCAACCTCGCGCGTCGCAGCGCACCGGGAATGTCGTCCGGATTCTCGCGCGCGATGCGACCCGCATCGACGTGCCGCACCGCCTTCAGCGCCGCCATGAGCGCGCGGCGTGGCGCGAAATGCGGCGGATCCTCGCAGCCCGCTTCGCATTCGGCCACCTCGAGCAGGCGCTCGAGGCGCTCCGGCCGGCGCAACGCATCGGATCGCTCGATCACCGCGAGCGCGGTCTCGGCATCGAGCTCGGGGCCATGGACGAGGAGATCGCGTTCCAGGATGGCCAGGCGCGCGAGCTCGCGGCAATCGGCGGGCGCATTCACGCGCTGGGCAAGCGCGGCACTTGCTTCCGCGGCCATGTCGACCACGAGGAGCGCAAAGCGCACCGGCAGCCCGTAGTGGCGGCTCGCGGCCAATGCCAGGCGGCGGCCCATGCGCTCGGGGACCTGCGGATCGGAGAAAACGGCATCGAGCTCCGGCATCACGCGTGCGAGCGCACCGCATTCGCGCAGCACCGCGACCATGCGCACGGGATTCGCCTCCATGAGGCCGCGCGCGAGCTCCTGCCAGACGCGCTCCGGCACCAGCGCGTCCACCTCGCCCGAGCGCACCATCGCCTGCATGAGCGCGAGCGTCTCGGGGGCGATCGCGAAGCCGAAGCGCGCGGCGAAGCGCGCCACGCGCAGGATGCGCACCGGATCCTCGGTGAACGCCTCGCTCACGTGACGCAGGATTCCCGCGCGCAGGTCCGCCTCGCCGCCGTACGGATCCACGAGCGCGCCGTCCTCCGCGCGCGCCATCGCATTGATGGTGAGGTCGCGGCGGCGCAGGTCCTCCTCGAGTGTCACATCCGGTGCCGCGTGGAAGGCGAAGCCCTTGTAGCCGGGGCCGGTCTTGCGCTCGGTGCGCGCGAGCGCGTATTCCTCTTGCGTCTCCGGGTGCAGGAAAACGGGGAAGTCGGCGCCGACGGGCCTGAA
>DATMJE010000148.1:0-10873 GCA_035553995.1 Usitatibacter sp. | reverse complement strand
CCGAGGCAGTGCGTCGCCCAGCCGATGATCTCGGGGTCGGTGTTGTGAATCCTTAGTATTGTCTGGCTGAAACAGCCTTCGGCATCGAAGATGCCCGCGAGGAAACCGAGCCTCCACGAAGGAGTGGGCGCGTTGGGCCATGCGATCAACTCATGAACGCTCAGCGCTCTTGCGCCGGCTACGCTGATCGCGTTCACCTCGCGCCTGTTCCCCACGGCCCGCTGGAAAAGAAATTCCCGTGACGCGATGCCGAAGTCGTCGAGGTAGTCCTGCGAACGCAGCAATGCCTCGCAGCCGGAGAGCGCGAGGCGTATCTGCCGCTCTCCGCACCAGGCATCGCCGCGCATCATTCCGCACAGGTAGCCGCGACGATAGTCGTCGTCCTCGAGCGGCCCCTCGGCGAACGCACCCGTACCCAGCAGACTGTTATTGGTGGTGAGAGCCGGACGCTGCTCGGGCCTCGAAGCAGGCGCTACGAACTTCCACCCGCGCTCGGTGAGAAAACGGTGGTCGCCGCTCGTGACGAGCGTGGTGCCATCCTCGAGTGTGGTGCGATAAGCAGGCTTGATGACGCTCCACTGCGCAAGCACGCGGGCCTTCTTGTAGTGACGATACTTTCCGTCGAACGTGGTACCGTAGATTTCGTCGCCGGCGCGCACTTCTGCGATGGGCTTAGTACGTCCATCGGCCATGAGCAGCGGTGTATCGCCATGCAGGCAGTACACACAACCGTTTTCGCATCCACGATAAGGGTTGATCGACTGCGAGAATCCGACGTCGGGCGAATCGTTGTGGGAGACGATGCCCTTCGCGCGCTCGATGGTGACGACGGTCTTCGGCTTTTGCCCGGCCTCGTCGGGATCCTGGAACCAGCCGTCCTCTTCCGCCGCGCGCGACCATTGCTCGAAGCGGCCCTCGAGGTTGATCGGGGAGCCGCGGCCCTTGGCGACGCTGCCATGGGTGCCGACAGTGGTCTTGAGAGGCATGTTGCCAAGTGTACCCATCGCCTCGCTTCGATCAAGAAAAACCCCTCCTCGGCGCACGAATGTGGATAAGTCATTCGGCGTCGCGCAGGAATAGCCATGGCGGCTCGTTGTTCACGTGAGGCGAGCGCGATCCCGCGCCTCCACCGCGACGCGCCACGCGCGCGTCCTGCCCCAACCAAAAGGAGTCCCCATGATCAGGAAGACTTTGGCTTGCACGCTGTTACTGTTGGCCTCCGCACCGCTGTGCGCCAATGCAGACAACACGATCGCGAAATTCCAGGGCGGCATCGGTGTGCAGCCCATCTCCAGCGCGCCGGGCCCGGCCCCGACGGCCGCTACCGTCAACCGCAATATTGTCCGCGGCGTCCAGCCCCCGGGGCAGCCGTGGGTGATCTCGGACCTGGCCGCAGTCGTGACCAGCGACAGCCAGATCAGCGTGTCCGGGCGCGGACTGCTGCTCGCGGGCGGCAACGGACTCGGCGGCAACGCGGGCGCAAGCGTCTTCGCGACGCTGATCTGCGAAGCCACGGCGCCCTTCACCGAGCACAGCACCGATTCCGTCGTTGGCGTGGCGCTCCAGCCCAATGGCGACTTCACCATCGACGACACGCTCACGCCGGCGGTGACGGACTGTGCGAGCCCGGTGCTGCTCATCCGCAACGTCGCCAACAAGGGATGGTTCGCCGCGGCCATTCAGAAGCGCTAGGCATTGCCTCGAGGGAACCGGGCACCTGCCTGGTTCCCCGCATGGCGGAACATACTTCCGCTTTACCGGTAGCCGGGCATGCGCCGATTTGTGCCCTTCAGAAAATGGGAGGCGCGATCATGCTGCGTTGCGCGCGAATCCTGTATGCCTTCGCCGGCGTGCTGGCGCTTTTCGCAGCGCCCGGCGCGGGGGCGGAGCCCCCGACGATCGTCGATACGCCGTATGTCGTGGATGCGTTGAAGCGTGGCGCCATCGCGTGGGACGTGAGAAGCGCGGCCGCGTACCGGCAGGGGCACATTCCCGGCGCCGTCAACATCGGCGATGCCGCGGTCGTGCTGCGCGACGAGAACACCGAGGACTATATCGCGCGGGAAGACATCGAGAGGATCCTCGGCAACGCCGGTATCGATACGCAGCGCGAGCTGGTGGTGTACGGTGCGAAGGCGAACCCCTCGGCGTACTTCGGCCTCGTCACGCTGCAGTATTTCGGCGCACGCGAGGCGCGCGTCTATCACGGCGGCATCGACGACTGGAAGGACGCGGGCCATGCGGTCGCCACCGAGGCCACGAAGCCCGCACCGGTTGCGTTGAAGCTCGAGCCACGCCCCGAGCTGATGGTGGAGACGGCGGAGGTGGTGAGGAAGCTGGGCGATCCCGACGTCCAGATCGTGGACGTGCGCACGCCGCGCGAATACCGCGGCGAGGACATCCGCGCCATCCGCGGCGGCCACATTCCCGGCGCCGTGCCGATCAACTACACGGAGAACTGGTCCGATCCGGAAGCGCAATCCCGGCCCGACAGCCCTGCCGTAGCCGGCAAGCAGGGGCTCGATCTCAAGTCCCGCGAGCAGCTGCGCTCGCTCTATGCGAAGCTGGACCCGGCAAAGGAAACGATCGTGTACTGCCAGAGCGGCATCCGCGCCTCGGAGACCGCTACAGTGCTCAGGGATCTGGGCTTCAGGAACGTGCGCGTGTACGACTCGTCCTGGCTCGGCTACGGCAATACGCTCGACGCTCCAGCCGAGAGCGTAACCTTCTTCAACGTGGGCGCGATGACCGGACGCATGAGCGCGATGCAGCGTCGCATCGAGGCGCTCGAGAAGGAGCTCGCGGAGTCGAAACGCGGAAAGTAGGCGGGAGCCTATGAACACGATCAGGGCGTGGGGTGGCCTGGCCGCTGCGGTCCTCGGCGCATGCGCGGTTCTCGCCGGCTGCCAGGGCGGCGGGCCCACCCTATCGCGCGGTAGCGATGCCGCGATTCGCATCGGCGACAACGACCTCGGCGGCGTGGTGACGAGCGCCCACGGACCGGAGGCGGGCGTCTGGGTCATCGCCGAGACCTTCGAGCTGCCGACGAAATTCGCGAAGATCGTGGTCACCGACGAGCAGGGCCGCTTCCTCATTCCCGACCTGCCGAAGGCGAGCTACAGCGTCTGGGTGCGCGGTTACGGGCTGGTCGATTCGCCGAAAGTGCCAAGCGCGCCCGGCAGGAATCTCGACCTCCAGGCGGTGCCGGCACCCAGCGCGTCCGCCGCGGCCGAATACTATCCGCCGATCTACTGGTACTCGATGCTCAGGATTCCGGCCAGGAGCGAGTTTCCCCTGGGGCGCGCGGCGAGCCAGGGCGAATGGCTGAACGGTGTGAAGACCAACGGCTGCATGTCGTGTCACGCGATCGGCACCCGGGGCACGCGCACGATCCCGAAGGAGCTCGGCGAGTTCAAGTCCTCGGCAGAAGCATGGGGGCGGCGCATCACGTCGGGGCAGGCGATGACGCAGATGACGACCGTCCTGGGAAGGCTCGATCCGGAACGCGCGCTAAGCCTCTTCGGCGACTGGACCGATCGCATCGCCGCGGGCGAGCTCCCCGCCGCCAAGCCTTCACGGCCGCAAGGGGTGGAGCGCAACGTGGTCCTCACGCTGTGGGACTGGAGCACACCCACCGGTTATCTTCACGACCTGATCGGCACCGACCGGCGCAAGCCGACCGTCAACGCCTACGGCAAGCTCTACGGGGCGACCGAGGAGAGCACCGACTTTTTCCCCATCCTCGATCCCGCGCACAACACCGCTACGCAGGTGAAGCATCCGGTGCGCGATCCGAACACGCCGTCGTCGAAGAGCGCGCCGATGGCGCCTTCCGTCTACTGGGGCGCACAACCGATCTGGGATAGCCAGACCACCTTGCATAACCCGATGATGGATGAAAGAGGGCGCGTCTGGTTCACGGCCCGCGTGCGGCCGCCGGCGAATCCCGATTTCTGCAGGAAGGGATCGAGCCATCCTTCGGCGAAGGTGTTTCCACTCGAGAGCGCGGGCCGCCACCTCTCCATGTACGAGCCGGCGAGCGGCAGGTTCACGCTCATCAGCACCTGCTTCCCGACCCACCACCTGAATTTCGCGGAAGACGCCAACCAGACGCTCTGGACTTCGAGCGGCGTGACCGGTCCCGGCGTGTTGGGGTGGCTCAATCGCAGGCTCTTCGAGGAAACCGGCGACGAGGAGAAGTCGCAGGGCTGGACGCCCTTCATCCTGGACACCAACGGCAACGGCAGGCGCGATGCTTATGTCGAGCCCGGCGATCCGGTCGATCCCGCGAAGGACAAGCGCGTGGCGACGAGCCTCTACTCGATCGCCGTAAGCCCTGCCGACGGGACCGTGTGGGGAACGTCGCTCGGATTTCCGGGATACATCGTGCGCGTGAACCCGGGACCCGATCCGTCGCAGACGGCGCTCGCGGAAATCTACGAGCCGCCCGCTCCGGGCTACGGGCCGCGCGGTGGCGACATCGACCGCGACGGCGTCTTCTGGGTCTCGCTCTCGAGCGGCCACCTCGGGCAGTTCGACCGGCGTAAGTGCAAGGTCCTGAACGGACCGGCCGCAACGGGCAAGCACTGCCCCGAGGGATGGACCCTGCATAGGCTGCCGGGGCCGCAATTCCAGGCCGTGACCGATGCCGGCAGCGCCGAATCGAGCTACTACACGTGGGTCGACCAGTTCGACATCCTGGGGCTCGGCCGCAACGTCCCGATCGCGACCGGCAACCTGAACGATTCGCTCCTCGCGCTCGTGGATGGCAAGTTCGTGGTCCT
Source organism: Usitatibacter sp. (assembly GCA_035553995.1). GTDB lineage: Bacteria > Pseudomonadota > Gammaproteobacteria > Burkholderiales > Usitatibacteraceae > Usitatibacter. Next base: position 6,089 of record DATMJE010000148.1, on the reverse strand, counting down.
GCGTGTTCCCTACCCCGGCGGCTTCTTCACCAAAGGTGTGGAAGGCCGCATCGACGATCCGAACGGCGGCTGGAAAGGCCGCGCGCTCTGGACGACCTTCGGCACGCGCACCGTGTTCCATCTCGAAGGCGGGAAGACGAACCGGCCGAGGGTCGTGAGGTTCCAGCTCCGCCCCGACCCGCTCGCGAACTGAGAGGCGCGCCATGGACGAGCTGCTGCGAGTCGCCGCGAACGGCCTGCTCGACCGCCGCGCCTTCCTGCGAGGCGGCGCCGCGTTCGCCGCGGCCCTTACGGCTTATGAGGTGACCAAGCCCGCGGCCGCCGAAGCGCTCGCGGACGATCCGTGGAGCAAGGTGCCGGGCGAAACCGTGACGGCTTACGGCTCGCCATCGCGATTCGAGAAGAGCGTGGTTCGCACGCTGAGCAACCCGAACGGCGAGCCGCGAACGCAGCACGCCCGTACGCCGCACCATCTGCTCAACGGCACGTTCACGCCGAACGGCGTGCATTTCGTGATCTCCCACATGGGCAACCCGGACATCGACCCCGGCAAGCACCGTCTCGTGGTCCACGGCCTGGTGAAACGCCCGCTCGTCTTCACGGTGGACGCGCTCGCGCGCTATCCGATGGTGTCGCGCATGACTTTCCTCGAGTGCGGCGGCAACAGCGCGCCGCTCTTTTCGAGCGCGCCGGTCCAGGCGAACGTGCAGGCGCTGCACGGCCTCGCCTCCTGCGCGGAGTGGACCGGCGTGCCGCTGGCGACGTTGCTCGCGGAGACCGGCATCGATCCGAAAGCGAAGTGGCTCGTTGCCGAAGGTGGCGACGCGCCCGCTCTCAGCCGCAGCGTGCCGCTCAAGAAGGGCCTGGACGACGCGATGATCGCGCTCTACCAGAATGGCGAGCGCCTCATGCCCGGCAATGGCTACCCGATGCGCCTCCTGCTCCCCGGCTGGGAAGGCAACATGAACGTGAAGTACCTGCGCCGCATCAAGCTCGTCGAGGAGCCCGCGATGAGCTATTACGAGGCGCGGACGTACGCACCGATCCTGCCCAACGGAAAGGCGTATCGGTTCTTCTTCCTGCAGCAGGTGAAATCGTTCATCACCCATCCATCGCCGGGCCTCGCGTTACGCGGGCCCGGGCTCTACGAGATTTCCGGCATCGCGTATTCGGGCAACGGCCGCATCTCGCGCGTGATGGTCTCCGCCGACGGTGGCGCCACCTGGGCCGAAAGCGCGTTGCAGGAGCCGGTGCTCTCGAAGGCGTTCACGCGCTTCCGCATACCCTGGCGCTGGGACGGCGGGCCCGCGGTGCTGCAGAGCCGGGCTTGGGATGAAGCGGGAAACGTGCAGCCCACGCGCGCGCAGATCGTGGCCGAGCGCGGCGAGAGCAACAAGGTGCTGCCGGCCACGGCGTTCATCAGCCAGCACTACAACGGCCCCACGAGCTGGGCGATCGATGGTAACGGCGAGGTCAGGCATGTGTATGCGTGAGCTCGCGGCCGCTTTCACCCTGCTCGCTTCGATCGGCGTGCCCGCCGCCGGCCCCGATCTCGGCAAGCCCGTCACGCCCGCGGAGATCGCGGCCTGGGACATCAGCGTCTCGCCCGATGGCGACGGCTTGCCACCGGGGAGCGGCACGGCCGCACAAGGGGCGGTCGTCTATGCGCAGAAGTGCGCCGCGTGCCACGGCGAAAACGCCAGGGGCGGCGTGAACGCGGCGCTCGTCGGGGGCGGCGCGATCGAGCGCATCGATTCGGCACGGACCATCCGGAATTTCTGGCCCTATGCGACGACCGTGTTCGATTACATCCGGCGTGCGATGCCGTGGCCGCAACCGAGGACGCTCTCGAACGACGAGGTCTACGCGCTCACCGCGTACATCCTCGCGGAGAACAGGCTCATCGCCCCCGATGCGGTGATGAACGCGACGACGCTGCCGCAGGTGAAGATGCCGAACCGCGACGGGTTCATCGTTCGCTTTCCCGGCGAGCTGTAGCCGTAGCCGGCACTACTTGTCAGCGCCCCAAACAGGGCGCGCTAACATGGCGCCTCGCCCCGATCACTCCATCACCAAGGAGATCGACATGCCACCCATCGCCCGGATCGCCGGCCTGGTTCTCGTCGGATTCGCGCTGAGCTCGGCGGGACACGTCGCCGCGGACATCGACCGCAGCGCGGTGGATTTCACGCCGCCGTCCGAGATCAAGTGGGTCAGGAACGCGGCGGGAACGAACGAGCAGGCGGTGTTGTTCGGCGACCCGGCCAAGCCGGGACCATACGTGGTCCGGATCAAGTGGCTGCCGGGCAATATGAGCCGGCCGCACTTTCATCCCAACGACCGCTTCTTCGTCGTGATTTCCGGAACGTGGTGGATGGGCACCGGGGAAACGTTCGACCCCGGGAGCACCGTGCCCGCTCCCGCCGGAAGCTACGTCTTCCATCGCGGCGGCAAGGTCCACTACGACGGCGCAAAAAGCGAAGAGACGATCATCCAGGTCTGGGGCATGGGTCCTGCCACTTCGACGCCGGCCGAGAAGCGCTGAGCCACTTTGGCGGCGAGATGTAGCTCGCCAGTTCCGCAAGCTAGCAGTACCTCGCAAGCACCTCGCGGTCGATCTCGATGCCGAGCCCCGGCGCCTGAGGCACGGCGACGATGCCCGCGCTGTGGCGAATCGGCTCTCTCGCGAGCTCGGTGCGCAGCGCGTTCTCGCTCATGTCGTACTCGAGCAGCGTGGGGAACGGCTCGTGCGCGCGCGGCGAATCCGGCGTCGCAGCAAGCAGGTGGAGCGTGGCCGCGAGCCGGATCGCGGTGCCGAACATGTGCGGGATCACCCTCACGTGGTTCGCGCTCGCCATCGCCGCGATCTTGCGGTACTCGGTAAAGCCGCCGCACACGCACACGTCCGGCTGGATGATGTCGAGCGCGCGCTCCTGGATCATGCGCCGGAAAGCCCAGCGCCCGCGGAGCTGCTCGGCGCCCGCGATGCGCATGCCGAGCGCCCGGCGGATCTCGACATGGCCCTCGACATCGTCGGCGCTGATCGGCTCCTCGAACCACAGCAGGTCGTTCTTCGCGATCTCGCGGCCCACCGCGATGGCCGTGCCGACGTCATAACCGCAATTGGCGTCCACCGCGAACAGGATGTGGTCGCCGATGGCGCGGCGCACCGCTGCGACGTTCCTCACGTCGTAGTCGGAACCGAAACCGACCTTCATCTTCATCGCCGTGAAGCCTTCATCCACATAACCGCGGGCTTCTTCCACCAGGGCTGCGGTGCGGTCGGCCCGCTCCCGCCGGAAGAGTCCCGTCGCGTAAGCCTGCACGCGCGTGCGAAACGCCCCGCCCAGCAACTGGTGAATGGGCTGCTTCAGCGCCTTGCCCATGACGTCCCACAGTGCGATGTCCACCGCGCTGATCGCCGCGGGATCGACGCCCTGCCTGTGGAGCGCTTCCCAGATCACTTCGTAGTCGAACGGGTTCTTCCCCATCACATGCGCGTCGAGCGCCGCGCGCGCCGGGACCGTCGCGCCTTCTCCCCATCCGGTGATGCCGGCATCGGTGATGACTTCGACCAATCCGAACGGGCGTTCCCGCGTGGTGCGCATCGCGTTCGAGAACGGGTCCTTCACCGGGTACACCGGCGAGTAGGTCTTCATGTCGACGATCTTCATCGGGTGGCCGCCATCCGCGAGACGTGAAGCGGCGGCACGCGCTCGCTCCACGGCATCGCCTCCTCCAGCGCGGCGGCGAGCTGCAGCACGACATGCTCGTCCGCGGGCCGTGTCCCCAGTTGCACGCCGATCGGCAGCCCGTTCGAATGCATCGCGAGCGGCAGCGAGATCGCCGGCGTGCCCATGATGTTGTGCGGGAGCGTGAACTGCGTGACGGCCCTGAGGACCTTCTCCGGAAGCTCCTCGAATTCCACGTCGGTACGGCCGAGGTTGTAGTTGCCCCACGGCTCCGAAGTGCGCGCCGTGGTGGGCGAGAGCCACACGTCGTATTTCGAGAAATAAGCACCCAGCGCCCGGCGCGCGGTGTTCAGGTAGGCCATCGAGTTGAAGAAAGCCTCGGCCTTCATCCGCTTCGCGTATTCGTAGATCCTGAAGACGATCGGCTCGAGCGTGTCCGGGCCGATCGCGTGTCCGCTGCGCTTCGAATAGCCCGCGAGCCTCACGTCGAAGCCGAAGAACCAGAGGTCCATCATCGCGCGCTGGGCCCTGAGCCCATCCACGCGAGGGCTTTCTTCCGCGACCTCGTGGCCCATGTCGGCGAGCACGCGCGCGACGCGCTCCACCGCGGCGCGGACCTCGGGATCGGTCTCGAAGCCCATCAGCGCCTCCGTCGACCAGCCGATGCGAAGGCGCCGGGGCTTCGCGCGGATGAGCGAGGCATACGGCTCGCCGGGCTTCGGGATCACGAACGGGTCCCCCGGCTGCGGAATCGCCATGCAGTCGAGCATCGCCGCCGCATCCCGCACGCTCTTCGCCTGCACGAAGTTCATGCCGAGTCCGTAGCCGTTCTCGTCCATCTGCGGGCCGTAGGAGATGCGCCCGCGCGAGGGCTTGAGACCCACGCCGCCGCAGAAGCTCGCGGGAATGCGGATCGAGCCGCCGATGTCGGTGCCGTGCGCGATGGGCACCATGCCGGAGATCACGGCCGACATGCCGCCGCCCGTGGAGCCGCCGGCGGAGTAGCCGTGGCGCCAGGGCGTCGAGGTATTGCCGTGCAGCGCGCTCTCGGCCGTGCCTGCCATCGAGTACTCGGGTGCGGCGCTGCGCCCGATGATGTTGAGGCCCGCCGCGCGGAAGAGCTCGGCCACGTAAGTGTCCTGCTCGCAGACCATCCCCTTGCACAGGCGGCTGCCGAATTCGATCTTCCGTCCTGCCTCGTGTCCGAAGACGTCCTTGATGAGGAACGGCACGCCGCGGAAGGGGCCGTTCCCCAATCGCGCCTCGTCCAGGTCTTCGATGCGGTCGGGATAAGTCTCGACGACGGCGTTCACCTGCGGGTTCACGGCGTCGATGGCGTGCGCGGCGATTTGCGCCATCTCCCGCGGCGAGACCTCCCCGCTCGCGATGAGCGCGGCGATGCCGAGTGCGTCGTGGCTGGCGTATTCGGCAAGGTTCATCGCGGCGCTATGATGGCCTCACTCCACGGTCCAGTCCAGAAGCGAGCTGGAGCACGTGTCGTGGCGCCGGCGAATGCGACGCCAGCCGAAGCGCCACGTGCTGGCTCACATCTGCCGGAAACGATGCGTGTAGGGCTGGCTCACCTGGAGCACCTCGGCGAGACCGCGCAGGCGCAGCCCCACGTGACCCTTCTCGTCGCGCACAACGCTCTCTACCGCGCCCAGGTTCACGATGGCGGCGCGGTGCATCTGGAGGAAGATCGAGGGGTCGAGCTCCTCCACGAGCTCCTTGATCGTCTTGCGGATGAGCCATTCGCGGCCGCAAGCCACCATGCGCGTGTACTTCGTGTCGGACTTGAAATAGCGCACGTCCTCGATGTTGACGAGCTCGACTTCGTCGCCATGCGAGGCGTTGATCCATTGAAGGAACGGACTGTCGCGACGGGCTCGTGCCGTTTCCTGCGCGGCCTCCGGGGCGCCCGACGCGGCCGCAAGCTCGAGGCCGATCAGGCGGCTCAGCCATCCATCGATGCTGGCCGGCCCGAAATCGAGCATGGCCGTGTAATACGTGTATCCGCCCAATGTCTGCTGCGCCTGCTCGATCGGCACGAATCCGAGAGGCGTCACGAACGGCGCGAAGAGCCCGATGTCGATCACGGTCGCGTAGACGCGCCGCAAGTTCGGCCGAATCTCCATATATGACCGCTTGAGGTCGAGCCAGCACGCCGCCTGCACCGGGCTGAGCGCTTCACCGGCGCCGCGAGTCATCCAGCGCCGGTTGAACAGGACACGCTCGCGGCTTAGCACGGGATGAGCGTCGAGGTGGGCACACCACGCCGCGGTGATCGGATCTTCCTGCAAGAGCACCGGATCGACGCGCCCGCGCTCGAAGAGGATATAGAAGCCGGCGACGCGATCGACGGCGGTGCGCGCCACGATGAACGTTTCCGGATGGCGG